>NZ_JBPJZU010000019.1:0-2953 GCF_051216635.1 Variovorax sucrosi | reverse complement strand
CATCGTGGAGGCGGCGATCAGGATGAGGGTGGTGCGACTGGCATTGACCACCAAGCCCATCATCGGCTCGCGCGACTGGCCGGTGAGGATGCGAAAGCCCTGCACCATGATCCAGGCGGTGCGCAGCACACCGACGAACAGCGCCCTCAGCGACCGCACCACGGCGACGAGACTGCGCATGCGTGTCTTCGTCCACGCGGTCCATCCGCTGAACAGTTCGTTAGCTATCGAATTGATGATTGGTGTCGCAGTGCTCATGGGCATTGGCGTCGAAGGGCGATTTAGCCTGTAGCCTCAGTTCAGCGAGACATGGCCGGCGCTTCTTGCGTGGGGGCCGGCTGTGTCGCTTGCTGTGCTTGCTGGCCCGGTTGGGCAACCGGTTGCTGGGTCTGCTGCGTCGGGTTGAAAGCTTGCGAGCTTTGGGCCATGGGCGTGTTCAGTGCCACCATCGTGTCCACACCGATCACCTTCGACTGCGCTGTTCCCAACTGGCCCTGAACGGCGATGAGTTTGTCGCCGCGGTCATTGGGCGCCACATGGTCAATCCGCGTGAGCCCATGGTGATGAGCTTCCACAGCCAACGCAGCGGCGGCATTCCCGGTGCTCTGGGGATCCACCTTGATGTAGTGATCGTGATTCCATTTCTGCAACTTGTGCAACGCCTGCTCGTAGAGCGTGTGGCCGGGATGGTGCTTGTCCTTAAGCGTCTGACCAAGCTCGGGGTCTCCCGGCTTGTAGCCGTGGGCGAGTTTGGTTTCCCACTCGGCGGCGGCGGCCTTGCGTTCTTTGAGGGAGTTCTGGCCGCCATTGATGTCTTCAGTGGTACGGGTGACGTCGTGCTGATGGCCGTGCGCCACCACGCGTTCCTTCCAATACTGCACAGCGATCTTGGCCGCGTTCGCGGGCTCCGAGGCCAGATCGGGGTGGTTCACGAGGTCCAGACCAAGCGCTTTGCCATAGCGTTCGTAGTTGTAGCGGCCTGTCAACTGAACAAAGCCACGGCCATGAAACTTCCACCCGTCGCCCGGCTCTGTGTTGCCTAGATTGCGACGACCCCCATAAATGGCTTCCGCCACCTTCTCTGGGCCACCCGCCGCAATGGCGCTGGCATCCTCCTGGGTCATTTCCGGGTGGTGTTTGTGCAGCGCCTTGAACACGTTGTGGCCCGAATAGCGCAGGTTTTCGTGCGCTTTGGTAAAGCCATGCGACTCCACCTGCATCTGGCCCATGAAGTTGGCCAACTCCTTCGGATTTTTGATGCCCGCGCCCTGCGCGGCCTGCAACACAAAGTCGCCGTTCTCTTTGGAGTACGGGGCCGCGCGGTGTGCGTGGTGCGGGTGCGATGCATGCCGGGTTGAATGTTGTGACATGGTGAGTTCTCCCTGAAGGAATCAAATTTCAGCGGGTGCTTGGCAGGCCGTGAGCTTCGATGTCTGGGTCGGCCTTCCATTCGGATGTAATGCGTACTAATTCGGTGTCCTTCGCCTCCACCAGCGTCGATGGCCGGCAAGCCATATCGCGAACTGCACGTAGCTGCCCATCGCGCTGCACCAACAAGCCCGCGCGGTTGTTGGTGCCTTCGATCGAATACAGGATGTACCTGTAGCCTTCGTTGCTGAGGGAGTGGGCATAGCCAAACGTGCCGCCGGCATAGAACAAGCGCGTGAACGTGAATGCCTCGTTGCCGTTTCCGCTCGCCGGATACTCGAGTTCGATTTTCGAATGCCGCCCATACAGGTAGTGGAAACTTCTTTCACCCTGCGCCGATGCAGGTGAGGCGCACAACGAAATCATCTTGCGGCTGGGGCCTTGCAGCGTGCAGGAGAACACCGGCTCTTCGTTGGCCGCGCACAGGCTGGGTGCCTGCGCGTTCTGCGAAAAGGCATGAGGGCAAACCAGACCGAGAGCGGCGGCGGCGAGGAGTGAAGCGATGCGGTTCATGGAGTATTTGCTACGAATTGCTATATCGCCGCCGCTTTATGCATGGGGCGTTGGCAGCAAGCGCTGGTGGTGATGGCAAGAAAAGCGGAGAGCACAGCGATAGGGCGCCTCATGGTTGCTATTGAATCCGCGCGGGTAGGCTGCAAACCTTGTAGTAGATGCGGCAGTTCGTGTCGCCTGAAGCAACGCAATCGTTCTGCGCTGCAGATGAGGCTTCAGCAATCGTTTGACGGGCAGAGGCACCGTGGCCTTTGTCACCTGTCGCAACAGCGGCGCAGCCATTGCTGAAAGCAAGCTTAATTACACAGTTAACCCCACCTTTAGCCCTGCAATCGGCGATGGCCGCATTCTGTGCAGCGCCTTCGCTGAGCATATTCACGGAAGAGCCTGTTGCCTGATTGGGGCCATCAGTTGCAATCGCCCCATATCGATCCTGCCAAACCACAGCGGGCTGTTGGGGTGCCTGTTGTGGCGGGCGATAGTTAGGCTCAGGCAAGCAGTAGGTGTTCGTTGGGTTGGAAACCAAGTAGGAGCCCGGCGGGCACTGCGCATGCGCTGCAAAGCTTACGAACACGCCCATTAGCAGCCCCGTCAAGCTGCGTATTAGCGATAGCGTACTCATCATGCTTCCCCATCGACCTTGAGCGCCTTCGGGGGCGGAGGAACGGAAGCTGTCTTGATCTCATCAACAGGCCGCTGTGTTGCGGATTGCGAGGGGGGGACGTTGCTGCTAACTTGACGCTGATCCATACCTCCACCGCCACCACCATAAGGAGCCTTAGACTGGGTCGTCGCCGCCGGCTGATACCCCGCCTGCCCCGGCATCCCAGAAGCATTGGCCTGTGCCCCCGCACCAGCCGAAACCTGCGACACGCTGGAGAAACTCCCCATCGTCCCCCCAAAGAACGCCGCCGCCATCGGCGGCGCAGAGATCAGCAACGTCGTCATCAACAACCCGATGTCCCCTTGCTGCATCGCCTGATTCGTCAGCCCCGCACTGCCTGCAACCCCC
>NZ_JBPJZU010000018.1:0-3675 GCF_051216635.1 Variovorax sucrosi | reverse complement strand
GGCCGCCAGCTGGTTGGCCTGGCGTGCGTTGTCGGCGTTCTGCTTGACGGTCGACGTCAGTTCTTCCATCGAGGCCGCCGTCTGCTCCAGCGAGCTGGCCTGCTCTTCGGTGCGCGAGGACAGGTCCTGGTTGCCCGAGGCGATCTGGCTCGACGCCGTCGCGATGGTGTCGGTGCCCTGGCGCACTTCGCCCACCACCTTGGCCAGGCTGTCGTTCATGTTCTTCAGGGCCTGCATCAGCTGGCCGGTCTCGTCGGTCGAGCGCACTTCGATGTGCCCGCTCAGGTCGCCGGCGGCCACCGTCTCCGCGACCTTGACGGCCTGGCGCAGCGGTCGGGTGATGCTGCGTGAGATGAAGAAGGCGAAGGCCGCGCCGGCCAGCAGCGTGAGCACCGTCAGCAGCACGCCCATCCGCAGGCTGCGGGCATTGGCCCGGTCGATCGCCTGGCTCATCTCGTCGATCGCCTGGCGCTCCATCGCCAGCAGCGAGAGCACGCGCGACTCGTAGGCCTTGGCGGCCGGGTTGAACTTGTCCGAGAACACGCGCGCCGCCTCGTCGGCGCCACCGCCGACCTTGGCCTTCGCCACCATGTCCTTGGCAGCCTGGTACTTGGCACGCAGCGCGAGGATGTCCTTGAAGACCGCCTTCTCCTCCTCGGTGACCAGCAGCGCCTCCACCTTGGCGATCGTCTCGCTGCCCCGCTTCACACTGTCGGCGATGACGTCGGCGAAAGTCACCGGCAGCGTCTCGTCGGTGGTGCGGGAAATCATCGCGGTGCGGGCGATGGCCGAATAGGTCAGCACGTACCAGTCGGAGATCAACCGCTCCTTGGCGAGCGGACTCTGCATCATCAATCGGGTGGCCTCCGCGTTGCGCACCGCGCTCACCAGCGAGAAGGCAGCGGCGATCACGGTCAGGCCGAGCACGATCGAGAAGGCGATCGCCAGGCGGGTGCCGATGCGGAGGTTGCGAAGGGATGTCATGAGCAGATCCGAAGGGATGGGGCAGGAGACCGAAAGAGGTTCGCGCGCGCTCAGGCCGCCACGGCCTCGACCAGGCCCATTTCTTCGCTGGACATCAGGCGGTCGATGTCCACCAGGATCAGCATCCGCTCGTCCAGCGTGCCCAGGCCGATCAGGTAGTCGGTGTCCAGCGCCGAGCCCATCTCGGGTGCCGGCTTGATCTGTTCCGAGCTCAGCGTGATCACATCCGACACGCTGTCCACCACCATGCCCACCACCCGGCCGCCGATGTTCAGCACGATGACCACGGTGAACTCGTCGTAGCTCGGCTCGCCCAGGTTGAACTTGATGCGCATGTCGATGATCGGCACGATGATCCCGCGCAGGTTCACCACGCCCTTGATGAAAGCCGGCGCATTGGCGATGCGGGTGACGGCGTCGTAGCCGCGCAGTTCCTGCACCTTCTGGATGTCGATGCCGTATTCCTCGTCGCCCAGGGTGAACGACAGGAACTCCAGCGGCTTTTCGGCCGCACGGCTGGAAGCGCCTGCATCGCCCGGCTGCTTGGAGGTGGGGGAAGATTTGGTGAGCATGGAATTGCCTCGCTGAAGGTTGGGATGGGACGGAGGAAAAATCGGGTCAGTCGGCCGCGTCGGCCAGGGCCGGCAGCGCCACGCCCTGCGGCAGCGGGTATCCGGTGACGGTGACGGTGACGGTGACGGGAAGATTGACGCGCATGGGATCTCGGTTCTGTCTCTTTGGAATGAACGCGGTGCAACTCAGGCGGGGAGGCGCCGCATGGGCGTGGGCGTGGACACGGGGTGGAGCTGGAAGACGCCGACGACCTGCGACAGGCTGCCGGCCTGGTCCTGCAGCGAAGCGGCAGCCGCTGCGGCCTCTTCCACCAGCGCCGCGTTCTGCTGCGTCACCTGGTCCATCTGCGTGATCGCCTGGTTGATCTGCTCGATGCCCGAGGTCTGTTCCTGGCTGGCGGCCATGATCTCGCCCATGATGTCGGTCACCCGCTTCACGCTGGCCACGATCTCTTCCATCGTCTGGCCGGCCTCGGCCACCTGGGCACTGCCGGCACCCACCTTGCCCACCGAGTCGTCGATGAGCGCCTTGATTTCCTTGGCGGCCGAGGCCGAGCGTTGCGCCAGGCTGCGCACTTCCGAGGCCACCACCGCAAAGCCGCGGCCCTGCTCGCCAGCGCGGGCCGCTTCCACCGCCGCGTTCAGCGCCAGGATATTGGTCTGGAAAGCGATGCCGTCGATCACGCCGATGATGTCGACGATCTTCTTGGACGACGCGTTGATCGCGCTCATCGTGTCGACCACCTGGCTCACCACGCTGCCGCCGCGCACCGCAACTTCGGATGCCGACACGGCAAGCTGGTTGGCTTGACGGGCGTTGTCGGCGTTCTGCTTGACGGTGGCCGTCAGTTCCTCCATCGAGGCCGCCGTCTGCTCCAGCGAGCTGGCCTGCTCCTCGGTGCGGGACGACAGGTCCTGGTTGCCCGAGGCGATCTGACTCGATGCCGTCGCGATGGTGTCGGTGCCCTGGCGCACTTCGCCCACCACCTTGGCCAGGCTGTCGTTCATGGCCTTGAGCGCCGTCAGCAGCTGGCCGACCTCGTCGCGCGAAGCGATGTCCATGTGCGTGCTCAGGTCGCCCGAGGCCACCTTCTGGGCCAGCTCGACCGCGCCGCGCATCGGACGCACGATGCCCACGGTGAGCCGCCAGGCGCACAGCGTGCCCACCCCCAGGGCCAGCGCCGACAGGAGGAGCAGGGTCCAGCGGCCGCTTCGGTGGTTGCGCCGGATGTCCGCGGCCATCGCGTCGATCTGCACGCGCTGGGCGTCGGCGATCTGCTGCACGGCCTTGCTGTACACGAGGAGCCCGGCCTGGTATTGGGTGTCGGCCAGCTTGGCCGCGCCTTCGCGGTCGCCCGCCGCCTTCAGCGCATTGATGGTCGCCAGATGGGCCAGCACGGCCTTGCGTGCCTCGACCACGTCGAGGAAGAGCTTCTTTTCCTCCGGCGAGGTGAGCAGCTTGCCCATCTCCTGCTGCACCGGATTGATCGACGCCACGCCTTCGGTGAGGTTCTTCTTGAAGTACGCCTCGTTCTCGCTGTCGGTGGCCTTGGCCATGCCGAAGGAGTAGACGATGCTCGGTCCGAGCAGGTTCGCCCACCGGGCCGCCAGGCGCTCCTTGACCAACGCGTCATCGACCATCGCCTGGGTCGAATGGCCCACCGCGTCGAGGCGCACGATGCCGACGCCAGCGATCAATGCCATCAGCAGCAGCATGGCCGCAAATCCGCCGCCAAGGCGCACGCCGATTTTGAGGTTTCGCAGATTCATGGTTCTACCTTGCGGAGTCATAGACGGGGGAACGGCCGTGCGGCGCGACGGCGGGCACCGCTTTTCGCGATGCACCAGCCCACGGCCACGTCCAGTTATCGGCAACGAAGACAAAAGTTGAAGTCATCGCCGCCAAAATATTCAGGCGCCTGTCGGCGCCAGCTGGAAGACACGCACCGAGTGCGACAGGCTGCCGGCCTGCTCCTGCAGCGAGGCAGCGGCGGCCGCGGCTTCTTCCACCAGCGCCGCGTTCTGCTGCGTCACCTGGTCCATCTGCGTGATGGCCTGGTTGATCTGCTCGATGCCGGAGGTCTGCTCCTGGCTGGCCGAGGAGATCTCGCCCATGATG
>NZ_JBPJZU010000017.1:0-5676 GCF_051216635.1 Variovorax sucrosi | reverse complement strand
CGTGATGGACGGCGAGGCCAAGAGCCTGCGCGAGAACGAGGACGTCAAGGAGTTCTACCTGGGTGTCGGTGGTGGCGACCGCAAGAGCTTCAAGGACGTGAAGAGCTACAAGCGCAGAAAGAGGTGGCTGGCATGAACGACTCAGGACAGCGCATGGTTACCGGTGCAAAAGGGTCTCGCGCACGGCACGAGGTCGAGAAGTACTACGACGCGCTGGACGTGCGTTCGCCCGCGGAACGAGAGCGCGCCTTGCTGGCGGCCCTGCCGCGGCAGATCGCGCACGCCAAAACCCATGCCCCGGCGATGGCAGAGATCCTCGCCGCCGTTTCCCCCCACCAGGTCACCAGCCGAGCCGCGCTGGCCGCGCTGCCGGTGCTTCGCAAGCACGAGGGCTTCATGAGCCGGCAGTCCCAGCGGACCCCTGTCGATCCATTCGCTGGATTCGCGGCGGTCCGCTGGCACGGTGTGAGCGTCAGGTCGGGCGTGCGCCGGGTGTTCCAGTCACCCGGCCCGCTGTATGAGCCGGAAGGGCACGGCGGCGATTTCGAGCGAAGCGCCAGGGCGATGTTCGCGGCGGGTTTCCAGCCTGGCGACTTGGTCCACAACAGCTTCAGCTACCACCTGACGCCGGCCGGCGCGATCATGGAGGCAGGCGCTATGGCACTCGGTTGTTCCGTGTTCCCCGGCGGCACGGGCAACACGGACCTCCAGCTGCGGGCCATCCTGGACCTGCAGCCGGCCTGTTATGTGGGCACGCCGAGCTTCCTGAAGGTACTGTTTGAGCGCGCGGCCGCCCAAGGCGCTACGCGCCTGCCGTTCACGAAGGCGCTTGTGTCGGGCGAGGCGTTCCCGACGGTGGCACGGGACTGGCTGCGCGAACGCGGGGTCGACGCGTACCAGTGCTACATGACCTCCGACGTGGGACTGATCGCCTACGAAACCGCGCCTCGCGAGGGGCTGGTGCTCGACGAGGGGATCATCGTCGAGATCGTCCGGCCCGGCACCGGCGACCCCGTGCCGGAGGGCGAGGTCGGCGAGGTCGTGGTGACCTCGCTCAACCCGGACTATCCACTGATCCGCTTCGGCACCGGGGACCTCTCCGCGGTCTTGCCCGGGCCCTGCGCTTCGGGCCGCACCAATGTGCGCATCCGGGGTTGGTTGGGGCGCGCCAACCAGACGACCAAGGTGCGCGGCATGTTCGTCGGGCCGGAGCAGATCGCCGAGGTCGCTCGCCGCCACCGCGAGCTTCTGCGCCTGAGGCTGGTGATCGGGGGCAGCAGCACCACCACCTGGGAACCCGATGCCATGTGTCTGCGCGCGGAATGTGCAAGCGCAAGCGACGAACTGGGCTCGAGCATCGCGCGAACCGTTCGAGAGCTGACCAAGTTGCGATGCGAGGTCGAGTTCGTCGGCCCCGGTACGCTGCCCAACGATGGCCTGGTCATCGAAGACCTGCGGGCGCCCGTCTAGCAGGTCGACGGTTCAAGCCGTGCGGGCGAAGTGCTGCAGCCCCGGCAGGTCCAGCACTTCGATGGTCCCGTATCGGCTTCGAAGGAAACCGGCGTCTTCCAGTTCGCGAATGGCCTTGTTCGTGTTCTGCCGCGCCAACCCGCTCAGCCGGCCGATCTCTTCCTGCGAGATGGCCAGCTGCTTGGCGGTCGTCGGATACAGCTGGGGATTGAACAGCTCAGAGAGGCAGAACGCGACACGTGCCGTCGCTTCCTGGAATCTCGAGGTTTCGACCAGCGAGACGTAATGAGCCAGGCGCGCATTGAGCTGGTCGATCACCCACCGGCTGAAGAACGAGCTGTCGTCGATCAGCCACTGGAAGGTGGCGCGCGGCAAGAAGGCCACCCCGCTGTCCCGGATGGCGACGACCGCATAGGGCCGCAACTCGCCTTTGATGACCGCACCCTCGCCGAACCAGGCGCCGGCGGGCACCCCGGCGAACGTCGTGCAGCGTCCATCCTCTGCCACCTTGTCGACCTTGAGCATTCCGGCCACAACGCCCATCCAGTGGATCGCAGGCTGGCCACGGGTGCACACCGTTGCGCCGGCCTGGTACTCGCGCAAGAACGCGTCTCTTCGCACCCGATTCAATTGAATCTCGGTCAGCCCAGCGCTCCAGCTGGAAGCAAGCAAAAAGTCTGGCAATCGCCCGGGCTCAGTCATTCGATTTTTCCAGCAGCCCCGAAATCAATGATTTTCAGGGCTCGCACCGAGAAGGGCAACGGGGGCAAACCTCAGTCGAACCAGATGCCAGTGCGATCTGGCCGCGAGTGTCATCTGCCCGACATTCGCAGGACGTCTCGACTCCTAGCATCCGTGATGCCGACGAGGGCCCTGAAGCGAAGCGTCCCTCGCGGCCAAGAAACTAGGAGACTCTATGAATCGAATGTCCGACGCGCCGATCGGAAACGACCAGGATCTGCAGCGCTCAGTCGACTGGGCCATCTCGACACGCCGAAGCGTGCGGGCTTTCCAGGCGAAAGACGTTACGGACGCGCAGATCAGCGACATCCTGCAGGTGGCGTCGTACGCCGCGTCGGGAATGAACACCCAGCCCTGGCATGTGCACGTCGTGCGCGGCGAGGCCAAGGACCGACTCAGCCACCGGATCGCCGAGATCGACGACGACCCGGCGCAAGCAGCAGATCTGCGCGAGCCCTACAACTACTACCCGGTGAAATGGACATCGCCCTTTGTGGAAAGGCGGAGAAAGGTCGGCTGGGACTTGTACGGCTTGCTGGGCATCGAGAAAGGCGACAAGCAGCGCATGCACGCCCAGCACGGGCGCAACTACCGGTTCTTCGATGCCCCGATCGGCCTCTTTTTCACGGTCAGCCGTTTGATGGAACAAGGAAGTCTCATCGACTACGGCATGTTCCTTCAGAGCGTCATGGTCGCCGCACGCGCCAGGGGCCTCGACACCTGTCCGCAGGTCGCCTTCACCAAATTCCATCGCGTCATCGCCGACGAACTCGGCATCCCCGACGACCAGATGCTGGTCTGCGGCATGAGCCTCGGCTACGCGGACATGTCGCGCGCCGAAAACACCCTGGTGACGGAACGCGAACCGGTCGACCGCTTCGCCACCTTCCATCGGAAACCGCGTCAGGAGTCCCGTTGATGGCCGCCGGCATCTACAAGGAAGGGCTGGAACGCACGCCAGCCAACCACGTTCCGCTCACCCCCCTGCGCTTCATCGACCGCACGGCGGACGTGTACCCCGAACGCACGGCCATCATTCACGGGGCGTACCGACAAAGCTGGGCCGAAACGCGTGCCCGTTGTTATCGCCTCGCATCGGCGCTGGTCCAGCGTGGCGTTCGCCGTGGCGACACCGTTTCGATCATGGCGCCCAACACCCCGGCCATGCTCGAGGCGCACTTCGGCGTCCCCCTGTCGGGTGCGGTGCTCAATGCCATCAATTCACGGCTCGATGTCGACGGCCTCGCCTTCATCCTCCAGCACAGCGAGTCACGCATCCTGCTGGTGGACAGCGAGCATTCGGCCACGGCGCTGAAGGCAGTAGCCAAGCTGCCGAACCCGCCGATCCTCATCGACATCTACGACGTGGAGGGTCCGCGCAACGAAGCCGTGGGCGTGCTCGACTACGAGGCGCTGCTGGCGGAAGGCGACGCCGCATTCGAAGGCGTATGGCCCACCGACGAGTGGGATCCGATTGCGCTGAACTACACCTCGGGCACCACGGGAGACCCCAAGGGCGTGGTCCCCAGCCATCGCGGCACCTATCTCATGAGCCTGCTGCAGCTCACGGACTGGGCGGTTCCCAAGGCCCCCGTCTATCTCTGGACGCTGCCGATGTTCCATGCGAATGGGTGGTGCTTCACCTGGGCCATCACGGCCGCCGCAGGCACACACGTCTGCCTTCGCAAGGTCAGCGCGGCGTCGATCTACGAAGCGATCGCGGTGCACGGGGCCGATCATTTCTGCGCCGCGCCCACGGTCATGGGCATGCTGGCAAATGCGCGCGACGACGAGCGTCGTGTGCTGCCGGGCCCGGTGCGGGTGCTCACCGCGGGCTCTCCCCCACCGGCGACGGTGCTCGAAGCCACGGCGTCGCTCGGGTTCGCCGTCGACCACGTCTACGGCATCACGGAGATCAGCGGAACGCCAGTGAGCTGCGCGTGGCAGGACGGCTGGAACGAGCTCGACGGTGCGGAACGCGCAAGGCTTCAGGCGCGCCAGGGCGTGCGCGCCGCGGCCCTCGAAGGCTTGCAGGTGGTCGATTCGCAGACGATGCACCCCGTGCCCAAGGACGGGCGCACGGCGGGGGAGCTTGTCGTTCGCGGGAACACCGTGATGACCGGCTACCTGAAGAATCCCACCGCAACGCGGCAGGCCTTCGAAGGCGGATGGTTCCACACCGGGGACGTCGCGGTGGTGCATCCGGATGGCTATGTCCAGATCACCGACCGCTCGAAGGACGTGATCATCTCGGGCGGCGAGAACATCTCCTCGGTCGAGGTCGAAGACGTGCTGCATCGGCATGAAGCGATTCTTTACGCCGCGGTCGTGGCGCATCCCGATCCGAAGTGGGGCGAGGTGCCATGCGCATTCGTCGAGCTCAAGCCCGGGGCGCCGCCGGTCAACGAGGCCGACATCATCGCGTTCTGCAGGCAGCGGCTCGCGCACTACAAGTGCCCCCGCCGCGTCGTGTTCGCGGCGCTGCCGAAGACCGCGACGGGGAAGATTCAGAAGTTCCTGCTGCGCCAACAGGCCGGCAGCCAGGCGGCGATCATCGGAGGAAAAACATGAAGATCAGCGACAAGGTTTTCATCGTGACCGGCGGCGCTTCCGGCCTGGGGGAAGGGACGGCAAGGATGCTCGCGGAGAACGGCGCGCGCGTCGTCGTTGCCGACATGCAGGACGACAGAGGCGCAGCGGTCGCCCGGGCCATCGGCGGCCTGTTCGTCCGATGCGACGTGACGCAGGAAGCCGACGGCATCGCCGCCGTGGCGGCCGCACAGAAGTTGGGACCGTTCTTCGGTCTGGTGAACTGTGCCGGCATCGCGCCGGCGGAAAAGACCGTCGGCAAGAACGGCGCCCATGCCCTGGCTTCGTTCAGCAAGACGATCACGGTCAACCTGATCGGCAGCTTCAACATGATCCGCCTGGCGGCGGCGGCGATGAGCAGCAACGATCCGGAGCCGACGGGTGAACGCGGGGTGCTGATTTCGACGGCCTCTGTGGCGGCCTACGACGGGCAGATGGGCCAGGCGGCCTACAGCGCGTCCAAGGGCGGCATCGTGGGCATGACGCTGCCGATCGCCCGCGACCTGGCGCGCAGCGGCATCCGCAACATGACGATCGCACCCGGCATCTTCGGCACGCCGATGCTCTTTGGCATGCCCCAGGAAGTCCAGGATGCGCTCGCCGCCAGCGTCCCCTTCCCTTCGCGCCTGGGGCGTCCTGCGGACTACGCCGCCTTGGCCAGGCACATCATCGAGAACGACATGTTGAACGGCGAAGTCATCCGCCTCGACGGTGCCGTGCGCCTGCCCCCGAAGTAAACCCCCATCCCTCTGGAGACCTCATGTCCGAATCCATCGTCATCGTCGGCGCTGCCCGCACCCCCATGGGCGCGTTCCAGGGCGACTTCTCTTCCCTCGCAGCGCATGACCTCGGCGGCGCCGCGATCAAGGCCGCGGT
>NZ_JBPJZU010000016.1:0-9426 GCF_051216635.1 Variovorax sucrosi | reverse complement strand
TACGCGTGTTCGATCTGGGCTCGGGTTACCTGAACCAGACCGCAGGCGGTGCGCCCTCGGACATCGCCGAGCGCTTCGCCGTGAACGTGGGCCGCAACCCGACCAGCATCAGCTACGCCAAGGAAAAAGCAGCCCACGACACGGCGGTCATCCAGAACATCTATCCCAACTCGGTAGAGCGCGAAGTGATCGTGACCTCGCGCGGTGACCGCCAGGTCCAGTGGGTCCGCTTCGACGCCAATATCACCTCGGGTTCCGTCGCACGCACGCTGCAGGAAAGCCGGATGATCGATCCGATCTCCGTCGAAGACACCGACAACCACGGCACCGAGAGCTACGTGCTCAGCGTGGCGGATTACGGCGGCAAGGGCATCCACAACTTCCTGTACGGCACGATCGTCTGGCACACCAACCCGTCGACGACGGCCTGCTCGAAGGCCAAGGGCGGCTGCAAGCTGCTCGACAACGCGCCGTTCGAATACGGCGGCACGTTCAAGGTCCCGGGCAAGCCTTTCCACGCGATGGGTGCCAACATCAACTGACGAGGCGTCGGCGAAAATCCTGCGATGAACTGCTTTGTCGTCGCTCGTTTTCGCCCGCTCTCAGGCCTTGTGCCATCGCTGGCCACCGGATTGCTTTCCGTGGCCCTCACAGGCTGCGGGACGCCGCCCGCTGCATCGACAGCAGGCGGGCCCGACAGTCCCCCAGCGGCCGGCATTCCGGCCGCACCCTCTACAGCCTTCACGCCGCAGCAGCAGCCGGCCGTCGACACGTCGGCCGACGCGCAACGCCGGCTCGCCTCGTGGCTGGCGGACTTGCGCACGAGAGCGCTCGCCGCCGGCCTGCGAGCGTCGACCCTCGACGCGGCGCTGAACGGCGCACAGTACCTGCCGCGCGTGGTCGAGCTCGACCGCGCGCAGCCCGAATTCACCCGACCGATCTGGGACTACCTCGATACCGCGGTCAGTCCGCAACGCGTGGCGAACGGCCTGGAAAAACAGGCCCAGGTCCAGCGCGAAGCCGCGGCAGCTGCCGCGCGCTACGGCGTGCCCGCCGAGGTGCTCGTCGCGATCTGGGGCCTGGAGAGCAACTACGGTGGCAACTACGGCAGCACGCCGACCATCGACGCGCTGGCGACGCTGGGCGTCGACGGCCGCCGTGAGGATTTCGCGCGCAGGGAGCTGCTTGCCGCCCTGACAATCGTGGACAACGGCGACATCGATCGCGACCACATGGTCGGCTCGTGGGCAGGGGCGATGGGGCAGACGCAGTTTCTGCCGACGAACTTCCTCGCCTATGCGGTAGATGCCGACGGCGACGGCAAGCGCGACATCTGGGGCAGCATGGCCGACGTCATGGCGTCCACCGCGCATTTCCTTGCGCGCTCCGGCTGGCAGGCCGGCCAGCCGTGGGGTGCAGAGGTGCGTTTGCCCACGGGCTTCGATCCTGCGCTGGCCGATGCCAGCGAGCGCCGGCCGAGCGCGCAATGGGCCGCGGCCGGCGTGCAGGCGCAGAACGGTGCGCTGCCCGATCTGATGGACGCGGAGCTTCTGTTGCCGGCCGGTGCGCGGGGGCCGGCTTTCCTCGTCGGGCCGAACTTCCGGGTCATCCTGCGCTACAACAACGCGGTGAGCTACGCACTCGCGGTCAGCCTCCTGTCCCAGCGGCTCGCCGGCGGGCCTGCCGTCGTCGCGCCGTGGCCGCGCGAGCTGCGCACGCTCAGCCGCAGCGAGACTCGGGAACTCCAGGAGGCGCTGAACGCCCGGGGTTTCGACAGCGGCACGCCCGACGGTGTGGTCGGCGCCGCCACTCGACGGGCGATCCGCGCCTACCAGCGGGCCTCGGGCCTCCCTGCGGACGCCTATCCGACCGACGATCTGCTGGCGCGCCTGCGTCGCTGAGCGGCACCGGCCTCGGCCAGCGCGGTCGCCCGGCTCAGAGGTAGTTGAACAGCGCGATGTTCGACAGCCGCGCGAAGGTGAGCTGCGTCGCCTTGAGCGAGGTCTCGCGCTGGTAGAAGTCCGAAATGGCGCTGGTCAGGTCCAGGTCCTCGATGCTCGAGAGATAGCTCTTCTCGTTCAGCACCCGTGCGGCGCCGCCATCGTCGAGTGCGTCGATCTCGTTCATGCGCGAGCCGATCGACGAGCGGATGGTCAGCACGTTGTCGTGCGCATTCGTGACCTTGACGTTGGCGGTGCTCAGCGCGTTGAGCAGCTTCGCGCGCGCCGGCTCGCCGCCGCCTTCCAGCGGTTGGCGCAGGGCGGTCACCAGTTGGCCGATGCTGGCGAACACGTCGGTGCCGGCGTTCTTGGCGGTGGTCACGGCGAAGGTGTCGCCGTCGGCCGGAGCGCCCGAGATGTTCATCCGCACACCACCGAAGCTGATCGGCGTGCCGGCCGTGAAGGGGCCGGTGGCCGCGACCACCGGTGGGGTGTCGTTGGTGGTGACGGTGTAGTTGCCGGCCGCAAAGCTGACGACGAAGTCCTTGCCGTAGTGAGGCGCCGTGGCGTCCAGCACGCCCACCGCACCGAACACGCCGGTGCCGGTGTTCGCGGTGCCGCCGGAGGTCACATAGCCCGCGCCGCCCTGGACCGACTGGAACACCGAGCGGCCGTCGTCCGAGCTCGACATCTGGCGAGCGACGTCGACCTGGATCATTCGCTGGCCCTGGTCGCCCATGTACTGGACGCTGCCACCCGTGCCGACGGCGAAGGGGACGCTGCCGCTCTTGTAGCCGGCGAACAGGAACTGGCCGTTGCCGTCATCGGTGTTGGCCACCGCGACCAGCTGGTCGAGCTTGCTCTGCAGCGTGGTCGCGATCGACGCGCGGTCCGCATCCGACAGCGTGCCATTGCCGGCCGCCACGGTGAGCGTCTTGATGTCCTGCATGATCGAGGTGGCGCTCTCGAGCGCGGTTTCCTCGTGCGACAGCGTGAGCATCGCGCGGTCGCGGCTGGTGGCGTACTGCGCGGCTTCCGCCAGCGTCTGGGTCACGCCGAGTGCGCGCGTCGCGGCCACCGGGTCGTCGCCGGCCGTCAGGAACTTGGTTCCGGCCGACAGCATCTGCTGGGTGCGGAAAAGCTGCTGCTGCTGCGAGTTCAGGGCAGACAGGTTGCGCTCGTAGAAAGTGCTGGTGCTGATTCGCATCACGGCTCCTGGATTCGAAAAAGAGAGGGGCTCAGTTGGCGATGCCGAGGATCGCGTCGAACATCGTCGATGCGGTCTGGATCACCTTGGCATTGGCCTGGTACATCTGCTGGAACATCAGCAGGTTGGCGGTTTCCTCGTCCTGGTTGACGCCCGACACCGACTGCTGGCTCATCTTGATCTGCGCCGTCACGCTGACCTGCGTGGCTTCGGCCACGCCGACTTCCAGCGCCCGGTTGCCCACCGTGCTGACGAGCTGTGCGTAGGCGCCGCTGAAGGTGGAGGTACCGTTGCCGATGACCGTCGCGCGCTGAAGGCCGGCCAGCAGCAGCGCATTGCTGCCGTCCGACACGCCGCCGGTGTTCTTGCCGATGGTGAAGGTGTCGCCGTTTGCCGGCGCACCCGTCAGCTTGACCGAGATGCCGTCGAAGCTCATCGTGGCGCCGTCGGTGTACGGCACCGGCGCGCCGGCGGCGTACACGGTGGACGTGCCGTTGGCCAGCGTGACCGTCACGGCCGAGGTGGCCGGGAAGCCCGAGAACTGGCCGGTGGTCTTGTCGAAGCTGAGGGTCACGTTGGCGCCGAGCGGCGTGGCTGGGTAGCCCGCACCGATGGTCGCCTTGCCCAGGGCGCCGGTGCCCTGGTTGGATGCGGTGTTGCCGGTGACGACCGGCGATGCCGCCGCCACCTTGGCCGGGTCGAGCACCAGCACCGTCATGTCGCGGGCGCCGGTGCGGGTGGGCTGCACCACGAAGTTGTCGCCCAGCGCCGCAGCGCCGCTGGCGAGCGACACCGTGACGCCGTCGAAGGTCGCCGGGAAGGTGGTGAAGCTGCCGACCGTCGCCTTGTCCGACAGGCGGGTGACGACGTAGGTGGGCGTGCCGGCCACGTCCTTGTATTCGACGCCGTAGTCGCTGGTCGTGAGGGCCGAGCTGTTGGTCACGGCGGCCGAGATCACAGCGCTGCCGGTGTTGTTGGCATTGCTGAGCACGGCGGGCGAACCCTTCGAGAAGAAGTCGCCGCCCAGTGCGCCGGTGAGGTCCAGGCCCAGCTTGTGCTGGCCGTTGAAGCTGTCGGCCAGCGCGATCGACAGGCGGCCGATCGCGTTCTGCGTCGGCACCAGCGTTTCGGTGCGGAAGGCCATCAGGCCGCCGAGCGAACCGCCGGTGATGGCGTTCGGGTTCAGTTCCATCACATTGCCGGCCAGGCCGACGAGCGCCACCGCGGTGCGGGTCGGGTCGGCCGCCGAGGGCACGGCCTGCAAGGTGGCCGCGCGGTCCGCCACCACCAGCGACTGGCCGGTGGCGATGAAGACGTTGTACTTGCCGCTGTCCTGCTGAAGCACCTTGATGTCGGCGATCTGGCTGAGCTGGCTCACCAGTTGGTCGCGCTGGTCGAGCAGGTCGTTGGGCGGCTGGCCGCCGGACATCGCGCTGAGCTGGCTGATCTGCTGGTTCAGGCTGGCGATCTGGGTCGCGTAAGTGTTGATCTGCTCGACGCTGCCCTTGATCTGGTCGTTGACCGAGCTGTTCAGGTCCGTCAGGTACTGGTCGGTCGAGCGGAACTTGGTGGTCAGCGCCTGGGCCGAGCTGATGAGCTGCTGGCGCGCGGCCGGGTCGGCCGGCGTGTTGGCGACGCCTTGCGTGGCGGTGAAGAAGCTCTGCATCAGCGGGCTGATGCCGGAGGTCTTGTCGGCCAGCAGCGAGTCGATGCGATCGATCTGGGTGCCGTAGGACGTCAGGGCAGCCGACGCCGACTGCGCCGTGTTGAGCTGGGCGGTGAGGTAGCTGTCGTAGCTGCGGCTGGTCGTGGTCACCAGCGCGCCCATGCCGACGAATCCGGCGCCGGTGCCGATGGCGCCATTGGTCGAGATCTGCGCCACCTGGCGGCTGTAGCCGGCGGTGTAGACGTTGGCTGTGTTGTGGGCGGTGGTGACCAACGAGCTGCGCGCTACGTTGAGGCCACTGAGGCCCGTCAGGAACATGTTGCCGGCCATATGTTTGATACCTGTGGAGAGGAGTGTGAGGGGCACCGTTTCGATGCCATTGACTGGTTATCGGCAGCGCCGATGAAAATTGAAGGTCGCGCGCGCCATCGGTTCAACGCGCGTCCACGCGGAAGACGCCCACGGCCTGCACCAGCTGTCCGGCCTGCTCCTGCAGCGAGGCGGCGGCGGCCGCGGCCTCCTCCACCAGCGCCGCGTTCTGCTGCGTCACCTGGTCCATCTGCGTGATCGCCTGGTTGATCTGCTCGATACCGGAGGTCTGCTCCTGGCTGGCCGAGGAGATCTCGCCCATGATGTCGGTCACCCGCTTCACGCTGGCCACGATCTCTTCCATCGTCTTGCCCGCTTCGGCCACCTGCTGGCTGCCGGCGCCGACCTTGCCCACCGAGTCGTCGATGAGCACCTTGATCTCCTTGGCGGCCGCGGCCGAGCGCTGCGCCAGGCTGCGAACTTCGGACGCGACCACCGCGAAGCCGCGGCCCTGCTCGCCGGCGCGGGCGGCTTCCACCGCCGCGTTCAGCGCCAGGATGTTGGTCTGGAACGCAATGCCGTCGATGACACCGATGATGTCCACGATCTTCTTGCTCGACGCGTTGATCGCGCTCATCGTGTCGACCACCTGGGCGACCACGCTGCCGCCGCGCATCGCGACTTCCGACGCCGAGGCCGCCAGCTGGTTGGCCTGGCGGGCGTTGTCGGCGTTCTGCTTGACGGTCGATGTCAGTTCTTCCATCGAGGCCGCCGTCTGCTCCAGCGAGCTGGCCTGCTCTTCGGTGCGCGAAGACAGGTTCTGGTTGCCCGAGGCGATCTGGCTCGACGCGGTCGCGATGGTGTCGGTGCCCTGGCGCACCTCGCTCACCACCCGCACCAGCGCGTCGCGCATCGCCTCGACGGCGCGCGTGATCGCGCCGATCTCGTCGCGACGCGGCGAGGCCAGCGGCTGCGACAGGTCGCCGTCGCCGATGCGCTGCACATGGGCGCTCAGCACCGTGAGCGGGCCGACCGTGCGGCGGATGTAGAGCACCAGCGCCACCCCGAGCAAGGCGGCGGCCAGCGCAATGGAGGCGCCCAGGCCGGCCATCTGCCGATAGAGCGGCACCAGCACTTCGGCCGCCGGCACCTCCGCCACCACCAGCCACCCGGTCATCCGGCTGCGCGCCACCGAGGCATAGTGACGCCCCTCGGCGCGCTCGGCCAGCACGGCCGGAGCATCGACGATCCAGGCCGTGTCGGCCTCGCCGATGCGGCGTGCCCAGGCGGCGGCACCCGCGCCGAGCACGTCGGCCAGCGGCTTGCCGGCGGCCGTGGGATGGAAGACCAGCTTGCCCTCGCCCGCCGGGTCCAGGATGTACAGGCCGCCGCGCTCGAAAATGCGCGTCTGCTTCACCGCTTCGGCGAAGGCGGCCTGTTGCTGAGAAATGTCCAGACCGATGTACAGCACCCCGATCACGCGGCCCGCGGCATCGCGCACCGGGTCGTACACGGTGATGTAGGGTCGCCCGAAAAGCGTGACCCGGCCCATGAAGCGCTTGCCGCTGCGCAGCACCGGATACGCCGCGCTCTTGCGGTCGAGCAGCGTGCCGACCGCGCGTTCGCCGTTCTCCTTCTTCACCGAGGTGGTGACGCGCCGGAAGTCGTCGCCGACGGCGACGAACACGGTCGCGTTGGCACCGGTGAAGCTGCTGGCGAACTGGTCCACCTCTTGGGTCGACGCCGCGTCGATGGGCACCCCCGCGGCACTGAGCGTGCCTTGCGCCGCGTCGTCCAGCACCAGGCCCGATGCGAACTGGCGCTTGAAAACGCCGAAGGCATTCTCGGCGTTGAGCTGCATCGTCTGGTCGAAGGTGTCGAGCGACTGGGCCAGGGCTTCCGCCTTGGCGTTCGCATACCGCGCCGCGCTGTCCTGGTGCTGCGCCGAGCCCAGCATGTAGAACACGCCGAGGATCAGGGCCGTCATCGCCACCATCGCCAACGTGGCGCGAACGCTCAGGGTGCGAACCAGGGACACGAAGCGTGGAGGGGTGGCGGATGAAGTCATGGGCAGGCTCGTCTAAAGGGTGGGTGTCAGAACTCGGTCCAGTCGCCGTCGCCGCCGGCCGGCAGGGCCTTCGGCGGTGCTTTCTTCGTCGGCAGGGCGGCAGGCCGTGCCGCGCCCTTGGCACGAGGTGCGGGCAGTTCGCCGCGCGGCTCCTTCCGGACCACCGCCGGGCTGAAGGCCGGCTCGATCGCCTCGGCACCCGCGATGCGGAAGATGCTCACTGCCTCGACCAGGCTGCCGGCCTGCTCCTGCAGCGAGGCAGCGGCGGCCGCGGCCTCCTCCACCAGCGCCGCGTTCTGCTGCGTCACCTGGTCCATCTGCGTGATGGCCTGGTTGATCTGCTCGATGCCCTGCGTCTGCTCGTGGCTCGCCGCACTGATCTCGCCCATGATGTCGGTCACCCGACGCACGCTGGCCACGATCTCGTCCATCGTCTGGCCCGCTTCGGCCACCTGCTGGCTGCCCGCTGCGACCTTGCTCACCGAGTCGTCGATCAGGCCCTTGATTTCCTTGGCCGCCGCCGCCGAGCGCTGCGCCAGGCTGCGCACTTCGGAGGCCACCACCGCAAAGCCGCGGCCCTGCTCGCCAGCGCGGGCCGCTTCCACCGCCGCGTTCAGCGCCAGGATGTTGGTCTGGAAGGCAATGCCGTCGATCACCGCAATGATGTCCACGATCTTCTTGCTCGACGAATTGATCGAGCCCATGGTGTTCACCACCTGGCTGACGACGGTGCCGCCGCGCACCGCGACTTCCGACGCCGAAGCCGCCAGCTGGTTGGCCTGGCGTGCGTTGTCGGCGTTCTGCTTGACGGTCGACGTCAGTTCTTCCATCGAGGCCGCCGTCTGCTCCAGCGAGCTGGCCTGCTCTTCGGTGCGCGAAGACAGGTCCTGGTTGCCCGAGGCGATCTCGCTCGATGCGGTGGCGATGGTGTCGGTCGACACCTTGATCCGGCTGACCACCTCGACGAGCTGGCCCTGCATCTGATGAATCGACAGCAGCAGGCTGCCGGCAGCGGAGCGACGCGTGTCGATGGACGTCGTGAGGTCGCCGCCGGCGATGCGGCTGACCATGTCGGCCGCATAGGCCGGCTCGCCGCCGAGCTGGCGCGCGAGCAGGCGGGCCACCAGGCTGCCCAGCCCCAGGCTCACCAGGATGCCGGCCAGGGCCAGCCCGATCATCCACAGGCGCGAGCTCTCATAGGTGGAGGCCGCCTGCGAGGCGCTGTCCTTGGCCAACCCGTCGCAGTAGGCGACCATCTTGTTGAGCACCGTCTCGAGGCTGCGCGACTCGGCCAGCAGCTTGGTGTTCTCCTCGACCACCAAGCCGTCGAACTGCGAGATGTCCAACGGCTGCTTGTTGATCAGCCCGATGAAGTCGGTGAGGCGCTTCTTGAGGGCCGGCGCGAGCGTGTCGTAGTCCTTCAGCAGCGTCTCGCCATCGGCGGTTCGCTTGAAGAAGGGCTTCACCTCTTCCAGGCGGGCGTCCAGGCCGGTGAGCGAGGTGCTCAGGTCCTTGGCACCTGCGGCGCGTTCGCCGCGCGTGGACGCCGACAGCAGCCCGGTCTGGGCGCGGCTGGCGTACAGCAGATGGACGTTGGCCTGCTGCACGCCTTGCAGGGCGCGCAGTTCATCCGTATAGAGCCGTTCGGCGGAGGCATTGATGCGCCCCATCTGCACGATCCCGAAGGCACTGACCGCCGCGCCGATGGCCGCGACGACGAGAAAACTGAGGATGAGTCGGGCCGTGACCCGAAGCTGTTGAAACCATGCCATGTCATGTCCTTTCTGGCGGGCAACCGTGCCCGCAAAAAAATTCGGCGAACCACCGTCCGCCGCAGGAACGTTCCGACGGCATCGAGAGGGCCGCCGCCGCTTTGTCCTTCGCTCAGAACTCCGTCCAGTCGCCTTCGGAGGCCATCGCCAGCTTGGGCGGCGTCTTCTTCGCCGGCAATGCGCGCGACGGTGCGGGGCGTGCCGCGGCACTCGCCGGGGTCACGCGCCGCAGCACGCGCGGTGTGCGATCGCCAGCGCTGCTGCGGGCTTCCAGCGTGAACACGCTGACCACCTGCGACAGGCTGCCGGCCTGCTCCTGCAGCGAGGCAGCGGCTGCCGCGGCCTCTTCCACCAGCGCCGCGTTCTGCTGCGTCACCTGGTCCATCTGCGTGATGGCCTGGTTGATCTGCTCGATGCCGGAGGTCTGCTCCTGGCTGGCCGAGGAGATCTCGCCCATGATGTCG
>NZ_JBPJZU010000015.1:0-77911 GCF_051216635.1 Variovorax sucrosi | reverse complement strand
GCCGGTGGCCAACGGCACGTATCAGGTCGACCTGCTGCACGCCGAGATCTATAGCGGCATCACCGGCCCCGGTCAGCGCGTGTTCGACATGTCGTTGGAGGGCCAGGCGCTGGCGGCGCTGCAGAACATCGACATCTACGCGCAGGTCGGCGCAAACGCCCCCTACACCATCAGCCAGCAGGTGACGGTGAGCGACGGCTCGCTGTCGATCCAGGTCGGACCGGGCAGCTCCTCGCCGGGCAACGTCCAGAACGCCAAGCTCAATGCCTTCGCCGTGTACAGCATGTCCGGCGGCGCCTTGCCGACCGGAACGGTGAGCTTCGCGGCCGGCGAGGCCACCACCAAGACCATCGCGGTGAACGTGGCTGACGACAGCACGGTCGAGCCCAGCGTCGCCCTGTCCAAACCCAGCGCCGGCGTGGCGTCTGCACGCCTGCTGATCACGCCGGGCACCGTTCTCAACGCCAGCACCTTCGCCGAGCCGGCCTACGAGCTCACCAACACCGGCACAACCGCCATCCGGACGCTCACCATCGATCTGCACAACAGCTTGATCGCCGGCACGGTGTTCGATCCGTTCGGCACCTTCGGCGACACCACGGCGCTCGACTTCACGCCGTACGGCTCCGTGCCGGTGAGCGCAACCTGGGCGTACGGACCGAACCCGGTCACCGAAGGCGGCTACAAGACGCTGGCCGTCACCTTCGGCGGCGCCGGCCTTGCCGCCGGGCAGACCTTCGCGTTCCGTCTCGATGCCGATCCCGCCAGCATCGAGGGGCCGGCGCCCGGCCCCAACGATTCGGGCTCGATCTCGGGCTTCGAGCATATCGGCGCCTCGGTCACGGTCGGAACGGTCGATGGCGGCTCCATCGGTGGCGAGGTGTTCACCCAGGGCAGCGCCGGCGGCGGCATGGCCATGCTGAGCTCGAGTCTGCTGGCGGCACCGGTACTGTCGATGTCGACCGTCGGCGGCACGCCGCTGGTCACCGACGCGGTGGGCGGCATCCTCAAGGCCAACCTGCCCGGTCTCAATGCGGGCGCCGGCAGCCCCGGCAACGATGTCGTGGTCGAAATAGCCGGCACCGCCGGCCAGACCGTGCGCCTGGCCGTCTCCGAGATCGGCGGCGTCGGCATGGACATCCCGCTCGGCAGCCACGAAGGCAACACGGTCCTTCAGAGTCCGAGCTTTGTCGACGTGACGCTGGGCGCGAGCGGCACGGCGAGCGTGGCGCTTGCCCTGCCGGCAGAAACGCCGACCAGTAGCCTGGCCGGCGGTTCGGTCTCGGGCCGCTTCACCGTGACTGCAGCTGCCGTCGACCCGGCCACTGGCGCTGCAACCAGCCAGGTCTCCAGCACGCTGGTCGTGAAGGACGCGGCCACCAGCTTCACGTCCGAAGCGGCGAGCGACACCTTCATGTTCCGCCAGGGCTTTGCCACCACCGAAGTCTTCCAGTTCAGCGCTACAGGCGGCAGTCACGATTTCGTCGGATTGGACCAGGATCTTTTCCCTGGCATGACCCTGCAGCAGGTTCTGAACAGCAACGCGTTGCAGCCGGGCGCCGGCGCGGGCGATGTCTACATCGTGCCGGCTGCAGGAGGCGAGATCCATCTGCACGACAGTTCCGGGCAGCTGACAGTCGATGTGCTGCGCGCCAATCCCCAGGACTTTTTCTTCTTCTGACGCCACGCCGCGCGTGGCGCGGTGTTGGAGCAAACCGTACGAGAGAAACGGAAAAGAGGCGCGATGAACGCGAAAGAAAAGACGAGTGATGCAGGCAGGGGCACGGCCTTGAAAGCGGCCCTGGACGCCTGCCGTGCCTCATTCATGTCCGCTGCATTCTTCAGCCTGTTCATCAACCTGCTGATGCTGCTGCCTGCCATCTACATGCTGCAGGTCTACGACCGGGTGCTCACGAGCGGCAGCGAGTCGACGCTGCTCATGCTGACCTTGATCGTGGTGTTCCTGTTCATCGTGCTGGGTGGACTGGAGTGGCTGCGCGCACAGATCCTGATCGTTTCCAGCATGCGCCTCGACGCCCTGCTGGGCCCGAAGGTTCACGACGCGATCTTTACCCGCACGCTGACCAGCGGCGGGCGGCAGGCCGACGCCCAGCCGCTGACCGAACTGGACCGGCTACGTCAGTTTCTCACTGGCCAGGGCCTTTTCGCGATCCTCGACGCGCCGTGGCTGCCCATCTATGTCGCGGTGATGTTCGTGGTCCACCCGTGGTTCGGTGTTGCGGCCATCCTCGCGGCGTTGGTGCTGATGGCACTCGCGGTCTGGAATGAGGTCGCGACGCGCGATTTGCTGCAAGACGCCAGCAAGCACGAGACCCAGGCGAATCTGAAGACAGCGGCGCATCTGCGCAATATCGAAGTGATCGAGTCGATGGGCATGTTGCCGCGGCTGCGCGAGCGTTGGTCCCAAGCGCACGACGCTGCCCTGCGCTCCCACAACCAGGCCAGCCGTCGCGCCGGTCTCATCTCGGCACTGTCCAAGACCTTCCGCCTGACCGTCCAGACGTTGATCCTGGGTCTGGGGGCCTACCTGGCCCTGCGTCGTGACATCAGTGCAGGCGCGGTCATTGCCGGTTCGATCCTGCTGGGGCGTGCGCTGGCGCCCATCGACGCGCTGATCGGCAACTGGCGCGGGGTGGTCAGCGCACGCGCGGCCTATGGCCGCCTTTCGGTCCTTCTCGCGGCGACGCCCGATCGAGCTGCGTCGATGCCACTGCCAGAGCCACGCGGCGAGTACCGGCTCGACAAGCTCGTCATCCAGCCGCCAGGCGCACGCGCGCCGTTGATCGACGGACTGAGCCTCGTGATCGAGGCTGGCACCCAGGTGGGCGTCCTGGGCGCCAGCGGCGCAGGCAAGTCGACCCTGCTGCGCGCGCTGCTCGGGTTGCACAGACCGAAGTCCGGTGAATTGCGGCTCGACGGCGCAGAGCTCGACCAATATGAGCGCGAGTCGATCGGACGCCATATCGGCTACCTGCCCCAGGATGTCGAGTTGCTCGATGGCACCGTGGCCGAGAACATCGCCCGTTTCGGCGACGTGGACCCGGATGCAGTGCTGGCGGCGGCGGAGCTTGCAGGTGTGCACGCGATGATCCTCGGCTTCGCCGATGGCTACGAGACCCGCCTCGACACCGGCTTCGTGCTGTCGGCCGGACAGCGCCAACGCGTGGCACTGGCTCGCGCCGTGTACAAGGCGCCGAAGATCGTGATCCTGGACGAGCCCAATTCGAATCTCGACGAAGCGGGCCACACGGCGCTGCAACGCGCACTACTGGAATTGCGTCGCAGGCAAAGCACGGTCGTGATCGTGACGCATCTGACCCACGTGCTGAGCCAGGTCGACCGAATCCTCCTGCTGGCGGGGGGCAAGCTGGCGCTGTACGGCCCGCGGGATCAGGTCACGTCGAAACTCCATCAGGCCGCAGCGCGGGTCGCGCGGCCGGCATCGGCCAACGGGGCCGCGGATGCGCATCTCAGCATTGCAGCCGCGGCCAATGACTAACGCCCGATCCCCGCCCGAATCTGCTGACGTCGCGGCCGAGCGGCGCCTGCGTCGCGTGGGCTTCGCCGTGGTCGCGGCCATCTTCGGGGGAATCGGTCTGTGGGCGGCATTCGCACCCTTGAGCAGCGCAGCCATCGGCACGGGCGTCGTCTCGGTCGAGATGTACCGCAAGACGGTGCAGCACCTCGAAGGCGGCATTGTTCGCGAGATCAAGGTGCGCGACGGCCAACTTGTTTCGGCCGGTGAGGTGCTGGTGGCGCTGGAAGACACACAGCCCAAGGCCGAGGTCGAGGGATTGCGTGGGCAGTTGTTCGCGCTGCTCGCGCGCGAGGCCCGGCTCGTGGCTCAGAGGGACAGCCACTCCGAGGTGGTCTTTCCGAAGGAGCTGGTAGAGGCGCCCAGCGACCCGCGCGCCGCCGACGCCATGCAGGTGCAGTTGCAGACGTTCCGGGTTCGCAAGCAATCACACGACGGTCAGGTCATGCTTTACCAACGACAGATCCAGCAACTGCGCGCCAAGGCCTCGGGGCTCGCGGCGCAAAAGAAAAGCCGCGACAGCCTGATTGCTTCCTACGAGAGCGAACGGGTTGATTTCGAGGCGCTGCTCAAGCAGGGGTACGCCGAACGTCAGCGGGTGCGCGAGATGGAGCGCAACGTTGCGCAAACTCAGGGAGAGCAGGGTTCGCTGGTCGCTGACCTGGCAGCCACCGAATTCCAGGTGAGCGAGATGCAGGTGAAGATCCTCCAACTCGGCAAAGAGTTGCAGCGCGAGGTCGCGACGGAACTCGCCGAAGTGCAGAGCCAACTCTCGACCGTTCGCGAGAAGGTCCGCGCGCTCGACGACATGGTGACCCGAACCGTGGTGCGCGCACCTGAAGCGGGCATGGTGCTCGGCATGACCGTCCATACGCTGGGCGCGGTGATCAAACCCGGCGAGCGCATCCTGGACATCGTGCCGCAGAACGCAAAGCTGGTCGTCGAGGCACAACTCTCGCCGCAGGACATTGACCAGGTCCGGATCGATCAGCTGGCCGAGGTGCGTTTTCCCGCATTCAAGCAGCGCGATCTTCCCCGCATCGACGGGCGCCTGATCTCCGTGTCGGGCGACCGGCTGTTCGATGACAACGAGGGCCGCAAGGCCCCCTACTACCTCGCGCGCGTTGAAATCTCCGCCGAAAGCCTGCAGGCACTGGCGAAGTCCCGGTTCGAACTGGTTCCCGGCATGCCCGCCGAAGTCCTGATCTACACGGGGGAGCGTACTTTCCTGAACTACCTGATTGCACCGCTGACCGATACCGTGGCCCGCTCGTTCAGACAAGATTGATCAAGGCACCGTCGTGATGCTCCTCGCCCGCTGCACATCTTCTCTGGTCCCTTTGCTCACGCTCTTCGTGCTGTCCGCAATGCCCGTGGCCTCGAGCGCACAGGGGCTCGCCGAGCTCTACCGCGCTGCGCTCAAGGGCAATCCCATGCTGAGGTCGCGCGAGTACGACGTGGATCGCGCCCGTGCCGAGTCGGACGGGGCACGCAGCCGGATGTTGCCTCAGGTGCTGGCGCTGGGTGCGCTGTCACGAAACCAATACAAGGATGCGACGACGATCGGCAACCCGTCCTATACCGGAAAGCGCAACAGCTTGATCCTGCGGCAGAGTCTCTACGACCAGGTCTCGCGAAGCCGATGGGAATCGACGCAGGCGACAGTTTTGCAGCGCGATCAAGAGCTGGCACTGACCCGCCTGGCATTGTTCGACGAGGTGCTGGGCCGCTATCTGGAAGCGCTGACGGCACAAGACGAACTTGAATGGCTGGCGGCAGAGTCGCAGGCGGCAACCCGCCAGGTCGATCGCCTGCGCGCGATGCGTGAAAGGCAGATGGCCAAGGTCACCGACCTGGCCGAGGCCGACGCCTACGCCCAGAGCCTTGTCACCCGCACGATCGACGCACGGAACAACCAGGCCGTGGCCCTTGCGCGACTGACGGAACTGTGCGGCATTGCCGTGAGACAGGTGCCTCCGCTGAGCCGGACCACTTTTGATGCGGTGCCTGGAACGCAGCAGGAGTGGGTCGACGATGCACTGCGCAGCTACCCGCGCTTGCTGGCCCTCACGGAAGCGGTGGAGGCGGCTCGACGTGCCTATGAATCCAGCCGCGCTGAACATCTGCCGCAACTGGCAGTGACGATGTCGTACACCCATTCCGATCAAGGATATGACAACCGTCGCCAGCCGCCCTATGACGTGGCGACCGTTGGTATCGAATTGCGCGTGCCCATCTACGAGGGTGGAAGGGTGGACGCCTTGACGCGAGAAGCAGTCGCGCGCCAGGGGGCGGCCGAACAAGCGCTGGAGACGGCAAGGCGCGAGGTCGAGCGGGAAATCGTCACCCACTGGCTGAGTGCCCGAGCCAACCTTGCTCGCGTTGGCTCGACGACGGCCGAAGTTCGCGCGTTTGAACAGACGGTGAAGGCGCAGGAAGTCGGGCTGGACCTCGGGGTGAGCCGGATCACCGACCTGCTCGATGCGCGCCGCAGGCTCTTCAAGTCGCGCGCCGAAGGCGCGAAGGCACGTTACGACTACGTGCGCGACGTGGTGGCGCTGCGCATTCGCAGCGGCAATCTGACCGAAGACGATGTTGCCTTGTGGGACCGCTGGTTCGATTCCGGTGTTCGCTGAATGGGCGCAACGGCACTGATCCACAACCGGAACCGGCGCATGCGCTGCGACCGCGACCACAGCCACTCAATAAACGTCTCGCCGATAGCGCCCCAGCGCGATGAGCTCGTCGAACGCATCCATGCCAAGGATGTCGGCGAAGGCCGCGTCGACCCCCGGCGCCATGCCGGCCAGGCTGCCGCAGACGTAGATCACCGCGCCATCGCGCACCCACGCCGCCAGTTCCTCGGCGGCTGCGCGCAGCTTGTCCTGCACGTAGATACGTTCGGGCTGGTCGCGCGAGTAGGCGATGTCGGCGCGCGCCAACAGGCCGCGTGCACGCCAGGCGGAGAGCTCGTCGACGAAGAAGGCGTCGTGCTGCGACGCGCGCTCGCCGTACACCAGCCAGTTGCGCCCGTGCCCGCGGCGCACGCGTTCGCGCAGGTGCGCACGCAGCCCGGCGAAGCCCGAGCCGTTGCCGATGAAGATGCAAGGCTGCGCGTCGTCCACCAAGGTGAAGGACGGATTGGCGACCAGCCGCAACGGCACCTCGGCGCCGATGGTCGCGCCTTCGGTCAACCAGCCCGAAGCCACACCCAGCCCGTTCGCGTGGCGCGCCTGGCGCACCAGCAGTTGCAAGGTGCCTTCGGATGGCAGCGAGGCCACCGAGTAGCTGCGCGGCGCCATCGCGGCATCGCCCGCCGCGGGTGGCGCCGGTGGCAGCACTTCGACCAGCGCGCCGGGTGCCCAGGTCGCCGTCGGCGGGCCCGACAGTTCGATCTCGTACAGCGGATCGCCTTCGCTGCCCGGGTTCAGCAGGCGACGGCTTGCAAGCCGCCAGGGTTCGTACGCCGGTAGGCGGGCCGCCGTGTCGGCCGTGGGCCACGACGAGGCCGCGTCGCCCGACAGGCCGAAGCTGCGCGCCAGCGCCGCGCGCCAGGTGCCGAGCGCAGCGCCGTCGTTCGCATCGACCTCGACCATGGGGAACAGGGCCTGCGCACTTTGCGTGCGCAGGTCGTGGTCGAGCTTTCGGCCGAAACCGCAGAAGGCCGCGTAGCGACGGTCGCCCAACGCCAGCACGCCGTACTGCAGATGCCGCAGATCCGGCCCGAGCCGCGCGAAGCCGCGTGCGAAGGCACGCGCGGTATCGGGCGGGTCGCCCTCGCCGAAGGTGCTGACGATCCACAGGGCCTTCTTGAAATGCGCCAGCACGTCGGCCGTCAGTTCCGAGACCGGCTTGATCACCGCCGCGATGCCCACCGACTGCAGGGCGCCGGCAGTCTGCAGCGCGAGCCCTTCGGCCTGCCCCGTCTGCGTGGCGAAGGCGATCAACACCGCTTCGCCGCCGCTCGACGGCGCGCCCTGGTCGAGCCGCGCGCGCGCGGCGCGTACCGCCTTCTTCGTGCGGCGCCGGCCGAGGTAGAGCATCCAGCCGGTGATCGCGAACAAGGCCATCGCGAGGCTGCTTGCCGTCATCACGATGCGACCCGGCAAGCCCCAGTAGCTGCCCATGTGCATCGGGTAGATGCTGCTCACCAGCCGGCCCGCGAGCGGCTTGTCGGCATAGCGTTCGTGCTGCGACGGCTCGCCGGTCGCGGCGTTCAGGTAGAGGCGGTTGCGGGCCCGTTCATGCTCGGGCGCCGAACGCAGGTAGGTGGCCTCGACGTTGGACGCATTACGGGCCGGCAGTTGCAGCGTGACCTGGCTCCAGTCGCCCTGCGTCACGTCGCCGAAGGATTGCCAGACCCGCGGCAGGTCGAGCTTCACGGGAGCGGACGGCGATGCGGCCTTGGCACCGCCGCCCTGCGCACGTTGCGCGCGCATGGTGCGGCTCTCGCCGGCGGCGTCGTCGACCCACGAGCGGACCGTGTCGAAGGCCCAGTACACACCGGTCAGGCTCGACACGAGGTAGACGACCAAGGCCATCGTGCCCACCACCGCATGCAGGTTCCAGAGAAAGGCGCGTCCGGTGAGCCCGAAGTCCAGACGCAGCCAGGCGCGCCAGGCAAGCGGCCGTCGCGGCCAGCGCAGGTACAGCCCCGACAGCGACAGCACCAGCAGTCCGGCCGCGAGCGTACCGGTGACCGACTTGCCGGTGTCGCGCGGCAGCAGCAGCCAGCGGTGCAGGCGCTCCATGAATTCGAAGAAGTCTTCGCCGTGCGGCTCGGGCAGCAGCGCGGCGGTGTACGGGTCGACCAGGCGCGCCTCGCCGCGCCGCTCTCCCGGCGCTGGCGCGAAGCCGATGCGGGCCGGCCGGCCCGGCTCGGAGAACACGCGGATCGTCGCGACGCGATGCCCGGGCGACTGGGACTGCACGCGGTCCATCAGTTCGGCCGGCGTGAGCAGGTGCGCACCCGGTGGCAGCGCCACGTGGCGCAGGCCGGGATTGATCGCATCGACGATCTCGGCGCGGAAGGAAAGGGCCGCACCGGTCAGCCCGATCACGACCAGCACCGTGCCGGCGGTGATGCCGATGAACCAGTGGATCTGGAACCAGGCGCGTCGAAAGAAGCCCATGGTCAGAAATCGACCTTGAGCGCGGTCCGGATGGTGCGCGGGGTGCCGACCGCCAGCCGGGTGCCGGCCGCCGACCAGTAGCGCTTGTCGCCCAGGTTGTCGACGTTCACCTGCCAGGTGGTGCGCTTGCCCATGAGCTGCGTCACATAGCGGGCACCGGCGGCGAAGATGGTGGTACCGGGGATGAAGCCCTGGTTCAAGTCGTCGATCGGGCGCCGGCCGGTGAAATAGGCGCCGCCGTTGACCGACAGCCCCGGCACTGCCGCGATGTCGTATGCGAGGAAGGCGCTCGCCGTCTTGCGCGCGGTGTTCTCGGGCATCTTGCCGTCGTACTGCGCATTGATGTCGCGGAACTCCGCATCGAGCCACTGCGCCGACAGCTGCCAGGCCAAGGGACGCGTCAGCCGGCCCTGCGCCGACATCTCGATGCCGCGGTAGTTCTGCCGGCCATCGGCCACGAAGGTGTTGGCCGCATTCGTGTACGAGCCCGGGCGCTCGATGTCGAACAGCGCGCTCGACAGCAGCGTGCCGCTGCCGGTGAGCCAGCGCAGGCCGAGCTCCTTCTGCTTGCTCACGCCGGGCGCCATGCGGGTGTTCTGGTTCGCAGTGCCTGCCGGGGCGATGTCGCCCTCTTCGACGCCTTGCGAATACGACACGTAGCCGACGAAGTCCGGCGTGAACTTGTAGCTCAGCGCGGCCAGCGGCGTGGTCTTGCTCACGTCGTACGCGATGCGTGGCACCGAAGCGCTCGCATTCTGGGTGCTCTCGTACTGCGTGTGCCGCGCGCCGAGCACCAGTTGCCATTGCGGCGTGAGCGTCAGGCGGTCGAGCGCATAGAGGCCGAGCTCTTCGCTGTCGAGCGCGCCGCTGGTCGGCCGCGTCGGCAGCGCCGTCGACCTGAGCGTGTCGATCGACACCGGGTTGTAGAGGTTCTGCAGCGTCGTGGCGCCGCCGTAGGTGCGCTGGTAGATCGGGTCCTGACGCTTGTCGCTGCGCGCCGCGCCGAGGGTGAGTTCGTGCTGCACGCTGCCGGTGGCGAAGATGCCGAACAGCTCGGCGCGCAGCAGGTCGGCGCTCTGTTCGAGGTGCTGGTCGTTGCCGGTGATGCGGCCGGCGCCGGTGCGCACGTTGTAGCTGCCGAAGGACGCCAGGCGCCGGTCGCGCTCGCCCTCCGAATGGCCGGCTTCGACCATCAGCGCCCAGTTGTCGGTCAGCGCGTAGTCGGCCCGCAATTGCGTGTTGGTCACCTTGGCGTCGAACACCGCGGAGCGCGGCCCCAGCAGTTTGGTCGGGTCGGGCAGCGCGGGCAGCGCGATCGCACCGTTGACCGCTGCCAGCCGGGTGATGCCGGCCTGCTCGACGATTTCCTTGTGGTACTGCTCGACATCGGCCCGCAGCGTGAGCCGGCTGTTGACCCGCCAGTCGAAGGCGGCGGAGAAGAACTGCCGGTTACCGTCGACGCCATCGATCGCCGAGCCGATGCGCCCGCCCGCGGCGTTGACCCGCAGGCCGAACTGCTTCTGCTCGCCGAACTGGCGGCCCAGGTCGACCGAGCCCTGCGCGGTGCCATGGTCGTCGAACACCAGCCCCAGCGTGGTCACCGGCGTGGCGGTCGCCCGCTTGGTCACGAAGTTGACGATGCCGGCCGGCGAGGTGAAGCCGTAGTACAGCGCCGAGGCGCCCTTGAGCACCTCGACCCGCTCCTTGTTCTCCATCGGGATCTCCGAGATGTTCGGGATCGCGAGCGAGCCGTTGAGCCGGTAATTGGTGCGGTTCTCCACCGGGATGCCGCGGATCACGAGTTGGTCGAAAGTGTCGCCGCCGTTCTGCTGGCGCGTGACGCCGGCGGTGTTGCGCAGCACGTCGTACACGCCCGCCGCGCCTTGCAGCTCGATGACTTCGCGCGTCACCGTATTGACCGTCGCGGGCACGTCCATCAGGTTGGCGCCGCGGAAGGTGCCGGCCTCGACGGTGTTCGGCACGAAGCCGTTGGCGCGCGACGCGTCGACGTTGATGGTCGCCAGCTCACCGGCGGTGGCAGGCACGGTCGCGGGTGCGGTCTGCGCATGGGCCAGCGGCGCGGCGGCCAGCGCCAGGCCGAAGTACAACCTCCTCATGGAATCCTCTCGTCGTGTGGCTGTCCGGCTGAGCGCCGGTCCCCGCGCCTGCCCATGCAGCGCTAGGGAAAACCCGCATTATCGACGATAGTGATTCTCATTTGAAGGCCGATGCACGGATGCACCCGCCACCTTCGCCCTTCCCCTGGCTAGTACGCCGCTTCGGACGGATTCACATCTGCCGCCCAGGCCAGGGCGGAAAGATGCGCCGCATTGACCTTCTCGGCACTCAGCCCCTGCGAGGCAGCGAGGGCGGGGGCTTCGGCGGCATCCGTTTCGCACGATTCGGCCAGTGCGACCAAGGGGCCATAGGCGCCCCCGCGCGTGCGGATCGCTTCCTGCACCGCTTCGGGCAGCTGCACCTTGGCCAGCACCTCTTCGATCGGCACCCCCAGCACGCGGTCGATCAGCGAGAACATGCCTGCCAGGAACAGGTTGTTGGCCTCTTCCGGCGGCATCAGGCCCTGCCCCGTCAGTTCGACGAAGCGGCCGCGCAGGATGGCCTTCTTCGTCATGTACGCGAGGTTCGGCTTGTTGCTGGTCGCCAGCAGCAGCGAGAGCCAGCGGAACAGCGGCGTATAGCCGAGCAGCGCCACGGCGTGGCGCAGCGACTGCACCTCCACGCCGTGGCCCATGGCCAGCGTGTTGATGTGGTGCAGCAGACGCGTCGTGAGCGCGGTGTCGTGCGCGAGCGCCGCTTCGATTGACCGCACATCCTCGTTGCGCTGGATCATCTGCATGACGCTGATGATGAGCACGGATTCGGGCTGCAAGGCGACTTTGGGGCCCTTCACCGCCGCCATGGCTTCCTGACCGTGCACGAAGGCGTCGATTCGCCGCGCCGCGCAGGCGTCGAACGCGGCCCAGTTGGCGATGCGGGTGGCGATCGGCTGGATCGGCGGCTTCCCCGGCCCGCGGCTCTGGCGCGCGCCGTCGACCAGCGCCTTGCGGCCGTCGAGCACGTCCAGGTGCGTGATGAGCGACAGCGCGGCGGCGGCTTCCGGCGCCTGGATCGGGTCGGGCAGCGCTTCCTCATCGCACAGCATCAGGCCGAACCCCTTGTCGTGCAGCGCCGAGAGCGCGGGTCGGAGGTCTTCGTCCATCAACTGGGGAAGACGCAGACACAGGACGACGTTTTTCGGCGGCAGCGCGAGTAATTGGCCCTGACGCAGGCTATCGGCGCTCGCGTCCAGGTAGATCACCAGCCTTCCAAGCCGCCACCCGGCTTTCGAGCTGTTGAGATTGGTCGCGACGCACGCGAGCAGCGATCGGAAATCGCTTGAAATATCCGGCGCCGCGTCGGCCGATGCCGAGCGCCATTGCAGCTTGTAGCCCTTGATGTGCTTCTGCGCATCCAGCTGCATTGCATAGGTCAGGAACCCGCCGCTGCTCGCGGGCGCTTCGATGGGAACTTCCACCGCCTCGACGACCGGAGTGGCGGCGGGAGGCGGCACGGCGGCAGGCTCTTGCCGATGGAAGAAATTGAGGCGCATTGCAGTTATTCCTGTTCCGGCATTCAGCGTCGGCTCCATGGTTCAGCCGGGGTGCTCTATTCGCGCGGATGATAGTTGACGCAAAAAAAGCGCGAAATACTGGCAAGCACCCATTCAGAAATGGAAAACGAAGAATTCGTCCCGCGCTTTTGCGCCGCGGCGATGGCTGGGTCCGCTGTCGCCGGTCGTCGGACCGAAAGGGCTCAGGTCGGCCGGGTGTCGGCGGCCGCAGCCGACCGGCGGGGCCGGCGCACCGCGCGGACCTTGCCGCTGCCACCGCCGCCGCAGTAGAAAAGGTCGGCGCCGTCGGACTCGAGCCCGCTCACGCCGACGCCCGGCGGCATCGCCAGCCGTTCCAGCACGGCGCCGCTGGCCGGGTCGATGCGGCGGACTTCGCTCGCATCGCCCTCCCAGGTGCCGTGCCACAGCTCGCCGTCGACCCAGGTCACGCCGGTGACGAAGCGGTTCGACTCGATGGTGCGCAGCAGCGCGCCGGTGTCGGGGTCGATCTGGTGGATCTTGCGGTCGCGGTACTGGCCGACCCAGAGGCTGCCCTCCGCCCACGCCAGGCCGGAGTCGTTGCCGTGCCCGGGCGCCGGCAGCGTGGCGACGACCTCGCCGCTGACGGGGTCGATCTTGTCGATGCGCGACTCGGCGATCTGGTAGAGATGGGTGCCGTCGAAGGCGGTGCCGGCATCGCAGGGGCGGCGCAGGCTGCGCGCGACCTCGCCACTGGCAGGATCGAAGGCGACCAGCTGCGTGCCGGTGGCGGCCCAGACCCGCTGGCCGTCGTGGGTCACGCCGGCCACCTGCGTGGCATCGGCAAAGGGGCCATATTCGCGCACGATCTCTGCGGCCTGTGCGGGTGGTTCGGCGAGGACGGTCGGGGCGTCTGGGGTGCTTCGGCTCATGGTGGGGCTCCTTCGGCGCACACACATCGACGCCGTGCGAGCAACTCTACGCAAGCGGCAGCGCACCGGGGAGTAACAAGATCGTCGTGAAACCGGCGAGCGGCGGCGCCAGCCAGCGCCGGGCCCGTGCCTGGCCGATCGCGCGCACCCGGCCTTCGGATTCCAGCGCGGCCAATGCCCGCTGCACGGTGCGCTGGCTGGCGCCCAGCGCCAGCGCGAGGCCCGACGTCGACCAGGCCGCGCCGTCCGACAGCAAGGCCACCAGCGAAGCCTGATCGCCGTCGATCGGCGGTGCGAGCACCACCACCTCGCGGCCACCGAGCGGCGTGAGAACGAAGCCGCGCGGCGTGGCTTCGATCTGAGCGAAGGGCTTGGCGAGCGCGCGCAGCCGGCCGATCTCGACCCGCAGGCGGGCGCGGTGCGTCTCGTCCGGCCGGCGGGTGCGGAAGGCCTGCGCGATCAGCGCGTCACGATCGACATCGCCCGGCCAGGCTTCGGCCAGTGCGCGCGCCAGCGAGAACAGCACCGGCCGGCGCGCCAGTGCCAGCCACTGCTCGCCGCAGCGCAGCCCGTGCCGGCACCCATCGACCACCAGCGCGCCCGATTGCCACAACACCGAGACGTCCTCCAGGCGCAGCACCTGGTCGCCGGCCGCAGCGTGGCGGCGCGCGGCCGGCCGCTCGAGCGCCGCGTGCGCCTCCGCCACCTCGGCCATCAGCGCCGGCACGCCGGCGCGGGCCGCACCCGTCTGCGCACGCGCCAGAGCGGCATGCGCCGTGCCGATGCGCAGCGAGCGCATCGCCAGCTCGGCCTCGGCCAGCGCGGCCACGGCGGCCAGCGCCGGCGTCAGCGCGCTGGCATCGAGCTGCGCAAGGGCCGCCCTCGCCGCGTCGAGACGACCCAGCAGCAACAACCGGCGGGCCGCGATCAGCCGGGCCTGCAGCGCGTTCGCGCGGTCGCCTCTCGCTTCCAGGGCGGCGGTCGCTGCGGCGAGCGTGCGCGGTGAGCCGGCGAGGTCGCGCATCGCCAGCGCGACCTCCGCCTCGGCCACGACGCAGCGGGCATGCGCCAGTGCCTCGTGGGCGCCGAAGCCGGCGGCGGCGCGACGCAGGAGATCGCGCGCCCGTCCATGCTCGCCGAGCTGCGCCATCGCGATGCCGCGCAGCGCCAGGGCGGGCGGATCGTCGCGCAAGGCCACGTGCCGCAGCGCGCCGAGGGCATCGCCGCTGGCGAGGGCGCGGGCGGCGGCGGCGGTGAGGGAATCCATGCGCCGAGGCTAACGCGGCGCGCCGACGCGGCGGCCCGGGTGACGCTATTGCGGCACCAGGCCGGCGGCTTTCACCAGTTCAGCGTGCACTCGAATCTCTTCGGTGATGACCTGCCCGAGCGGCTTCGCATCGTCGACGGCCGGCTCCATGCCCACCTCGATCAGCTTGGCGCGCGCATCGCCCTCGAACATCGCCTTCACCGAGCGGTGGAGGCGGTCGAGGATCGGCTGCGGTGTCTTGGCTGGTGCCAGCAGCCCGATCCAGGCCGAGAGCACCACCTTGTCGACGCCGCCTTCGCCCAGCGTCGGGATGTTTGGTGCCGACACGGCCCGCTTCTCGCTCAGCACGCCCACCGGGTGCAGCTTGCCGGACTTGATGTGCGGCAGCGCCTCGGGCAGCGGCGCGAAGGCCATGTCCACCACGCCGCCGATCAGGTCGGTGATGGCCGGCGCGCCGCCCTTGTAGGGAACGTGCAGCAGTCGGGTGCCGGTCCGGCTCTCGAACATCAGGCCCGCCAGGTGCTGCGGGCTGCCGTCGCCCGAGGACGCATAGGTCAGCTTGCCCGGGTTGGCCCTGGCTGCCGCCAGCACGTCGGCGGCGGTGCCCAAGCGCGCCTTGTCGCGCACCACCAGCACCATCGCCTGGTTGACCAGCTTGGTCACCGGGGCGAAGTCCGTTTCGGGGTTGTACGGCAGCGTCTTGAAGATGCTCTTGTTGGTGGTGAGAAAGGAGGCGGGCGACACCATCAGCGTGTAGCCGTCGGCGGCCGCCTTCGCCACCGCCGGCACTCCGATCTGGCCGGACGCACCGGCCCGGTTGTCGATCACGAAAGGCTGGCCCAGGTCGGTCGCGAGTTGCTGGCTGACCAGTCGCGCCACCATATCCACGCTGCCGCCGGCCGGCAGCGCGACGATCACCTTGACCGGTCGGTTGGGATAGCCGTCCTGCGCCACCGCCACCGCCGACGTGGCGAGGGTCAGGCCGGATGCAGCACAGAGCGTCAGGAGGATGGATCGGGCAAGGGACATGGGAGAAGCGTCGCTTTCAGGTGGAGAAAAGAAGCCGCGCCCCGAGGCGGGCCGGGTGAGCCAGGTGCAGCAGGTTCTGTGCCGGCGCGGATTCGCACAGATTGTTTCCGAGCCGGTGTCGACCGCGGGAGGCGCTGCGGCGTTGAAGTCGGACCCTACTCAAGGCTTCAAGGCTGGTCCATGACACACCCTACCCTGCGCCGCCTCGGCGCTGTCACTTTCCTGCTGCTGGGCGCGCTCGCCGCCAGCGGCGCCCAGGCACGCACCGACATCGGCATCAGCCTGGGCGTGCCGATGCCGGGCGTCGTCGTTTCGCCGGGCTACCAAGTCGCACCGGCCTACGGCCCGCCGCCGGTCTATTACGAGCCGCAGCCGGTCTACCGCCCGCCGGTGTATTTCCAGCCGCCGCCGGTGCAGTACGTGCCGGCGCCCGGCTTCGTGCCCTACTATGCCCCGCGGCCGCGCTATTACGACGATCGCGGCTACCGGCACGGCTACCGGGACCGCGACCATGACGGCGTTCCCGACCGCTACGACCGCCACGACGACCGCCGCGACTACTACCGCCGCTGACGCCGATCCGCCCGCCGCAGCGGGCGCTCTTCAAGGGCCGCGACGCCGCGCGTGGCAGCGCAAAGAAAGCAACGGCATGCAAGCCTACGGAACGCGCATCCATGCTTCGTTCCCCGGCGAATTGTCCACTCGGCACCGGCCATAGCATGGAGTCCCCCCCCAACAGCCGCTCCGGGTTCCAAGCCCTCCTGCCGCGCTCGGCTGCAATCGGCCTGGAGCGGGCGTTCACAGGACCGACCTAAAACTCACTTGACCCAGCCCCTGCGGCCGCCTTTAGAAGGGACGACTTCGGGCCAACATGATGAGGTGATCTTGAACAATCCTGGTCGATTCCTGAACCCCGCGGAGGCCGCCAGCCGGCTCGGCGTTTCTGCCAAGGCGCTACGCATCTATGAGCAGCGTGGACTGGTGACTCCGACTCGCAATGCGCTCGGGTGGCGGTCTTACGGATCGGAGGAGCTGCAGCGCGTCGGCGAAATTGTGGCCCTGCGCGCGCTCGGCCTCAGCCTTGCTCAAGTGGCTGGCGTACTGGAAGGCGAATCCGAGGGTCTCGAGCCCGCCTTGGCCGCACATCAGGCGGTGCTCGAAAGCCGCGCTCGCCAGCTTGCCGGCACCATCGAGAGAGTCCGCCATCTGCGGAACGATCTCGCCCGCGGCCAGACGCCAACGGTCGAGGAGTTGGCGCGTTTGCAGGATGCGGCCCCCGAGTTCAGTGTTGAGTTCGAACTCCCCTGGCCCTGGGGCGGCGAGCTGTTCAAGCTGCGCGACCTCCGGCCGCTCAACTACATCGTTGGTCCATTGGGCAGCGGCAAGACCCGGCTCGCCCTGCGCTTGGCCGAGGTTCTTCCCTCTGCCGCGTTCCTGGGTCTGGAGCGGGTCAGGGATGGCGACGCTACGGCGCGTCTTGACGCCGATCCGCAGCTTCGGTTGCGCGTCGATCAAGCGCTGGCCTGGCTTGTGGAAGACGGCGCGACCGTGTCCGAAGCGCTGATCGCCTTGCTGGTCGGATTGGAAGCCGCAGAGTCGGACATCCTGGTCGTCGACATGGTGGAGCACGGGCTGGATTCAGCGACACAACGGGCCGTGGCCGCCCATCTACGCCTCCGGGCGGATGGCAGCCCCCTCTTCTTGCTGACACGCTCCTGTGCCATCCTCGATCTGGCGTCTGTGGGAGCGAACGAGTCCATCATTCTTTGCCCTGCGAATCACAGTCCTCCTGTTCGCGTGGCCCCCTATCCGGGCGCTCCGGGCTACGAAGCAGTCGCTACCTGCTTGGCCACGCCCGAGGTGCGCGCGCGCACGGAAGGTGTCATCGCGTGGCGGCCGGAGGGTCGTGAGAACGACCCTGAGAAGGTCTGTACTGCGGCGGGCTAGAGTCGGCCCAGGAGCCGACCTTCACCACAACGGCACACGGTGTGCATGGAAGTTCAGCGCAAAAGTCATCGGCATCCGAAGAGTAGCGCTCGACGCCGCCCTCGACAGGCTATCGCGCGATGAGCGACGCGATCAACGAAAGCTGCGCTTCTTCGTCAGCCCGCGTCGAGCCGAACAGGCGCTGCATGCCCAACCCGCGCACGCAGGAGAGCACGGTGTGCAGCATCGTCTCTCGTCGTGCGGGATGCGCGATTTCGGGAAAGGCGAGTTCGAACTGCGCGTCGAGCCGCGCGCCGAGGTCGCGGCGATGCGCGGCCACATGCTGCATCACGACAGGGTCGTCGCTGCAACCGAAGTACACGGTCCAGGCCACCAGGAAACGCGGCGGAGCGTACGACCGCCGCCAGAGCGCCGTCACGAAAGCCTGCGCTCGCTCGGGCAACGGCATCGTGGGAGAGGGCCAGACACCGCCCCCCTCGATGGGTGCTTCGAGGATGTGGTCGATCAGGCTCAGCACCAGATCCGCCTTGCTCGGGAAGTGATGCTGCACGGCGCCCGTGGTCACGCCGGCGCGCTTGGCGATCTCGGAGACCGTGGCCGCCTGGAAGCTTCGCTCCCCGATGAGTTCGATCGCCGTGTCCATCAGGCGCTGGCGGGTTTCGCTGGACCGACTGGCCTGGGTGCGACGGACTTTGGGCAAGGGGATTTCGGGCATGTCTTCGGTGTGCATCGACCCTTTCTACGCGGCGCCACCCCAATCGATGGCCCGAAATTTGCATGTTGCATTACATCCATAATGTAATTCTGATGCCATGAATTCCGGAACAGTCCTGGTGGCGCTGTGCGCCCTCGGTGCCGCATGCGGCAGTGCTCAAGCCCGCGTGACGGATTTCAAGGCAGTGGCCATCAAGCCCGCCTTCGACGGTCGGGTCTTCGGCGATGTCGGCGCCTACGAGCGCATCGACGCCGTGGCCTCGTTCTCGGTCGACCCGAAGTCGCCGCAGCTCGCGAACATCGTCGACCTCGGTCGCGCCCCGGTGAACGCGTCGGGCCAAGTCGAGTTCTCGACGCAAGTGACGGTGCTGCGCCCCGTCGCGCCGCCCAAGCGCTCGCCCTTCCTGCTCTACGAAGTGGCCAACCGCGGCCGCAGCCACGCCATGGTCATGCTCAACCTGGGCGCGGTCAGCAACATCCCCAACAAGGCGGTCGAGGCCGGCGACGGCTTCCTCATGAACCGGGGCGACACGGTCGTCTGGAGCGGGTGGCAGAGCGACATCGACGGACCGCTCATCCACATGAAGCTGCCGGTGCTCGACGGCGTGAAGGGCACATCGCGCGAACAGTTCATCTTCGACAAGCCCGGCGCCACCGGTGTGGGCGAGCTGACCTACCCCGCCAGCGACACGGACCTGTCGCGCGCCGTGCTCACGGTGCGTGCGCGCGATGCGGATGCACCGCGCGTGCTGCGAGGCGCGGTCAAGTACCTCGCGCCCAACAAGATCGAAGTGTCGCGCCCCGCGGACATGGACGCAGGCGCCATCTACGAATTCATCTACCCGGCCCAGGGCGCCGTGCCCGCCGGGCTGGCCTTCGCAGCGACGCGCGATCTGGTGTCGTACCTGCGCGGCCACCCGGGGCACGCACTCGCCAGCCCGCTCGCGGGCATCCAGTACACGCTGGGCCTGGGCATTTCGCAGTCGGGCCGTTTCGTGCGCGACTTCATCTACGAAGGCTTCAATGCCGACGAGGGCGGCCGGCGCGTGTTCGACGGTGCGATGCCGCACATCGCCGGTTCGCGCAAGACCTACGTCAACTACCGCTTCGCGCAGCCCGGCCGCTATTCGCGCCAGCACGAGGACCACGACTTCCCCGGCGACCAGTTCCCCTTCACCTACGCGAACACCACCGACCCGGTGAGCGGCAATTCGGGCAGCCTGCTGTCCGCCTGCGCGCAGACCGCGACCTGCCCGAAGATCATGCACGTCGATTCGTCCACCGAGTTCTGGCAGGCGCGCGCCTACCTGCTCAACACCACGCCGGACGGCAAAGCCGTGAAGATGCCGAACAACGTGCGGCTGTACTTCGTCGCAGGCGCGCCGCACTTCAACCGCTGGGGCGCCAAGCCGGAGGCGGTGGCGATGTGCGCGCGCCTCAGCAATCCGCTCAACCCGTCGCCGGTGCTGCGCGCGCTGTACCTGTCGCTCGAAGCGTGGGTCGCCACGGGCAAGGCACCCCCACCCAGCCGCTTCCCCACGCTGGCCGACAAGACGCTGGTGAAGCTGGAAACCCTGCGCCAGCCCCGCATGGCCGGCAACGTGACCACGCCCGCCTACAACCACCTGCAACTGCTGGACACCACCGTGCAACCGCCGACGCGCGGCGCAGCCTACCCGGCGTATGTACCGGCAGTGGATGCCGACGGCAACGACCTGGGCGGCATTCGCCTGCCCTTCGTGCAGGCCCCGCTGGGCACCTACACCGGCTGGAACCCGCGCGCCGAAGGCTACGGCGCGGGCGACCTCTGCAATGTCTTCGGCGGCTACGCCGCCTTGCCGCGGCAACCGATGGCCGACGACAGCCGCGCATCGCTCGCGACGCGCTATCCGCAACAGGTGCAAAGCTATGTCGAGCAGGTCGACGGCGCCATCGGGCGGCTGGTAAAGGACGGCTTCATGCTGGAGAGCGATCGCCAGGTCGTGCTCGACCAGGCACGGGTGGACGGCGCAGCGGCGTTCTCGTCGAAGTAGCAGGCCGACGCGCGCGCGTCGGCAGATCAGTACACCCGCCGGCGCGTCGCGACAGCGGTCGCGTCGCTGTTGAGCGTGAACTGGCTCACTGCCTGCACCAGGCTGCCGGCCTGCTCCTGCAGCGAGCCGGCGGCGGCCGCGGCCTCTTCCACCAGCGCCGCGTTCTGCTGCGTCACCTGGTCCATCTGCGTGATGGCCTGGTTGATCTGCTCGATGCCCTGCGTCTGCTCGTGGCTCGCGGCACTGATCTCGCCCATGATGTCGGTCACCCGACGCACGCTGGCCACGATCTCGTCCATCGTCTGGCCGGCTTCGGCCACCTGCTGGCTGCCCGCGGCCACTTTGCCGACGGAGTCGTCGATCAGGCCCTTGATCTCCTTGGCCGCCGCTGCCGAGCGTTGCGCCAGGCTGCGCACTTCCGACGCCACCACCGCAAAGCCACGGCCCTGCTCGCCGGCGCGTGCCGCTTCCACCGCAGCATTCAAGGCCAGGATGTTCGTCTGGAAGGCGATACCGTCGATGACCGCGATGATGTCGACGATCTTGCGGCTCGAGGTGTTGATCGCGCTCATGGTGTCGACCACCTGGCTGACGACGGTGCCGCCGCGCACGGCGACTTCCGAGGCGGACGCGGCCAGCTGGTTGGCCTGGCGCGCGTTGTCGGCGTTCTGCTTCACTGTCGACGTCAGTTCTTCCATCGAGGCCGCCGTCTGCTCCAGCGAACTGGCCTGCTCTTCGGTGCGCGAGGAGAGGTCCTGATTGCCTGCCGCGATCTGGCCCGACGCGGTCGCGATCGTGTCGGTGCCATGGCGGACATCGCCCACCACGCGACCCAGGTTCGCATTCATGGTCTGCAGCGCCTGCAGCAGCAAGCCGGTTTCGTCCGTGGTGTGCACCTCGATGCGGCTGGTGAGGTCGCCGGCTGCGACGGCCTGCGCGATCGTCACCGCTTCGCGCAGCGGCTTGGCCACGATGCGCGCGATCCAGACGGCCAACCCCAGCCCCAGCGCGATGGCGCCGACGATCAGGCCGAAGACCCACGCGCGGGCCGAGGCGTAGAGCGCGCTGGCGTCGCTGCTGGCCTGGGCACCGCCATCCAGGTTGACCTTGACCAGCGCGTCCAAGGCGTTCGACATCTGCACATACACCTTCAGGGCGTCGCCGCGACTCAGGGCCTTCGCTTCGTCATCGTTCTCGGCGGCAGAAGCCGAAATCACCTTGTCGTGCAACGGCGCATAAGCAGCCATGGCGGCCTTGAGGTCCTGCGCCATCTTGTTCTGCGACGGATCGGCGAGCAGCTTCTGGTACGCGGCCAGATCGTCGTGCATCTTGGTCCAGATCTCGGCCATCCGTTTCTCGTACCGGCTGCCCTCCTCGGCGGAGTCCGACAGGATGTGCTGAAGCTCGTTCGAGCGGTAACGCCCCATGTCGGACTTCATCTCGAGCAGGAGCCGTGCGCCGGGCATCCAGGTCTCGGCGAGGTCGCTCGACTTCTGGTCGACTTTGGCCAACTGCAAGATGGAAAACCCGCCGAGCCCGGCGGTGAGCAGGAGGACGATGACGAAGGACAGAAGCAGCTTGCTGGCCAACTTCAGGTTGTAGAACGCTTTCATGGTGCTTTCGACGAAGAGGGATGCCGACGTCCGGCGGCGCTGGAACGGGAGAACGGAAGAACGTCTTCGTCTATCGGCAGCTCGCCCCGAAAATTAAGGGTAATCCCTCAGATCGCTGCGTCAGCGTCGGCGTGGCGCAACCGCAGCAGCCGCACGTCGACCCGCCCCGCGCGGAAGCCGGCTTCGCAGTAGCAGAGGTAGTACTCCCACAGCCGCTTGAACGCGGTATCGAAACCCAGCGCTTCAATGGTGGGCCACGCCGCCAGGAAGCGACGCCGCCATTCGGCCAGCGTGGCCGCATAGCTCATGCCGAAAGACTCGACCACTTCGAGCGTCAGCCCGACGCGTGCGGCCTGCGCGCGCAGCGCCTCCACCGGCGGCAACATGCCACCCGGGAAGATGAAGCGCTGGATGAAGTCGGGCGCATGGCGGTACGACGCGAACTGCGCCTCGTCAATGGTGATGACTTGCACCACCGCCACGCCGTCGTCTGCCAGGCGTTCACGCAGCGTGTCGAAGTACACCGGCCAGTAGCGCTCGCCGACTGCCTCGAGCATCTCGATGGACACGATGCGGTCGTAGCGGCCCTCGACGTCGCGGTAGTCCTGAAGGCGCAAGTCGATGCGCGCGTCCAGCCCCTGCGCCGTAACGCGCTCGCGGGCGTGCGCCAGCTGCTCGGTCGACAGCGTGAGGCCGGTGACCTGCGCGTCGCCCTCCCCGCCGAGCGCCAGCGCGAGTGCACCCCAGCCACAACCGATCTCCAGCACGGTTGAACCGGGCTCGAGTTCGAGCAGCTCGACGATGCGTGCCAGCTTGGTCGCTTGCGCCTGTTCGAGCGTCTCGTCGAGCGAGGCGTAGAGCGCGCTCGAATAGATCATCTGCGGGTCGAGCCACTGCGCGTAGAAGGCGTTGCCCAGGTCGTAATGGAAGGCAATGTTCTGGCGGCTGCCGCGCCGCGTGTTGGCGTGCAGCAGATGGGCGACCCGGCCCAGCCAGCGTGCAGGCAGCGAAGGCGTGTAGGCATGGCCGCAGCCGGCTTCGTTGCGGATGCCGAATTCGAGCAACGCGCACAGGTCGGCGCTCGACCAGTCGCCGTCGCGATAGCTCTCGGCCAGGCCGATGTCGCCGCGCAGCACCATGCGCGCGAGTGGTCGCCAGCGGTGCAGCGTGACGGCGGCATGCGGGCCGGGCTGGGCGCCACGGCCTAGGACGCGCTCGCCGTTGGGCAGTTCGACCATCAGCGATCCGCAGCGCACGCCTCGCAGCAGCCGCACCAGAAGCCGGCGCAGCGGACGCCGCGTCCAAGACGCCATCGTGGCGCCCTCGGCGAGATGCAGGACATCGGCCTCCAGGCCGTTCGGTGCGGAGGTGGAAGTGCTCATGGTTCGGGGGGTGCCGCGATGGTGACGGACTGTGCGGGTGCCGGTGGGCAGCGGTGGAAGGGCGCGCCCTTCAGCCACAGCCGCAGCGCCTCCCAGTGAATGGCTGCAACGACCTTCAGGGTCAGCAGCGGGTGCGTGACGAAGGCCAGCGCGAGTGCACGGTCGCTCAGCGGCTTGCGGCGCGCATCGAAGCGGGCGACGAGCACCGGCCCGTCGGCATCGGCCACGGTGATGCCCACCGCCAACCCCGGCCGCTCGGCTGCGGGCGGCTCGATGCGGAAGGCGTAGCGCATGTCCAGGCCCATGAAGGGCGACACGTGGAATCGCTTGGCGCAGTGCTGGTCGATGTGCGCGGCCTCGCGCTGCGCATCGTCGACCGGGATCAGGTAGCTGTGGCGCTGGCCGAAGGTGTTATTCACCTCGTAGAGGATGGCCTGCAGTCCGCCCTCGGGTCGATCGCAGTAGTACACGCTCAACGGGTTGAAGGCATAGCCGAGGATGCGCGGCATCGTGAGCAGCCGGATCGCGCCACCGCCCGCCAGGCCGGCCGCGTGCAATTGGCGCTCGACATGCGCACGCAGGCCGTCGCCGTCGCTGGCACCGTAGTCGCGCTCGTGCAGGCTGAACAGGTTGAAGCGGTTCAGCGAGAACAGGCGCAGCCGCTGTGCCACCGCCGGCAGCGCGTCGATGTCGACCAGCAGCGAGAAGACGCGGTACTGCAGCCGATGGCGCGCCGGCTTCAGCCGCTGGTGCATCACCCGGCCGCTGTAGAGCGCACCGTCCGCCGTCAAGGGAGCGCCTCCGCCACCGATTTCGCGCCCAGGCGGATGCGGCCGGATTCGTTCGCCACCGACCAGGGCCGACGCACCCCGCCCAGCGCCTCGGCCACGGCCAGCCCGGCCTGCAGGCCGTCTTCGTGGAAGCCCGAGCCGAAGTACGCGCCGCAGAACCAGGTGCGGCGACGGCCCTGCAGCGACCACAGGTCGTCCTGCGCACGGATGGCTGCCATGTTGAACAGCGGGTGCTCGTAGATTTCGCTGCGTATCAGGTGCTCCGGCCGCGGCTCGCGGGTCGGGTTGAGCGTGAGGAACAGCGGCGTGGCCTGCGGAATGTCCTGCAGCCGGTTCATCCAGTAGGTGACGCACGGCGGCTGCTGGCGGCGGCGGTCGGCCGCGTAGTTCCAGCTCGACCACACGGCGCGGCGCTGCGGCATCAGCGCCGAGTCGCTGTGCAGCACGGCACGGTTGCGGCTGTAGCCGAAGGCGCCCAGCACGCGCTGCTCGTCGTCGCTGGCGTCGGGCAGCAGGCGCAGCGCCTGGTCGGCGTGCGTGGCGATGACGACCTGGTCGAAGCGCTCGGGGCTGCCAACGCCTTCGGCTCGCACATAGGCGCCGTCGACATCGCGCCGCACCTCGACCGCTGCGCTGTCCAGGCGCAGTCGATCGCCCAGGCCCGCGGTCAGGCGTTCCACGTAGCGCGCGCTGCCGCCGGCCACGGTGCGCCAGCGCGGGCGGTTGGTCAGCTGCAGCAGGTGGTGGTTCTCGCAGAAGCGCACGAAGGCTTCGGTCGGGTAGTCGCCGACGCGCGCGGCCGAGGTCGACCAGATGGCCGCTGCCATCGGGTAGAGGTGGTCGTCCCGGAAGGCCTGGCCGTAGCCACGCGCATCGAGATAGCTGTCGAGCGGGATCAGCCCGAAGCGCTCGGCGTCGCCCGGTGCCTGGCGGTAGAAACGCACCAGGTCACGCAGCATCGACCAGAAGCGCCCGCTCAGCAGATTGCCGCGCTGCGCGAACAGGCCGCGCAGGTCGGTGCCCGAATACTCGAGTGCGCCCTGGTCCAGGCTGACGCCGAAGGACATTTCCGAGGCCTGCGTCGCCACGCCCAGGTGCGCGAAGAGCGCGCTGAGGTTCGGGTAGGCGGCCTCGTTGTAGACGATGAAACCGGTGTCAACCGCGACCCGACCTGAGGCACCCTGCACTTCCACCGTGTTGCTGTGCCCACCGGGCCGGCTGTCGGCCTCGAACATCGTCACGCGGTGCCGCTGCGACAGCAGCCAGGCGGCCGACAGCCCTGAAATGCCGCTGCCGATGACGGCGACATCGAGCACCGCGCCGTCCCCGAGGGTCGGCGGCAGGCCATCGTCGTGGGCGGTGGCGAAGGTCACGGGCGTCTCCGGAAGTTCATGCGTCGAGCCTTCTACGCAGCTGTCGCCGGTTTGGATTCGTTTCATATCACCGTGATCCAGTCGCGCCGATGGTGCGTATGCTGGGCATGAACACCGCCCGACAACCCACGGCGCCAGCCTCTTCGCGAAATCCATCGCGCTCGCCCTGGCTGTCGATCGTGACACTGCACCCACGCCGCGACACGATGCCCACAAGCGAAGAACTCAACAGGCTGGCCCAAGCCGTGGCGCAGTCCGCCGACCGGCAGGCCTTCGCGGCCCTGTTCAAGCATTTCGCGCCCCGCGTGAAGACCTACCTGGTCCGCCTCGGCACCGCCGACGGTCTGGCCGAGGAGCTGACGCAGGAAGCCATGGTGAGTGTTTGGCGCAAGGCCGCCAGCTTCGATGCCGAGCGCGCCAGTGTCTCGACCTGGATCTTCACCATCGCCCGCAACCTGCGCGTGGACCATTTCCGCCGCATGGGCAACCGGGTCGTCGACGCCGAGGCGCAGGATGCGGACGAGACGCCCGACACCCAGCCCCAGCCCGACGAACTGCTGCTCACGCACCAGCGGGAGCAGGGCTTGCGACACGCGATGGAACGACTGCCGGCCGAACAGCTGCGCGTCCTGCGCCTGTCTTTCTACGAGGAGCAGCCTCATGCACAGATTGCCCGGGAACTGGGCATTCCGCTGGGCACGGTCAAGTCGCGCGTGCGGCTCGCCGTGATGCACCTGCGCCGACTTCTCGACGGACTCGAATAATGACGATTCAACACCATCCCGACGACGACCTGCTCCTCGCCCTGGCGGCCGGCAGCCTGGCGCGCGGCCCCTCGGTGGTTGTGGCCATTCACCTGGAACATTGCGCGCATTGCCGACAGCGGGTCGAAATGCTCGAAGCGGTGGGCGGCGCGATGCTGGAAGGGCTCCCGCCGGCACCGCTCGAACCTGAAGCGCTGGCCCGCACGATGGCCGCCATCGACGCACCTGAAGAACACGTCAAGGCAGGCAAGCCGGTACCTCACCCCGAGTTGCCGGCCGGCATGCGTTGGCCGCAATCGCTGGCCGGCTGCAGCGCCACCCGCTGGCGCTGGCTCGGCCCCGGCATGCGTTGGAGCCGCGTGACCCTGCCCGACGACTCGGCAGCCAATGTGTTCCTGCTGCGCATCGGCGCCGGCAAGAACCTGCCGGCGCACACCCACAGCGGCTGCGAGTTGACCCAGGTGCTGTATGGCGCGTTCCACGACGGCCGCGCCCGCTTCGGACCCGGTGACTTCGACGAGGCCGACGGCAGCTTCGAGCACCAGCCGGTGGTCGAGGCCGGCGGCGAATGCATCTGCCTGGCCTCGGTCGACGGCCGCGTGCTGTTCAAGGGCGCGATCGCGCGCACGCTGGGCGCGCTGGTGGGCATGTGAGCGCCGCGGCCCGCGCCGCCGCGGGCCGACCGATCAGCGGGTGGTGATCGCCATCGTGATCCGTGCTGCTGCCGCCGCCGACACGGCTGTCACGAAGGTGCCCCAGCAAAGGTCGGCGATGGTGACCGTCCACGACCAGTTCTTGAGCGTCGCCTGGTTGGTCAGGTCGTAGGTCGCGTAGGCCACGAGCCCGAGCATCGCGCCGTAGCCCAGTGCCGTCACCCACCGTCCACTCTGCAGGGCCGGCGCAACCGCGAACACCACGACGCCCGCGATGTAGATCAGATAGAACGCCGCGGCGGGCGCCAGCGCGAAACGCTCCAGCATGATCGAGCCCATCGCGGGCCGGTAGAGCCGATCGGCCATCGTGCCGAGCCAGAGGGCGTCGAGCAGCAGGAAGACGACGGCCGTCGACACGTAGGCGATGGCGTGGTGCCGGATGGACATGAAAGCTGCTCCTGAAATCGATGGTGCGGCACGGATCGTGCCCCGACGCCTTACGCATCGGGCCGGCGCCCGGATCACTTCAGCCGATAGCTCAGCTTGCGCCCACCGCCGACGGTCGAGTCCAGCCCGACCCAATCGCCCTGCGCGGTGTACCAGACATCCACCGGCTGCGCCGGCCCGTCGATGCGCCAGCGCACGGCCGGTACCGTCTGCCCGCGTGCCTCGACCGGGCCGCTGCCGACGCGGCTGACCTGCACCACTTCGTGGCGGCCCGTCTGTGCGTTGAGCAGCCGCGACTGCTGGCGAATGGCGGGGTTCCAGTAGGCGAAGCTCATGACGCAGCCATCGATTGACTGCGTGCCCTCCGGCGTCGTGACCTTCAACGCATCGTCCGCCGCTTCCGCCGTGACGCGGCTCGCGGTGCCGTCGTCGTCCGTGCTCGCCACGAGCGAATGCAGGCAGTTGCCGCGCCACTGCTCGACCGCGCGGTGCGTGTAGCGGTACACCGTGAGGCCCAACAGCTTGACCGCGAAGCGCGCATCGCTCGTCACCGAGCGCGCCTCGGCCGGCCCGCCGACGGTGAAGCGGTGCTCGCCGATGGGCTTGCCGTCGAGGAACACCTGGAAATCGAAGGTGGTCTCGGCGGCGGCGGACAAGTGCGACACGGCACTCAGCAGTGCCGCGATGCCCAAGCGCCATCGCGCACTCACGCCGGGTCCTTCGGCGGCCCCGGCACGAAGGCGTTGGTGCGCGCGATGTAGTCGCGGTAGGCCGGGCGACGCTCGGTGATGTCCTTTTCCAGCAGGCTCACGCCGGACACCTTGAGCAGCAGCATCGTCATCAGCAGCGGCGACACCACGCTCCATGCCGCGCTCCAGCCCGCGCCGCCCAACGCGCCCAGCCACAGGCCCCACCACACGCAGGCCTCGCCGAAGTAGTTGGGGTGACGGGTGTAGCGCCACAGCCCGCGGTCCATCACCTGGCCCTGGTGGCGTGGGTCGGCCTTGAAGCGCGCCATCTGCGCGTCGCCGATCGCCTCGAAGAGGATGCCGAAGGCCGCGAGCACCAGCCCGGAGACATCGAGCACGCCCCACGGCCGCGTGACGCCGAGCGCGGCCAGGAAAGGCGCAGCCACCACCCAGGCCAGCACCGCCTGCAGCAGGAACACCAGGTACAGGCTCTTCCAGCCGAAGTTCGGCTGGTTGCGTTCGCGGATCTGCCGGTAGCGGCGGTCCTCGCCATGCCCCCAGTTGCGCCAAGTGATGAACAGGCTCAGCCGCAGCGCCCAGACGCTGCCCAGCACCAGCATCCACAGCGGATGCGGGCCAGCATCGGGCGTCTGCAGGAAGAACACCCAGCCGGCGCCGACGATGGCGACGGACCAGACCCGGTCGACCAGGCTCGCGTCGCGTCGCACCAGGCTCGCGACCCAGGTGAGCAGCAGCAGACCCGTCGTGAACGCCAGGCCGGCGAAGGCCACGGGCCAGCGCGCTTCAAGCATCAGCCCACTCCGTCACCGCAACGCCATCCAAACGCGTCGCGAGCATCACCAGCACTGGCATCAGCACCGCCCAGACCAGGGCCAGCGTGAGCAGCGCCTCGGTCGGACGCAGCAACTGCGCCCCACCCAGCCGCGCGCCCGAACTGAAGGACAGCGGCCCCAGCACCGCGCCCAACACGGCCGCGAGCAGCAGGCGGCCACGCAGCCAGCGCATCGTCACGTTGAGCGCAATGGCGAGCAACCCCCACAGCGCCACGATCCAGTACGGCGCCAGGGTCGGCCACGGTTGGCCGGAGGGATAGGCCATGTGGCCCTGCCGGACGATCGCCGACTCGACCACGAAGCCGATCAGGCACGCCAGCGCGACCAGCCACGCCTCTCGCGCGGGCCGCGCCGACACAGCCAGGTGCCAGGCGACGGCGGCCACCACACAGGCGGTGCCGAGCAACGGCCGGTGGTGCGCGGCACCCAGAACCGCGGCGAACCAGGCGCATTGGAAGACGACCGCGTTGGTCCACTGCATCGCGCGCGTGGGCCGCAGCGTCGGCGGCGTGGCGCGTGGGGCGGGGATGTCGACGGACACGTGCATCACGCCACCTGCGAGGCGACGTTCGGTGCCGACTGCACCGGCGCCAGCCGCCGCGCCTCGACACGCGCCCGCTTCTCGAACAGGTAGTGGCTGACCCACCAGCGCTGACCGCCGTCGTAGCCGAACAGCTCCGACACCGAGAGGAAGAACAGCCGCCACCGGACCCACCACACCGAGGCGTCGGTGCCGTAAACCTGACGGAACAACGGCATCAGCGTCGCAGCGCGATCGTCCATGTTGCTCAGCCACGCCTCGGCAGTGCGCTCGTAGTGGGTACCGTCCCAGCGCCATTGCCGCAGCACCCGCAGGTCGTCCTGGCAGTGCAACGCAAGGTCGTCGCTGGGCATCATGCCGCCGGAGAAGAAGTGGCGGCTCATCCAGTCGCTCGCATCGCGCTCGACGAAGGGGTACGGCGCGCCGCGATAGGCAAAGACGTGCATGAAGAATCGCCCCTCGTCGCGCAGCCAGCGCGCCACGTTGGCGAAGGCCTGTGGCCAGTTGCGCAGGTGTTCGAACATCTCGACCGACACCACGCGGTCGAAGCGCGCGGCGGTGTCGAACATGTTGATGTCGCAGGTGATGACCCGCACGTTGGTCAGGCCGCGGCGCTCGGCCTCGGCCTCGATATGGGCACGTTGCGAGTGCGAGTTCGACAGCGCGGTGATGCGGCTTCCCGGGTACCGCGTCGCCATCCACAGCGTGAGCGAACCCCAGCCGCAGCCGAGTTCGAGCACGTCCTGCCCGTCGACCAGGCCGGCACGAAGGCAGGTGGCCTCGAGCGCGGCCGCCTCGGCGGCCGACAGCGTCTCGACACCCTCGGGCCACCAGCAACTGCTGTACTTGCAATGCGCGCCCAGCACCTCGCCAAAGAAGGCAGCGGGCACTTCGTAATGCTGCTCGTTGGCCTTCTCGGGCAGCGGCGCCAGCGTGGCACCGCGCATCGCCTGCAGGAAAGCGGCGGTCAGCTCGGCCGCCGCCTCCGTGTCGTCCACATGCATCTCCGCGAGGCGCTCCTTCAACAGGCGGCGGATGCCGATGCGAATGACGCAGTCGGGCACCAGCCCCCGTTCGACGGATCGGATCACGATTTCTGTGGCATGCGGCATGGGCGTCCTCGGGCACGGGCCCCCGGATGACGGGAGGAATGACCGGAGATACGCAGCAAAGGGGGTCCTGGATCAGCCGCTGCCGACCTTGTCGCCCTGTCGGCTGCCGTGGTTCGCTCCTACAAGACGACTGCGCGCCCACCGAGCGCCTGCATCCCCTGTTCGCGGCACGCTGTGGGCTGTCCCAACTCACACCCCGACTGGAACCCGTTTCATGAAAATCGTCCTGTGGATCATCGCCATCATCTTTCTCATCGGCCTGGCGGTCGTGCTGGGGCTCGGCAAGCTGATCTTCTGAACCTCCCGCACCCGCACCCGTCCTCGCTCGTCGGCGGACACCTTGCGCGCAGAATGGCGACATGCCTATCCGCTATGACATCGTCCACACCACCGTCTACCGCTACCGCACGCCCGTGACCTTCGGCGAACATCGCGTGATGTTCCGCCCGCGCGACAGCCATGACCTGCGGGTGCTGGCCACCGACCTGCAGGTGAGCCCGGAGGCGATCGTCCGGATGATCCAGGATCCGCACTCCAACTCGGTGGCTCTGGTGCAACCCATCCGGCCGGCCACCGAGCTGCGGCTGGTGTGTTCGTTCACCATCGAGCGGGCCGACGTGACGCAGGACCTGTCGCTGCTGTCGCCTTCCGCCGAGCACCTGCCCTTCGCCTACTCCGTGCAGGACCGGTTCGACCTGGAGCACTACCTGCGCCCGCACCACGACGACCCGGACGGGAAGCTCATCGCCTGGGCCCACCAGTTCTTCCGGCACGATGGGCCCACCGGCACGCGCGACCTGCTGGAGCGCATGAACCAGCACATCAACCAGAATTTTCGCTACGAGACGCGAGACGAGGAAGGCACGCAAACGCCGTTGCAGACCCTGGCGCTGTCCAGCGGCAGTTGCCGCGACTACGCGCTGCTGATGATGGAAGCGGCGAGGCGCCTGGGCGTGGCGACGCGCTTCGTCTCGGGCTACCTGTACGACGCGGCGCTTGACGACAACACCGTCGGCTCTGGCGAAGCGATCACCGGTGCTGGGGCCACGCACGCCTGGCTGCAGGCCTACCTGCCGGGCGCCGGCTGGGTGGCCTACGACCCGACCAACAACCTGCTCGGCGGCAACCAGCTGATCCGCGTCGCGGTGGCGCGCGACCCGGCCTTCGCGGCGCCGGTCTCCGGGAGCTGGTTCGGAGAGCGTGATGCCTACGAAAGCCTGGAAGCCACCGTTCAGGTGAAGCGCCGGGCCGGCTGACGACCTCCAGCTTCGACGGATTCGCATCTGTTGCCGGCGGCGCGCCCTTATCCGCACAAGGCCTTCAATCGCCCGCCAACCCGCATGGCCACTGGTGAATATGCTTATCCGCATAATGCGCAAACCAAAAAATAGTTGGTTTCCCTGAGCGTGACTTCTAAAGTCGATGCCCTCCGGGCGGTGCCGAATGCACCGCGCGTCAAGATTCACACACGATGTACCAATACACAGATTTCGATCGCCAGTTCGTTCGCCTGCGCGCGGCGCAGTTCCGCGACCAACTCGAGCGCTGGCAGGCCGGCAAGTTGTCGGAGGACGAATTCAAGCCGCTGCGGCTGCAGAACGGCTGGTATGTGCAGCGCTACGCGCCGATGCTGCGCGTGGCCGTGCCCTATGGCGAGCTGTCGAGTGCGCAGCTGCGGGTGCTGGCGCGCATCGCTCGCGAATACGACGAACCCGAGGCCGCCGTCTACCGCCGCGCCCTCGACATGCAGGGCAAGCTCGGTACCAAGCACATGCCGACGCATTACGGGCACTTCACCACGCGCCAGAACGTCCAGTTCAACTGGATCCCGCTGGACAAGAGCGCCGATGTGATGGATTTGCTGGCCACGGTCGACATGCACGGCATCCAGACCAGCGGCAACTGCATCCGCAACATCACGAGCGACGAGCGCGCCGGAGTCGCTGCCGACGAGGTGGCCGACCCGCGGCCCTTCGCCGAGATCATGCGGCAGTGGAGCACGCTGCACCCCGAATTCGCCTTCCTGCCGCGCAAGTTCAAGATCGCGATCACCGGCGCCACCGAAGACCGCGCCGCCACCGGCTGGCATGACGTGGGCCTGAAGCTGCGCAAGAATGAAGCCGGCGAGCTCGGCTTCCGGGTACAGGTGGGCGGCGGCATGGGCCGCACCCCCATCGTGGGCACGGTGCTGCGCGAGTTCCTGCCTTGGCACCAGGTCATGAATTACCTCGAAGCCGTGGTGCGGGTCTACAACCGATACGGCCGCCGCGACAACATCTACAAGGCGCGCATCAAGATCCTGGTGAAGGCCGAGGGCCAGCGCTACATCGATGACGTCGAAGCCGAGTACAAGCAGGTCGTCGAGCACGACGGCGCGCCGCACACGATCACCCAGGCCGAATACGACCGGGTGGCCGCCTCCTTCGTGCCGCCGACGCTCGCCACCCGTGTGCTGCAAAGCGCCGAGAAGACCGAGGCCGAATTGCAGAAGCATGCCGCCGACGACACGCTGTTCGCGCGCTGGCTGCAACGCAACGTGGCGCAGCACCAGAACCCGGCGCTGCGCGCCGTCACGCTGTCGTTCAAGCGCCTGAGGCAGGCGCCGGGCGACGCGTCCGCCGACCAGCTCGACACGGCCGCGCGCCTGGCCGACCGCTTCAGCGCCGGCGAGGCCCGCGTCACGCACGACCAGAACCTGCTGCTGCCCTGGGTGCATGCCGAAGACCTGCATGCGCTGTGGCTCGCCGCCCGCGAGGCCGGCTTCGCCAGCGCCAACGTGCGCCTGCTGACCGACATGATCGCCTGCCCCGGCGGCGACTTCTGCGACCTGGCGAACGCCCGCTCGATCCCGATCGCCGAGGCCATCACCGAGCGCTACCAGGACCTCGACGAGCTGGACGACCTGGGCGAGATCGACCTGCATATCAGCGGCTGCATCAACAGCTGCGGCCACCACCACAGCGGCCACATCGGCATCCTCGGCGTCGACAAGGACGGCAAGGAGTGGTACCAGGTGACGCTGGCCGGCTCCGACGGTTCCGCGCTCAGCGGCCCGGCCCAGGCCGGCAAGGTGGTCGGCCCGTCGTTCACCGCAGCGGAGGTGCCGGAGGTGATCGAGGCCGTGCTCTCGACCTACCGCGACACCCGCCAGATCGTCGACGGAAAGCGCGAGACCTTCATCGACACGCTGCGGCGCGTCGGGCCCGACCCGTTCAAGGCGGCCGCCAACGGCGCCCGTTTCAAGGCCGAAGAGGTGGCGGCATGAGCCGCCGGGCCGCTCCCAAGGCGAATACCGCAGCGCGTAGCGCGGAGGTTTCCGAATGAACAAGACCCTGCAACTGATCGCGGCCGAAGACCATGTCGACGACGGCAGTCCGAAGGTGCTGCAGCTGGCCAACGACGCCGATCCGCTCGCGATCGCCGTGTGCCTGCAAGACATCGAGCGCATCGACCTGCACTTCCCGAAGTTCACCGACGGCCGGGCCTACAGCCAGGCCTTCCTGCTGCGCCGTCGCATGGGCTTCCAGGGCGAGATCCGCGCCACCGGCGACGTGCTGATCGACCAGTTGGTTCAGATGCAGCGCATGGGCTTCACCAGTGCGGTGCTGCGCGAAGGCGTCGACGCATCGGCCGCCCAGCGCCAGTTCGATCGCTTCGCGGCCTTCTACCAGGGCGACGCGGTGACGGCCGAGCCGATCTTCAAGCGCGAGCACGCCTGACGGTCCCTCGGTGACCACACCCGGGCCGCGCTCTCTGCGCGGCTTTTTTTTTGGCCGTACAGGGTGTGCCAGGGTGACGGTCTCCATATCCAGGTTCGGACCCAAATCGCCCCGCAACCCGCATGAACACTGGCGCATTTGCTTATCCGCATAAAGCGCGAACTAAAAGATCGTTTGCTTCCATAAAGGCTCTCCCTACAGTTCGGGCTCCCACGAAAACTTCTGTCCCATGAGCATCGACCTCGCACACGTCAACACCGAATTCGGCCGCAACGCAGACGGCCTGGTCGACTGGGCCATCGGCCTCGGCCAGCCCGCGATCATCACCACCAACTTCCGACCCTTCGAGGCCGTGATCCTGCACATGGTCACGCGTGCCAAGCCGGACGTTCCCGTGGTCTGGATGGACAACGGCTACAACACCGAGGCCACCTACCGCTTCGCCGACGAGGTGACCAAGCAGCTGAAGCTGGACCTGCACATCTACCTGCCGCGCCGCTCACGGGCGCACCGTGAGGCAGTGGAAGGCCCGACGCCGGCGCTGGACGATCCGCGCCATGCGGCCTTCACGGAAGAGGTGAAGCTGGAGCCCTTCGCCCGCGCGCTGCGCGAGACGGCGCCGAAGGTCTGGTTCACCGCGCTGCGTGCCACCGACACCGCCGTGCGCGCGCAGATGGACCCGGTCAGCATCAACCCGGACGGACTGATCAAGGTCGCGCCGCTGCTGCACTGGTCGTCCAAGGAGCTGTACGCCTACTGCGAGACCCACGGCCTGCCCAACAACTTCGACTACGTGGACCCGACCAAAGGCGAAGACAACCGCGAATGCGGATTGCATCTCTCGCACTGAGGCCCCCCCGATGAACGCCCGCACCGACTCCGAACTGCTGACACCGATGCATTCCCCCGAGCGCCTTTCCAACACGCAACTCGATGCCCTCGAGGAAGAAGCCATCTTCATCCTGCGCGAGGTCGCTGGCGCCTTCGAACGGCCGACGCTCCTCTTTTCCGGCGGCAAGGACTCGCTGGTGCTGCTGAAATGCGCCGAGAAGGCCTTTGGCACGGGCCGCATCCCGTACCCGCTACTGATGATCGACACCGGCCATAACTTCCCCGAAGTGACCGACTTCCGCGACTTCCGCGCCAAGGAACTGGGCGCCGAACTGATCGTGCGCAGCGTCGAGGATTCGATGGCGCGCGGCACCGTGCGGCTGGCACACCCGGGCGAATCGCGCAACGTGCACCAGTCGGTCACCCTGCTTGAAGCCATCGAGGAATTCCGCTTCGACGCATTGATCGGCGGCGCCCGCCGCGACGAGGAAAAGGCGCGCGCCAAGGAACGCATCTTTTCGCACCGCGATTCCTTCGGCCAATGGCAACCGAAAGACCAGCGCCCCGAACTCTGGACGCTGTTCAACACGCGCCTCGCACCGGGGGAGCACTTCCGCGTGTTCCCGATCTCCAACTGGACGGAGCTCGACGTGTGGCAGTACATCGAACGCGAGGCCGTCGCCCTGCCCTCCATCTACTACACGCACAAGCGCGAAGTGGTCGAACGCCGGGGCCTGCTGGTGCCGGTGACGCCGCTGACCCCTGCGCGCGATGGCGAGACCATCGAGACGCGCGACGTGCGCTTCCGCACCGTCGGCGACATCACCACCACCTGCCCGGTCGCCAGCCTTGCGGCCGACGCCGGCGATGTGGTGCTGGAGACGCTCAGCGTCGACGTGAGCGAGCGCGGTGCCACGCGCATGGACGACATGACCTCCGAAGCCTCCATGGAAAAACGCAAAAAGGACGGGTACTTCTGATGACCGCCACCACCCTCGAATCCGACATCGCGGCCGACACCGGCGCCGCCCTGCGCTTTATCACCTGCGGCTCGGTCGACGACGGCAAGAGCACGCTCATCGGCCGCCTGCTGGTCGACAGCAAGACCGTGCTGCAAGACCAGCTGGCCGGCGTGCAGCGCGGTGGCGAGACCGATCTGGCGCTACTGACCGACGGCCTCTCGGCCGAGCGCGAACAGGGCATCACCATCGATGTCGCCTACCGCTACTTCGCAACGGCCAAGCGCAAGTTCATCATCGGCGACGCGCCCGGCCACGAACAGTACACGCGCAACATGGTCACGGCCGCTTCGAGCGCCGACGCCGCCGTGGTGCTGGTCGACGCCACCAAGCTGGGCTGGGCTGCAGAAGTGACCGACGGCGAAGTCGTGAAGGGCGAACTGCTGGCCCAGACCCGCCGCCATGCGCTGCTGTGCCATCTGCTGCGCGTGCAGTCGATCGTGTTCGCGGTCAACAAGCTCGACGCGATCACCGACGCCGAACTGGCCTTCGAGCGCATCTCGAACGCACTGAACGCCTTCGCCACGAGCGCCGGCGTGCAGGTCGCGGCCATCGTGCCGATCTCCGCGCTCAAGGGCTGGAACGTGGTGTCCGCGCACGAAGGCTGGTGCGGCTACGCCGGCCCGGCCCTGCTCGACCTGCTCGAAGGCTTGCCGGTGACCGCGCAGGACGAAGACGTGCCCTTCGCGTTTCCCGTCCAGTGGGTCGAGAAGTTCTCCTCGTCGTCGGACACCTCGCAGGGCCGCCGCGTGTTCTGGGGCCGTGTCGCCAGCGGCCATGTCGAACCCGGCCAGCAAGTCACGGTCATGCCCAGCGGGCAAACGGCGACGGTGGCCCAGGTGCTGGGCCACACACGCCAGCCGAAGACGGTGCATGCCGGCCACAGCGCGGGCATCGTGCTCGACCGCGAACTCGACGTCTCGCGCGGCGACTGGCTGCTGGCGCCCGATGCCTTCACCCCGGTGCGCGAGATCACTGCCACGGTCGCCGGGCTCGACGACGAGCCGCTGGTGCCGGGCCGCATCTACTGGGCGCTGCAGGGCCACCGCTGGGTCAAGGCAAAGGTTGCGCGCATCGTCGACCGCGTCGACATCGCCACGCTCGAAGCCAAGCCGGCCGCCCAGTTGGAGGCGAATGCGATCGGCGATGTGGTGCTGGCGCTGCAGCAGCCGCTGGCGGTGCTGCCCTTCACACGCTCGCGCGCGCTCGGCTCGCTGGTGCTGGTCGACACGGCCAGCCACAAGACCGCGGCCGCGGTGCTGGTTCGCCCGACGGTCGAATAGCGCCTTCCGCGAACCCCTAAAATCCGGGGTTTCCCCCGATTTCACTTCGCCGAGACAACCCGGCACAGATTCCCATGACCCACGTCGTTTCAGAAAACTGCATCCGCTGCAAATACACCGATTGCGTCGACGTGTGCCCGGTGGACTGCTTCCGTGAAGGTCCCAACATGCTGGTGATCGACCCGGACGAATGCATCGACTGCGCCGTCTGCATTCCCGAATGCCCGGCCAACGCGATCTTCGCGGAAGAAGACCTGCCGGCCGACCAGCTCGCCTTCATCAAGCTCAATGCCGAGCTCGCCCTGGCCGACGGCTGGAAGAGCATCACCAAGCGCAAGGCGCCGCTGCCCGATGCCGACGAGTGGAAAGACAAGCCGAACAAGGTTTCGGAACTGGTGAAGTAAGCAGCCGATGTCGGCGCGCCCTCCGATCGAGACCGACGCGCTGATCATCGGCGCCGGCCCGGTCGGGCTGTTCCAGGCCTTCCAACTGGGCCTTCTCGAGATCTCCAGCCACATCATCGACGCCCTGCCCCACGCCGGCGGCCAGTGCGTCGAGCTGTACGGCGACAAACCCATTTACGACATTCCCGGCACACCGGCCACCACCGGCCGTGGCCTGGTCGATGCACTGCTGCAGCAGGTGGCGCCCTTCCGGCCAACGATGCACCTGGGCGAACAGGTGGCGACGCTGGCACGCGAAGCGGACGGCCGCTGGCGCCTCGGCACCGACCGCGGCACCGCCTTCCTCGCGAAGACCGTCTTCATCGCGGCGGGCGTCGGCGCCTTCGTGCCGCGCCGAGTGACGATCGATGGCATCGAGGCCTTCGAAGGGTCGAAGCTTTTCTACCATCCGTCGGATCTCGCACGCTTTGCCGGCCAGTCGGTCGTGGTGCAGGGCGGGGACGATTCGGCGCTCGACACCGCGCGGGCCCTGGTCGGCCACGCCGCCCGGGTGACGCTGCTGCACCGTCGCGACGGCTTCCAGGCCGAGCCGGGCACCGTGGCTGCGCTGAGGGCGCAAATCGCGGCCGGTGCGCTCGACTTCGTCGTTGGCCAGCCGTCGGCCTTCGACGGCTGCGCGTTGCAGGTCACGACACCCGACACGCAGACCGTCGCCCTGCCCGTCGACGCCCTGATCGCCTGCCTGGGCATCTCGCCGCGGCTCGGGCCGATCGCCGATTGGGGCCTGGCGCTCGAGCGCAAGCAGGTCCCGGTCGATACCGAGAAATTCGAGACGCACGAGCCCGGCGTGTTCGCGGTCGGTGACATCAACACCTACCCGGGCAAGAAGAAGCTCATCGTCTGCGGTTTCCACGAAGCCACGCTGGCGGCCTGGGGTGCGGCGGCGATCGTCTTCCCCGGCAAGGCGATCCACTTGCAGTACACAACCACGAGCACGCGTCTGCACCAGTTGCTGGGCGTCTGACGCCTGCGCTGCGCGTGGTGCCCCCAGGGCGCCGTGCTGGGGCGCGGCGGCTCAGGAGGATCCGTCGCCGCTGAGCACGACCCACACGGTGCGTGCCAGGATCTTCATGTCGAGCCAGAGCGACCATTCCGTGGCGTAGCGGACGTCGAACTGCACCCGCTCGGCATACGACAGCCGGTTGCGGCCGCTCACCTGCCACAGCCCGGTGATGCCGGGCCGCATTTGGCAGTAGTGCGGCCAGTGGGCGCCGTAGAGGCTGCGCTGGCGCACCATGCAGGGCCGCGGGCCGACCAGGCTCATGTCGCCCTTGAGCACGTTGAAGAACTGCGGCAGTTCGTCCAGGCTCAGCTTGCGGATGAAACGGCCCACCGACGTGATGCGCGGATCGTTGTCGAGCTTCTGGAAGGTTTCCCACTGCTGGCGCGCGGCCGGATCGCGCTCGAGGTGCTGCGCCAGCACCTTGTCGGCGCCGTGGACCATCGAGCGAAACTTGTAGAAGCGGAAGCTCCGTCCGTTCTGGCCGAGGCGGGGCTGCCAGTAGTGCACCGGGCCGCCGGCACCGAGCAGCACGGCAATCGCCACCATCAGATAAAGCGGCGCGAACAAGATGAAGAAGCACAGGGCGCCCACGATGTCCATGCTGCGCTTCAGCGCACGTTGAACCGGCGACAGGCAGTACGGCGTCGCAATGTCAGCCAGCGCGGCGCGCGCCGGCGTGTGCCTGGGAGACGGGGGGCGCGAGACATCGACGAAAGGGATCGGCTCGGGTCGCATCAGGGTAAGTGCCTAAGAAAATGGATGGAATCTGTGAACTCTTCACAGGAACCCCGTTTGTCGCGGTTCTTCGGGGCCTTTGGTGTAAGACAAAAGCCCACGTCTGCCCCCTTCGATGCTGCACGCCGACGCGCCTAGAATGGCGGCTCGCTAGGGGTGCTGGTTCGGCTTGCCGATCCGGCTGAGAAAGTCCCTTTGAACCTGATTGCGCTTTCCGCTCACCCGGAAGGCCCGAGGTAATCCTCGCGCAGGGAAGCCGGCTCGAACCGCCGTGACGCCACAGTACCCGCCCGGGTGCGAGGGGCGTTCGGGCCACGCCCACCTGCCAAACAATTTGCAACGGAGCAAATGGATGGCACACACCAGCACTGCACAGGCCGCCCCATGGGCGGCGAGGCGCTTACGCGCGTGCGGGCGAGCCCTCGATCGGCAACTGCCGCATCGCCTGTGGCGCGAAGCCGTGGTTGAGCGGGCCCTCACCGCCACCCACTTGCGCACCCGCCCCTTCGGCGATCGCCCCGAGCAGGTAGCGGCGCGCCAGCTCCACGGCATCGGGCAGCGCATGACCGAGCGCGAGCTGCGCGGCAATGGCCGAGGACAGCGTGCAGCCGGTGCCGTGCAGATTCCGGCTCGCGATACGCGCCGAGGCAAAGCGCTGCCGCGCCCCACCCTGCAGTGCCAGCAGATCCACCAGCGCCTGGCCGGGCAGATGGCCGCCCTTGAGCAGCACGCCGCGGGCGCCGCGGGCGAGCAGTTCCTCGGCGGCGCCGTTCATCGCATCGATGCCGTCGACCGCATGGCCCACCAGCAGCGCCGCCTCGTCGAGGTTCGGCGTGACGAGCCATGCGCGCGGGAACAGCTCGCGCAGCAGCCGCGCGGCCGTTTCCTCGGCGACCAGGCGATGGCCGCTGGTGCTCACCATCACCGGGTCCAGCACCACGTTGGGCAACCGGTAGTGGTCGATGGCCCAGGCGACGACCTCCACGCTCTCGGGTGTCGGCAGCATGCCCAGCTTGACGGCGTCGACGCCGATGTCTTCCACCACCGCCCGGATCTGTGCCTTGAGGAAGTCGGCCGGCACGTGATGGATGGCGACGACGCCGCGCGTGTTCTGCGCCGTGAGTGCGGTGATGGCGCTCAGGCCGTAGCAGCCGAGCGCCGCGAAGGTCTTGAGGTCGGCCTGGATGCCGGCACCGCCGCCGCTGTCGGAGCCGGCGATGGACAGCACGCGCGCATAGCGGTGCGTCGGCGGTGGGGCGGCAGTGGGCGGCGTGGTCATGCCGAAAATTATGGGCGATGGTCGTGGCACGCGGTTGCGGCGACGCGATGAGCACGCTGCCCTTCGATGCCGCCTCTGTGCTCGGCGCCGGCCTGATGGGCCGGCTGATGGCGCTGTCGCTGGCCCGCGCCGGCTGCCAGGTCGCACTGTTCGATGCCGCCGGGCCGCAGGCCGACGGTGCCGCGGCACGCGTGGCGGCTGCCATGCTGGCGCCGCTGGCCGAATCGGCGGTGGCGCCGCCGGCGGTGGTCCGCCTGGGCCACCACGCGCTGGCGCGCTGGCCAGCGCTGCTCGCCTCGCTCGATGCGCCGGTCTTCTTCCAACAGGAAGGCACGCTGGTGCTGTGGCATCGGCAGGATGCGGCCGAGGCCGCACGCCTGGCACGGGTGCTCTCTCACAGCGCTGCGGCTGTGCCGGCATTGCCGCCGATGCAGCACCTGGACGCGAACGCCGTCGCCGCGCTCGAGCCGGCCTTGGCCGGCCGCTTCGCGCAGGGCCTGTTCTTGCCAGGCGAGGGCCAGCTCGACAACCGCGGGCTGCTCGCCGCCCTGCAGCACACGCTGGAGGCCATGCCCAACGTGCGGCTGCACTGGCACTGCGCCCGCTCGCCGGAGGACTTCTCACCTGCGCCGAACGAACGCGTGATCGACTGCCGCGGCCTCGGTGCACGGCCGCAGTGGCCGGCGCTGCGGGGCGTGCGTGGCGAAGTGATCCGCGTGCACGCGCCCGACGTGGCACTGACGCGGCCGACGCGCCTGGTGCATCCGCGCTACCCGCTCTACATCGCGCCGAAGCCCGATGGCGTGTTCGTGATCGGTGCGACCGAGATCGAATCGGGCGACCTGTCACCGGCCAGCGTGCGCTCGACGCTCGAGCTGCTGAGCGCGGCCTACGCGGTGCACAGCGGCTTCGGCGAGGCGCGCATCCTCGAGATCGCCACCCAGTGCCGACCCACGCTGCCCGACAACCGGCCGGCGATCCGGTCGCCGGGGCCCCGCGTGCTGCAGATCAACGGCCTGTATCGCCACGGCTTCATGATCGCGCCGGCGATGCTGGACATGGCGATGGAGGTGCTGGCCACCGGGCACTCGGCGCTGGCCGAGCGGCTCGACCTGCCGATGGAGACCATGGCATGCGCGTGCTGATCAACGACACCCCGCACGCATTGTCCGAGCCGGCCACGGTCGCCGATGCGCTGGCCGCGATGAACGCCGTGCCGCCCTACGCGGTGGCGGTGAACCGCGAATTCGTGCCGCGCTCGGCCCACGCCGTGCACGCATTGAAAGAAGACGACCGCCTCGAAGTCATTCGTCCGGTGACCGGAGGCTAGCCCCACATGCACGCAACGACATCCGACGACGCGCTGGTCCTGTACGGCCAGACCTTCCACAGCCGGCTTCTGCTGGGCACGGCGCGATACCCCTCGCCCGACGTGCTCGATGCGGCGGTGCGGCGCGCGCGGCCGGCCATGCTCACGGCATCGCTGCGCCGGCAAACCGCCGCGCCCAGCGCCGGCGGCCATGACGACAACGGTTTCTGGCGATTGCTCAAGCAACTCGGCGTGCCGGTGCTGCCCAACACCGCCGGCTGCCATGGCGTGCAGGAAGTGATCGCCACTGCGCAGATGGCGCGCGAGCTGTTCGACACACCATGGATCAAGCTCGAGCTGATCGGCGACGACTACACGCTGCAGCCCGACACGCTGAATCTCGTCGAGGCCGCATCGCAGCTCATCCGCGACGGCTTCCGGGTGCTGCCCTACTGCACCGAAGACCTGGTGCTGTGCCAGCGGCTGGTCGATGTCGGCTGCCAGGCGGTGATGCCCTGGGCGGCGCCCATCGGCACCGGCCGCGGGCCAGTCAATCCCTATGCGCTGCAGCTGCTGCGCGAACGCCTCGACGTGCCGCTGCTGGTGGACGCCGGCCTCGGCCTGCCCTCCCACGCCTGCCAGGTGATGGAGTGGGGCTACGACGGCGTGCTGCTCAACACCGCCGTCGCGATGGCGCAGGACCCGGTCGCGATGGCCGGTGCCTTCGCCGATGCGGTGCAGGCCGGCCGCAGCGCGCACCGCGCGGGCGCGATGGCGACGCAGCAGAGCGCGCAGCCCAGCACGCCGGTACTCGGCACGCCGTTCTGGCACCACGCATCGCCATGAGCCACGACATTGCCCTCGCTGCTGCGATCGTCGACGCGCACGCCGAACGCTTCGGCACCACGGCTGCGCCGCCCGCCACCTTCCGCTCCGCGCATCCGGTGTACCGGGCCGCCAAGCAGGCTTGCATGACGCTCGGCTTCATCGAGGCCGACGCCGAATGCCTGGCCTGCGCCTGGCATGCACAGACCCTCCGCAACGGGCGCTTCGACGCACTGGCGTGGCCCGCAATGCCGATCGACTTCGGCATGGGCCGGTTTCCCCTCGCGACGCGCAGCGATGCCTTCGCGCCCTGCCCCGAGCGGTTGGGTCTTTACGCCGTGCTGCCCGACGCCGCCTGGGTCGGGCGCATGGCGCGGGCGGGGGTGCCCACGGTGCAACTGCGCTTCAAGTCGAAGGACGCCGACGCCGTGGCGAACGAAGTCGCCGCCGCCGTGCGGACCGTGCAGGCGACCGGCGCCCGGCTCTTCATCAACGACCACTGGCAGGCGGCCATGGCCGCCGGTGCCTATGGCGTGCACCTCGGCCAGGAAGACCTCGATGCGCTGGCGCCGGCCGCGTTGCGGCGCCTCCGAACTGCCGGCCTGCGGCTCGGGGTCAGCACCCACGGCTACGCGGAGATGGTGCGCGCCGACATGGTCAGCCCGAGCTACATCGCGATGGGCGCCGTGTTCCCGACCACGCTCAAGCAGATGACCACCGCGCCGCAGGGCGTGGCACGGCTCGACGCCTATGCGCGACTGCTGCGCGGCTATCCGCAGGTCGCCATCGGCGGCATCGATGCCGAGCGCATGCCGGCGGTGCTGGCCACCGGCGTCGGCTCGGTCGGCATGGTGCGCGCGCTGATCACCGCCGACAACCCCGAGGCGATGGCCGCACGACTGACCGCCGCCGTTGCCGCTGCGCACTGACCCGATGACTTCTTTCCCTGCTTCCACCCGCCCCATGCACACCGCTCGCCCCACCTCCATCGCCCTGGCCGTTGCGGCCGCCCTGCTCTCGATGACGGGTGCCGTCGCACACGCCCAGGAGGCCACGCTGCCTTCCGTCACGGTCGATGCACGCAGCGCACCACCGCAAGCCGACATCAGCGGCTTCGGCGACCTGCCGCTGAGGGAGGTGCCGATCTCCGCCACCGTGATCGGCAGCCAGCAGCTGCAGGCCAGCGGTGCGAGGCGCCTGGCCGATCTGACCCAGTTCGATGCGTCGGTGACCGACGCGTACAACTCGGCCGGCTACTGGGACTACCTCACCATCCGCGGCTTCGTGCTGGACAACCGCTTCAACTACCGCCGCGAAGGCCTGCCGATCAGCGCCGAAACCGCGATCCCGCTCGACAACAAGGAACGCATCGAGATCCTGCGTGGCACCAGCGGCATCCAGGCCGGCACCAGCGCGCCGGGCGGGATCGTCAACTATGTCGTGAAGCGGCCGACCGAGCAGGACCTGCGGGAAGTGCGCACGGAAGTCTCGGGGCGCGGCAGCGTGCTGGGCGCGGTCGATCTGGGGGGCCGCTTCGGCGCCGATCGGCAGTTCGGCTATCGGCTGAACGTCGCGGCCGAGGACCTCAAGCCGCGCACCTATGCGCTCGACGGCGAGCGGCATCTGCTTTCGCTGGCGGCCGATTGGCGCATCACCCGCGACTCGGTGTTCGAGGCCGAGGTCGAATACAGCAAGAAGACGCAGCCGAGCCAGAACGGCTTCAGCCTGCTCGGCAACGCGCTGCCTCCACCGGTCGACCCGCGCATTAACCTCAACAACCAACCGTGGTCGCAACCCTCGGTGTTCGAGGGCCTGACCGGCACCCTGCGCCTCACGCAGGCGATCAACGCCGACTGGCGCTGGAGCGCGCAGGTGGGGCAGCAACGCCTGAAGAGCGACGACCGGCTGGCCTACGCCTTCGGCTGCGGTGCCGAGGGCAACTTCGACCGCTACTGCTCCGACGGCACCTTCGATTTCTACGACTTCCGCAGCGAGAACGAGCGACGCACGCAGACCGCGGGCAACCTGAGCGTCAAGGGCAACCTGGCGACCGGCAACGTGCGCCACGAGCTCACCCTGAGCCTGCTCGCGAGCCGCGTGCGCAACCGCTTCCAGGATCAGGCCTACAACTACGTCGGCACCGGCAACATCTGGGGCACCGCGGTCGTGCCGGCCGACCCTACGCTGACGGATGCCAACACCAATCGCGACGAACGTTCGACGGAGTTGTCGCTGCAGGACGCGATCCGCTGGAACGACCGCCTCACGACCTGGCTAGGCGTCCGTCAGACCCGGTTCGACCGCGACAGCGTGCGCACCGACGGCTCCCGCCCCACCGGCTACAAGGACGGCCTCACGACCCCGTGGGTCGCGGTCAGCTATGCGTTGCAGCCCGGGCTGCTGGCGTATGCGAGTTGGGGCGAAGGCGTGGAGTCGCAAGTCGCGCCGAACAAGGTGTCGCAGTACGCCAACGCGGGCGAGGCGCTGCCGGCACTGGTCTCGCGCCAGCGCGAGCTCGGCCTGAAGGGCGGCACGGGCGGCCTCAACTGGCAGGCGGCGCTGTTCGACATCTCGCGCCCGATGACCAACATCGACACCTGCAACGCCACCGGCGCCTCTTGCACCGCCGGCTACGACGGCAAGGCCGAACACCGCGGCATCGAACTCAGCGGCGATTGGACGCAAGGTCCGTGGCGGCTCGCCGGCGGCCTGACGATGATCGACGCCAAGCGCAGCGGCAGCGCCAACACCAGCATCAATGGCGAACGCCCGACCAACGTGCCGCGGCAGGTGCTGCGGGCGCAGGCAGCCTATCGCTTTGCAACGCTGCCCGGACTTGAACTGCAAGGCCAGCTCTCGCACGAGGGCCGCCGCAATGTGCTGCCCGACGGATCGATCACGCTGCCTGCATGGACGCGCTTCGATGCCGCACTGCGCTACGACACGAAAATCAGCGGCGTGGCGACGCGCTGGACCTTCGGCATCGAGAACCTCACCGACAAGCGCTACTGGAAGGAATCGCCTTACCAGTTCGGTCATGTCTACCTGTTCCCGGGTGCACCGCGCACGTTCCGCCTCGCCGTCACGGCCGCGTTGTGAAAACTTCGAATCGCATCACGGCCCCTCTTGGAGCCGGCTCAAAAAGCACGCTATAATCTGAGGCTGTTGTTCCTCGATAGCTCAGTTGGTAGAGCGCCGGACTGTTAATCCGTAGGTCCCTGGTTCGAGCCCAGGTCGAGGAGCCAAAAAGTTCCAGTTGAATCAAGCACTTAGGTCAAAAGCCTAGGTGCTTTTTTCTTTGCCGCTATCTCCTTTGCTGTCCGTGTCCGACACGTGTCCGAAACTTGCCATGTGTGGTTCAAGGTACGCTGCGTGGCCCTAGGGCCACACCGGCACTACACACCGGATCGTGGCGCAACATAACTCTGTGGATCGCTGATCCATGCTTGCAGTGCCTCGGGCGTCCAACCGCACGCCCGTCCTCCAAGATGTACGGGCTGCGGGAACCTCTTATCCGAAATGCGTCGATACAGCGTGGCACGGCTTAGCGCCGTGATTCGCAATACATCGGCAATACGATAAAACGCTGGCGCGGCAAGCGTAACCCTGCGCACCGATGGGTTGTCTTGCAGTTCTTGGGGCATGGCGGACTCCTGACGTTCAGGCCCTAGATTGCCTCATGCGCTCTCAACGACATACCCAGCCCATCGCGAGCCGGCGAAGCGCGGCAGGGCTAGTGCGGATAATGAAGGCCGGACACACGCTGATGCAGCGGCAGACTGTTGCGCGTTCTGACCCATCGTCGCGAGCGCCCAGTCCTCGACTGCTGTGGCGTTCGAACCCGTGGTTGGAGGGAACCCACGCCTGACACAGACTCGGGGGGTCCGAACGCATGTGGCCCGGTCTCATCGGCGACAGGGGAACAGGCTGCCTGGGCAGGCACTTCAACTCCCCGGTGCCGCCGTCGAGCAAAGCCGTCGCCACGGGCAGAAAGGTTGCCCAGGCCAGGCGTGTCAACGCCACTTGATGGGGGAAAGACCAGCACGTGTAAAGACGCCTGGACTCCTTCGGCGATTGGCGCCGGCTCCGGGGCGGTGGTGCCAGTGATGGCGGAGGTAACGACAGCGTGATGAACTGGGGCGCCGACTCGGCACCGTCGTCGATGTTGCCGATAAGACTGGACTCGCCCCGCGCCCGCGGCGCCATTGGTGCACCAAGTTGTCGTTCAACTTAAACGACAGCGCGACTGATGCGACAGATGCCCCATGCTCTGCGCAGGCAGCAAGGACCTGCGCCTTGAACTCTGCGCTGTGACCGGCGCCGTTGCCTTGGATTGACGTCGATCGATGATGTCCAGCTAACGTAGATGGGCAGCATCGTCTCCGGCTTGACCTCAGTTCTCAAGGTGGGGTGGCTGGCCGCTTACCCGTCGAGCGCGGGTACTGCCTGTCGTGGCGCGGGAACGGACCCGTGTGGATGAAGGCCAGCACTTGCACGGCATGGCTCTCCTGCTTTCGCAGCGTCTCGGCTGGTATCAATGGGCGCCTACCCTACAGCGGAACGTATGACGGGTGTCGTTCGCTCACGACGCGCTTAAGCGCGCCCGCTTCGGGTTGCTCCCGTCGCAGACATTGCGACGCCGCCGCAGGCGTAGGTGTCTTCTGGAGCGGCGAGCGGCGCTGGTAGCGCTTCGAGGAACCGGCGGCATGTGGGCAACCACAGTTCAGCCGATCGGACAGTGCCGTGCCCTGCGGTATGCGCACTGCCGGGCACGAGTAACAGTTGGCCGCGCGCCAAGCGCTTCATAGCGCTTTCGGCGCTGCCGGTCTCCGGCGGGTTGCGCTCGTCGTCGGAGGAGTTGATGGCCAGCACGTGGGCGCGGATGCGGTCCAAGCCGAACGAGGGATCGTAGTCACGCGCAGCGGCAATCTGGTAAATGAGGTCGTTGGCATCCACGTCGAACGGCAGGGCGCGCCTTGCCCGCAACCACTCGTCGGCCTTATCGGGATGCGAAAGGGCCGCTTGCAAGGCCAAGGTTCCCCCATTGGTGGCTGCGCTGAAAAACTCCCAGGCCCGTCGAGCGCCAACGGGTTGCTCGACGTAGTTTCCTTGGCACCACTGCGGATCGCTCTGGATCTGGTCGATCAGCAGCAGGCGCAGTAGCCAGTTTCGCCCGGACATTGGCGCTGGCAGCGATGCCAGGGGCAGTAGTGCGTCCATGAACGCCGGATGGTGCACGCCCCACAGCCAAGTGTGCATACCGCCCATCGACATACCCAGGACTAGCCGCAAATGCCGCAGGCCCAGCGCTTCACTTATCACGCGGCGTTGACCTTCAACCATATCTTCATAGTTGTAGCGTGGAAATGCCGCGCGCAGACCATCGGAAGGCTTCGCACTGCGCCCATGTCCGATGGCATCAGGCAAGACGATGAAGTGCTCGGCAGCGTCCAGCGGCCCACCCGGACCGAACAGGTGGGCGCCGAACTCCTGCGACAGCAGGTCACTTCCCTTGCCGCCCGTGCCGTGCAGGGCGAGCACAGGAGTGCCACCAGGCCGGCCCAGCACGGTGTAGGCTAGGCGCAGTTCAGGCACCACCTGGCCCGTGTGGAAGGGGAAGTCACGCGTAATGAACTCATGCGTGACGGGAATGCGCCAGACGGAATTTTCAGGTTTTGGCGTCATGGATGTTCGGGGGATGACAGGCTAACTCTTGCCGGCCGCATCAAAGTGGGGGCAGGCGTGCCTCGCGCCAGCGGGCGCCCATCGCCTCGTCGTTATAGGCCACGACCGCCTGGCTCTGATGACCCAATTGTGGCGAGCCGAGGGCGACGCGGTCGCCTGCCTTCAGGAACAGTGGAGGCTTTTGGCCCAGACCGACGCCCGGGGGTGTTCCCGTCGCGATCACGTCACCGGGGGCCAGGGCCATGAAGCGGCTCAGGTATGACACGATGTGCGCGACCCCGAAGATCTGCGTGCGCGTGCTGCCGCTCTGGCGCCGCACGCCATTAACCTCGAGCCAGAGCTCGACGTCCTGCGGGTCCGGTACCTCATCCGCCGTGACTAGCCAGGGGCCCAGCGGCGCGTAGCCGTAGTAGCTCTTGCCCTTGGTCCACTGGCCCTCATGTTCAAGCTGCCACGCGCGTTCAGACACGTCGTTGCAAAGGCAATAGCCCGCGACGTGGCGCAGGGCGTCTTCCTCGCGCACGTGCCAAGCTGGCGTGCCGATCACAATGGCAAGCTCGACCTCCCAGTCCAACTTGACCGAACCCGGTGCCACGATGAGTGCATCGTTCGGGCCGGCCACGGCGCCCGTGTGCTTGTTAAACACGATCGGCTCTGAAGGAATCGGCGTGTTGGTTTCGGCCGCGTGATCGGAATAGTTGAGGCCGATGCAGATCAAATTGGGGATGCTGCCCACACATGCGCCCAGGCGCACGCCTGTCGGCACGGCGGGCAGCGTCGTGCTGTCGATCCTGCGCAGACGATCGAGCGCCGAAGGTGAAAGTATCTGGCCGTCAATGTCGCCGACCAGGCCCGAGAGGTCACGCACGATGCCCTGCGCATCAACGAGGCCAGGCTGCTCGGCGCCGCGGGCACCAAATCTGACGAGTTTCATGGCTGCGGTCCTTGCCGTTCAGTGCAGGGTTTCGACTCGGTCTCCCGAGTCGGCGTGGAACAAGTGAAGACGCGAAACGTCGACGCCCAACCGCACGTCGTCGCCCGGCCGCAAGCTCACGCGTTCACGCAGCACGCACGTCAGCTTGGTACCGCCTGCATCGACCGTGAGGTGCGTTTCGGAACCGGTGGACTCCACCACCTGCACGCGCGCTTGCACTCCTTCGGGGTCCAGGCGGATGTGCTCGGGACGCACGCCCAACGTCAGTGCCTGGCCGTTCACGGTCGGTATGCCTGGCACTGCCCAGCGGTTGCCGGCGTTGTCCACGGCGGCGTGGCCGTTGGATTTGACGGGTAGCAGATTCATCGAGGGCGAGCCAATGAAGCTGGCCACGAAGACGTTGCGCGGACGGTCGAATAGCTCCAGTGGCGAGCCAACCTGCTCGACCACCCCGTCATGCATAGCGACGATCTTGTCCGCCATCGTCATGGCCTCGATCTGATCGTGAGTGACATAGATGGTGGTGGCTTTCAGGCGCTGATGTAGCTCCCTGATCTCTGAGCGCATCTGCACGCGCAGCTTGGCGTCCAGGTTAGATAGTGGCTCATCAAACAGGAAGACTTGCGGGTCGCGCACGATGGCGCGGCCCATAGCGACTCGCTGGCGCTGTCCACCGGAGAGTTGTTTGGGCAGCCGCGCGAGCAGCGGCTCGAGCCCCAGGATCTTGGCGGCGCGCGCAACGCGCTCCTCGATTTCTCGCTGCGGCGCGCGGCGCAGCTTCAGAGAAAAGGCCAGGTTGTCGGCCACGGTGAGGTGCGGATAAAGCGCATAGTTCTGGAACACCATCGCGATATCCCGCTCCTTGGGCAGCAAGCCGTTCACACGTTTGTTACCGATGCGGATCTCGCCTGAATCGATGCCTTCCAGGCCGGCGATCATGCGCAGCAACGTAGACTTTCCGCAGCCCGAGGGGCCGACGAGCACCACGAATTCACCGTCGTGAATGTCGATGGTCACGCCCCGGATGATCGGCGTCGTGCCGAACGCTTTCACTGCGTCTTGGATATGTACCGTTGCCATGTCTTGTCTTCCTTGATGGGTTCGAATATCTTGATCAGTGCCCGATCAACCGGCCTGCCAGGCGGTTTTCAAGCGGGTGTGCTCATGCACATAGCGTCCGGCGGCCGCTTGCTTCAGCTCGCCAAATGTCTGAAGCGAAGCCAGCGCCGGGGTGAACGCCTCGACGTCGCACGCTTCCAGCAGGATGATCCAGCGCGCAGGCACCAGGAGGTCCTTGCGGCCCGCGCTTTCTGCGGTCGACTGGCTCGACACACTGGCGTCGGAGCCCAGCAGATGGGCGCCGCCGATGCGCGGCATCCTTGCCACCGCTTCCAAGGCGGAGGCCAAGCGCGGCACCGCTGCGGTCATGGCGTCGTCCGCCATGTCGAAACGCAGTGTCAGAAGTGCGCCGCCCGAGCCCACCCCGTGGCTGGCGAACACTCGCGTCAAGGAGCGCGTGGTGGCCCGGAAGTAGGCAGTGGCCGCACGCGTCCAGTCCGTCGGCTCGTTCAGGCGCGACAGGTAGTCAGCGCCCTGGATCACCTGGAACGTAGTCGTTTCGTACAGCGTGAAGAATTCGGGTTGCGTGGCTGCGTCGGCCGCGCGATAACGGCGCCCACGCACGAACCCCGGAATGCCCACCCGCTCGGGCATGTGCTCCTGAAGATGCCAGGCATAAAACTGCGCCCGCCCAGCCTCGGCAATGTCGTTCCAGATAGCCACCGCACCTTCACCTGCCAACATGGTCTTGCTCCTTGAATGACGCAGCCGCGCTATCACGAACGCTGAGCTCGACCGCGCCGATCCCTTCGAAAACACAGCGCAGCCGTTGCCCGGCTTGCGCACGATGGACGCCAGCGTGCGAGCCGGCGAGAACGAAGCTTCCGGCCGCCAGGCGCTCGCCACGCAGCGCAAGATGGTTGACGAGATGGACGACCGCAAGGAGGGGATCTGAAAACGGATTGCCGCCTTGCTTGTCCACCACCGGCGTGTCGTCCACCGAGAGCGTCATGCGCAGGCTCGCGAGGTCTAGTGAACGGGCGTCTTCGCAAGGCGCGCCGAGCACGACTGCGCCGTTGCCCATCCCGTCTGCCACGATGTGTTCGCGCGGCGAGACGAACTTCGCGGGCAATCGGCTGCACAGCAGTTCGAAGGCCGGCATGACCGCGCCAACGGCGGCCAACACATCGTCACGCGTGCAGCCGCCAGCGGGCAACGGATGATCGATGCGCACTGCGAGCTCGCATTCGACGCCGTCGCGCATCAGCGTGGTGTCGTCGAACACGGCGCCACTGCCTGCGCAGGCGCGGTCAAATATCGGCGCAGACATCACCTCTCCGGCCGGCGGGGCCGCGACCTTCCAGCCCGCCCGCGTCCATCCCAGCTCCACGCCCACGGCTTCCTGGATCCGGTAGGCGTCTGCGAAGCCGCTCAGCAGCTCCAATGCATCGGCGGCGACGACGCCAGAGGTGCCGCGTGCCATGGAAAGGCTGTGCACGCGAGCCGCGAACGCGGGGTCGGGCGCGCCGGCGTTTCCGCGTTCTGCCCAAGCTTGGGGGCCCGTGTCAACCATTGAGCACCTTCAGGGGCGTCATCCCCATCGTGGCTTCCATCACCTTGCGGCTGGGCCACAGATCGGAGATCTCGGCTGCGGTGGCTTGCACGTCAGGTGCGATGGCGGCGATGCGCGCCGCGGACAGCCGGGTGACCGGACCCGCCACGCTGACGGTGCCAATGGCGCGCCGCGTCTGCGGGTCGAGGATGGCGCAGCCCACCGCGCAAGTGCCGGGCTCGCTCTCCTCGATGGAGGTACCGTAGCCGCGCTCACGTGTCAGCGCGAGTTCCTCCAGCAGGCTGGCCTCATCGCGCACCTTGGGCTGACCGAAGCGCGAGGGCACGACGAAGCCGCGCGCCTTGACCAAGGCCACGGCGCGTGCGTCATCCATGGTGGCGAGCCACGCCTTGCCGGTGGACGTCGCATGCAACACCACTGGCTGGCCCATGTCCGGGTCGTAGCGCAGGCCCGAGAGCGCTCCCTGGGCCTTGGCGATCCAGATGAGCGCATCGTCTTCCACCAGGGCGAGGCGCGCGAGTTCGCCCGTGCGCGCGGCCAGCCTGTCCAGTGAGGGCTGGCAGATTTCCGTGATGCCCGAAGCGGCCAGGAAACGAAAGCCCAGCGCGGCCAGTTTCACCGTCATGCGGTAGCGCTGGCTGTACTCGTCCTGCATTGCCAGCCCCTTGCCCACCAGGACCGACAGCAGCCGGTGCACTGCGCTCTTTGGCAAATCCAGTCGCCGCGCGATCTCGCTGATCGGCAGGCCCTGGGGGTGATCCGCCAGCAGCGCAAGGATGTCCAGCACCCGCTCGATCATGTCACCAGTGGCCAAAATTTCTCCTTAATCAGAACGTCGTTCCACTTTAGTCGCTTCATCTCGCGCCGCCATGCGGGATTTCCCCGGTGACGGTGCTTAATCTGGGCACTACATTGGAACATCGTTCCAACTATTCCACGCGTCCTTATGAATGCGATTCCCTCGACAGTGCCGAACGCCGTGACTCAGGCCGACCCCCGGCCGCCCGGCTTCATGAGCCGTTTCGTCTGGTTCGCACCGGCCGTGGTGATACTGCTGGCCGTCACCCTCTACCCGACTGCGGTGGTACTGTGGCTGAGCGTGCACCGCACGCGGCTGTATGAAGTCATCGAAGGCGTGGGCTTGGCCAACTACGCCTCGGTCATCACCTCGCCCGCTTTCATCGAACTCAGCATCAACTCGCTGCTGTACGTGTTCGGTGCCTTGGCGGTGGTGCTGCCGCTGGGACTGGCCGGCGCACTGGCCCTGCAGAACTTGGCCCGTGGCGCGGCACTCATGCGCACCCTGCTGCTGCTGCCCTGGACGCTTTCAATGGGCGTGGTGGGCTGCTTCTGGCTGTGGCTGCTCAACCCCTCTTATGGCCCGATCAGTTACCTGCTGCGCTCCCTGGGCCTGGAACCGGGCCTGATGCTGGGCGACCCGTCGCTGGCCCTCATACTGGTGATCGCCGTCACAGCCTGGTGGTCGTTTCCCTATGTGATGGTGATGATGAGCGCCTCGCTCCAAAGCATCCCGGCCGAGCTTTACGAGGCCATCGAAATCGATGGCGGCGGGCTGCGCACACGCCTGCGCCATGCCGTGTGGCCGCACATCGCACCCACGCTGGGCAGCACCGCGCTCACCCTGGGCATCCTCTACCTCACGCTTATCACGCTGATCCTGGTGCTCACCGGCGGCGGGCCACTGGGCTCCACCGCCACCTGGAGCTTCGAAGTGTTCTCCAGCGCTTTCCGCTCGGTGGACCTGTCGCCCTCGTCGGTCATCTCGGTCGTCGTGCTGCTCGTCAACCTCTTCCTTGGCTACCTCTACTCGCGCCTCACCGGACGCGTTTCGGGCTGAACATCATGCATATCCGCCGTTCCGAAAAGATGCTGTCCTGGGCGGTACTCGCCGTCCTGGTCCTGGTCGTGATGATTCCACTGTCTTGGGCCGTGCTCACCTCGCTCAAGAGCGAGGCGAACGTCATGGCCTACCCGCCGACCTTCCTGCCGACCGATCCGAGCCTGTCCGCGTATGCAGCGGTGTTCCGGAATCAGACCTTCGGCTCCGACCTCTTCAACTCGGTGTTGTATGCGGTGGGCGCGGTGCTGCTTGCCGTGCTGCTGGCGGCACCCGCAGGCTACGCCGCGTCGCGTTTCGAGTTCCGCGGCAAGCGCACCGTGATGCTGATGATCCTGTCCACGTCCATGATTCCGGGCGTCGCGCTGCTGGTGCCCACCTACTTCCTGCTGGATACCCTGGGCCTGCTGAACAACGCCGCCGTCATCATCGTTGTGCAGGCGGCGCGACTGGTGCCGCAGACGGTGTGGTTCATGCAGAACTTCGTCGATGCCGTGCCGCGCGAGCTGGACGAGGCCACCCAGGTGGACGGTGCAAACCATTGGCAGACCTTCACCCGCATCATCCTGCCGCTGGTGCGGCCCGGCATCGCCGCCAGTGCCGTCATCGGCCTGGTCACGACCTGGAACGACTACATCACCGTCGCCGCGTTCGCGCCCGAGGTCGCCCACCGCACGATGCAGGTTGCGCTCGTCAACCAAGTGTTCGACAGCATCGGCATCACGTGGTCTTACGTCATGGCCTATGCCGTGATCTCCTCCCTTCCCATCGTCGCCATCTTCGTTCTCGCGCAGCGATGGTTCATCAACGGCCTGACCGCCGGCGCCGTAAAGGGCTAGTCCGCCCCATGCCTACTTCAATAACAGGAGACATCATGAACGAACACCTCCCGATCCGCGTGACCGAACAACAGCACGCACCCCGCACCAGCCGGCGTATCTTCTTGGGAGGCATGGCCGCCGTACTGGGCGCTCCCGCTGGCCGGGCCTTCGCGCAAAGCACCGAGACGATCGCCTACGACACCTTCCTCGACCCGGCGAACGCTAACGATCCGCGCGCGGCGGCGCAGACGCAGATGATCGCCGCCTTCGAGGCCAGCCAGCCGCGCGTGAAGGTGCGTGTCGTCGTGGATCCGGCGGGCCAGAACGGCGTGCGCGCGGCGCGCGCCAAGTCGGACAGTCCAGACGTGATCCGGGTGAACAACTTCCAGATGCCGGAGTTCGTGTCCACCGGCTCGCTGCTGTCCCTCGACGAGCTGATCGCGCGCGACAAGGTGGACATCACGGACTGGCTGATCAACATCGACCAGACCCGCGTCAACGGCAAGATCTGGGGCTTGCAGCAGGACTACCGGATTCCGATCTACGTCTATCGCAAGAGCAAGTTCGATGAGGCGAAGATTGCCACGCCGCCGCGCACTTACGAGGAAGTGGGCGCGCTCGGCCCGCTGCTGACCAAGCAGAACCAGATGGCCTACGGGGTCCCGATCGGCCTGAGCGGCGGCATCGGCGGCGCGCAGGCCTTCATGGAATTCATCGTGAGCTCCATCGTGGCGGGCAACAGCGACCCCTTCTTCGCGCCCAGCGGCCGCGAGATCGGCTTTAGCGAGAAGCGGCTGCTGCTGGCCGCCAGCATCGTCAAGGATCTGTTCCAGAAGAAGGCTGCGACACCCGTGAGCCTGCAGTTCGCCTACAACGAGCTGCAGGATGGGATGCGTGCGGGCACGGTCGCTTCCGCCACCTTCGGGCTTTACCGCTACCGCGGCCTGAAGGCGGCCGTGGGCGGCGACCTGGCCTGGGCACCGGCCCCTTCGGTGGAGCCTAACGCCAAGCACGCGGTGTACGGCTTCCAGATGTGCATCAACCGTCATTCACCGCGTCAGGCGGGCGCATGGGAATTCGTCAAGTTCATGGCCAGCCCGGCGGCGCAGGCGCTTGCGGCACGCGGCGGCGAAGTGGTGGCGCGCGCCAGTGCCTATAACGATGCCTACTTCAAGACGCCGGAAGCGCAGGACCAGCTGGGCTGGAAAGCGTTGGTCGAACAACGCGGCCGCATGGTGAACTACTCCATCATCCAGTCCACCTTCAATCAGATCTGCGGCGAAGCCTTCCAGCGCATGATCCTGAAAGACCTGCAGCCAGCCGCCGCGGCGCTCGAGGTGCGCACCCGCTACGCAGAGGCGCTGTCCAAAGCATGATGGCCCACATCACAGGGAGCACGCGCCTCTACGCATTGGTAGGGGATCCGCTCGGCAAGGCGAGGTCGCCTCAGCTGTTGAATCCCCTTTTCGCCGACCAGCGGCACGACGCCGTCTGCATTCCCTTCACGGTCGGCCAGGACGCGCTGCCCGCCTTCGCCGCCGGTGCCCGGGCCATCGGCAACCTTTCGGGGATGCTCGTCACGATGCCTCACAAGCAGCGGATGATGGATTTCGTCGATGACCTGCATCCGACGTCGCGCCAGGTTGGCGCGCTCAACGTCATCCGCTGCGATGCCGACGGGCGGTGGGTCGGGGCCATCTTCGATGGCGTCGGCTGCGTGCTGGGCATGGAGTGGGAAGGCAACCACCCGGCAGGCAAGTCCGTGCTTCTCGTCGGGGCCGGCGGCGCGGGCAGAGCCATCGCCTTCGCGGTGGCGGCTGCGGGCGCCCGCAGCCTGACTCTGTTTGACATGGACGCGCGCCGCGCCAAAGAGCTGGCCAGATCCGTCGAGGCCTCGACCGGCTGCCCCACGCAGGCCGGCCCGCCCGACCCCCACGGCTACGACATCGTCATCAACGCCACGCCCATGGGGATGGGTCCAACGGACGCGATGCCGGTCGATCCCGAGCGGCTCACGCCGGGCAGCACGGTCGTCGACATCGTCAATGCACCCGAGCCGACCGCGCTTTGCCGTGCCGCCCAGGCGCGCGGATGCCGGACGCAGGACGGACGCCCGATGCACGAAGGCCAGGCGGTTCATGCGCTGCGCTTTCTGGGATTCGACTACCGGCCCGAAGGCCGACCCGCGCCGCAAGCCGGTGTGCAGCCCGCTCCGGTGGGGCATGCCAACCGATGACGCAAGGCCGGCGCAGCGCAACGGCCGCCCTGGCCCTCATCCCCATTGTTGGAAGGAAGATGTCATGAACAGATTCATCTGCGCCGACGCTGAAGGGCGCACGGCAGTTTTCGTCGCGCGCATCGCGCATCAATTCCCAGGAGTATCTGCATGAAGGTCGCATTGATCGAAGCCAGCCATTGGCACGTCCCGCTATACCTGGGTGCACTCGAAGCACCTGGCATCGAAGTGGTGGCCATCTCCGACGCGGAAAACGTCAAGGGGCCAGCCATCGCCGAGCGATTCGGCTGCAAGCTGTATGCATCGGCCTACGAACTGATCGAGCGTGAGGAGCTCGACTTCGCGTTCGTGTTCGGCCGGCATTCCGAAATGCCCGCCCTGGCGGAAGCGCTGATTGCACGCAGGGTTCCGTTCGCGCTCGAAAAGCCGTGCGGAACGAACATGGCGCAGGTCACCCGGCTTCGGGAAATGACGGAAGCCGCCAACCTCTATTGCGCCGTGCCGTTCATTTTCCGGATGAGCGACCTGCTTGCCGCGTTGCATGGCGCCGAGGGGAGCATTCCGTCGGCCTACAACTTCATGTCGTTCCGCTTCATTGTGGGCCAGCCCAGCCGCTACGAGGCTGCGGGTGCCGGTTGGGCGCTCGACCCCGCGTTTTCCGGCGGAGGCTCCACGATCAACGTGGCGACCCACTTCATCGACTTCTTCCGCTTGCTGACCGGCAAAGAGATCACAAAAGTATCCGCCACGATGAACGCCCGCACGCACGGCGGCAAGGTGGAGGACTACTCGCTGCTCACCTTGCAGACCGAAGATGGCGTGATCGGCCTCGTGGAAAGCGGCTACAGCTTTCCTAGCACCCAGGACGAGCAGAGAGAGTTTTCTTTCACGCTGTCCTCGGACCGCATGTATGCGAAATCGGGGCCAGATCGCATCGAGTTCCGGGACCGTAACAACCTTGCCAGGGGCACCCGGAGTCTGCGGCTGCAGCTGGAGACCGACGCCTACTACCCCCTGTTCGTCAAACAGGTGCTGGCGGAATGCCGCACGGGCACGAAACCACTGGCCTCCCTGCGGGACGCGGAGGCCATGATGCAAGTCATGGACGCCGCCTACGCGTCCGCGCGGCAAGCGGGCGCCCTCCAGACCTTGAAACCGATCGCGCCTTGACCCAGGCCCCCAGCCAGTGCTTGCCTGCCAATCAACCGAAAGTGAACCATGAACAGATCTGCGCGATACGCAGGGCCCCTGCCCCTCGACCAGGCGAAATCGAAGTTTCTCCTAACGCCGCTCGAAGACAGCCGCTTCCACCGGGAGGGCCCCCGCTCAAACGTTGAGTACCGCGACCTCGGCATGGCGGAAGCATCCGACGGCCGCATCACGGCAAAGCATATCCGTGCAATCCAGCCCTTTGACAAAGAGACGGGTTGGCACTGGCACGACATGACTGGGCATTTCGTGTATGTGCTCAAAGGTTGGGTTGAGTTCCGCTTCGACGGGATGGACGACCTGGTGCGCGTCAGTGCCGGCGCCTGCCTCAGTCAGCCCGCCGGTGTCGCGCACAACGTCATCCGCCAGTCCGACGACCTCGAACTGATCGAAATCAACATGCCGGCGGAATACGTGACGGTCGAAGGGCGGCGCTGAACGAGGCCGCCCACAGTCGCGTTCTGGAGAATCTTCGTCGCCCACTGCGCCGTTTGAGGGACTGCAAGTGTTGCCTCGCCGAGGTGGAGAAAGTTTAGATAGGCAGGCACGCGTGATGTTGCCAGTCTATCGCTGCTGGATACGCCGCTTACATTGGCGAGCACCGCGCGCTCCCCGGGAGTTCGCAGTTCAGCGCGCGGGTTCGCCTCCGGCACAAGCTGAGCGACCGCGCTCGCGCGCTGTGGCAGCATGCCGCCGCCAAAAGCGGACGTACGTCTCCGCCTCTCGGTCCAGCCTTGGGCGCGTCAACGGCGACGTGCCATGTCACCTGTCCTGCGGAAAATTTGGCCATCACGCATGGCTGTTGCAAGCATTCCTGGCGGATGTGCGGTGTGAGTTCGAACCGAGTCGCGTTCGGGCAAAACTATTCGTCTCCGCCTTTGAAGCGCTTCAACCCCTTGAAGATCAACGGCGCAACCAGGGCCAGTAGCGCGAGTGCGAGCAGCGTGGCCGACCCCGCATGCTTGAAAAACACCAGCCCATCGCCCAGACTGATCTGCAGGGCGCGCCGGAACTGGCTCTCCGCCATGGGGCCGAGGATCAGCCCGACGATCATCGGCGCGACCGGGTAATCCCAGCATCGCATTAGGTAGCCGCAGATGCCGAAGGTCACGAGCATCACCAGTTCGACCGTCGACGGGTTTGCGGCGAGCGTGCCCATGACGGCGAACACCAGAATGCCGGCATAGAGCCATGGCTGCGGCACCTTCAACAAGCGCACCCACAAGCCAACGAGCGGAAGGTTGAGCACCAGCAGCATCAGGTTGCCGATGAAGAAGCTGGCGATCAGGCCCCAGACGAGGTCGGCATTGGTCACGAACAGCAGCGGACCGGGCACGAGGCCGTACTGCTGGAAGCCCGCCAGCATCATGGCGGCGGTGGCGGATGTCGGCAGGCCAAGGGCCAGCAGCGGTACCAGGGTGCCAGTCGCTGCTGCGTTGTTCGCAGCCTCGGGACCGGCCACGCCTTCGATGGCGCCCTTCCCGAACTCCTCCGGCTTGACGGCGAGCCGGCGTTCGAGGGTGTACGACAACAGCGTCGGCACTTCGGCGCCGCCCGCGGGCAGCGCGCCGATCGGAAAGCCCAGCCCGATGCCGCGCAGCCAGGGCTTCCAGGAGCGCTTCCAATCCTCCTTGGTCATCCACAGCGATCCGCGCACGGCTTCGATCTTCTCCTGCACCCCGGTGAAGCGGGAGGCGATGAAGAGCGTTTCACCCATCGCGAACAGGCCCACCGCCAGCGTCGTGATCGACACGCCATCAAGCAGGGACGGCACGCCGAATGCCAATCGCGCCTGGCCGGTGAGCTTGTCGATGCCGGCCAGGCCCAGCACCAGGCCCAACGCCAGGCTCGTGATGCCGCGAAACACCGAATCGCCGAAGGTAGCCGACACGGTGATGAAGGCCAACACCATCAGCGCGAAGTAGTCCCACGGCCCGAACTGCACCGCGAAATCGACGAGCCACGGCGCCAGCACCGAGATGCCGATGGTGGCGATCAGGCCCGCGACGAACGAGCCGATGGCGGCAGTCGCCAGTGCGGGTCCGCCGCGGCCGGCCTTGGCCATCTTGTGGCCTTCGATCGCGGTGGCGATCGATGCCGCCTCGCCGGTAGGAAATTTAGAACTAATACGCTGGCCGCGCCTTGAGGAGAAGTTCATGTCATCGGCACGTACCGGCGCTACTCTTAGAAGCTCAAAATTCAGCTCTGCCAGCACATTCGAAGCCGCCCGAAGCTGCTTCATCCGACGGTGGTGCCAATTGATCGATCTGCCGCGCAGTGCCTATACTAATGGAGATGGTTAGGGGCCTGTGAAGACGTCACGCTTGCCGAGCCGATGGAGACATCCAGGACGACGCCGGGCTATGGTTAGCGCACTTTGAGTAGGTGAGCGCGAACGGCGTCCGCAAACCTAACCGCAGCTGCGCTTCGCGTGCGACGGCCGTTCCAGACGAGCGCCGCAGTCCGCTGCACCTGCGGATTTGCAATTGGTACGGAAACCAAATTCGTCGTTTCAGGGATCGCGCGTTCAAAGACGACGGCTCCCAATGCGCTGGCCGCGACCGTTTTAAGCATTGCATCGATGGAGCTCATCTCCAGGCGCACCTGCTTGTGAATCCACTTTCCAAGTGCTTGGTCTATGCGTTGCCGTGACGAAAAGCGGGGTGTTTGCACGGCGAGTTCCATGCCTGCGAGCAGCGACGCCTCTACCTCCTTCAGGCCGGCTGCAGGATGGTTCTTGCCGACCACGAGCACCAACCTTTCCGAGAACAGTGGCTCCGCTGTCACGTCCTCTCTGGTGGCCCGCGCGAACGCAACGCCCAAATTCAAATCCCCATTGGCAACATCTTGCTCGATCTGGGTTGCAGTCAAGTCCTCCACGACGACGTGCACGCCAGGAAATTCGGAAGCGAACTGTGCGATGACCGGTGGGAGCAAGGTCGCGTTGTAGGTTTGGATCACACCGATTCGCAACCGCCCTCGCGTCAGGGCGTGCAACTCTTCGATGGCGACCTTGCCCTCCTCCACTTCAAGGACGGAACGCGTCGCGTAAGCAACGAAGGTTCTCCCAGCCTCATTGAGGCTCAACCCGCGGCCGACGCGATCAAATAGCGCCATCCCAAGCGCCTCTTCAAGCTGCCGCAGCTGGTGCGACAACGTGGACTGCGTGATGTTGAGAGCGTCTGCAGCACGCGTGAGGTGCTGCTGGCGCGAAAGCTCAAGAAAGTACCGTAGATGGCGAAGCTCGATCATATTCATTCGATCATATCGAACGATGCGTGCGATATCTATCATCGACCGAACGATATCTCGTTGCAAGATTTGCGGCATACCAAAAGCCGGAGACTCTCATGCGACCCCTACCCCTTCTTGCAGCGATTGCAATCGGGCATCACCCTGCAAGCCCAGGTAAGGGATCAAACCGACTTGGCTGCAGCGCTGGCGATGAAGCGGACCAGGGCAGAGCTGTTCGCGCTGTTTAACAAGCCCAGAGTGCCCTGCCGGGCCTGAGCTGCAGCGCGATCATCGCCGCCCGCAGGGGCAGGATGGGTACATGCGCATGATCGGGGGCGCCTGCGGCGGCTTGGGAGGGGCCTCCGACTTCGTCTCTTCGAAGACCACCGTCCTACACCGGACACCCTTAACTCGGTCAACCCACTCCCTGACTGACGTCAACCGTGCCCAGCTTCAGGCTCATACCTGAATTGGAAACTACTGGCCGCTTCAGATAGCAGCGGCCGCATATTACCTCGAGTTACAGCGTCGGGTAGTCGGTATAGCCCTTGGCGCCCGGGCTGTAGAAGGTGCTTTGATCGGGCGTGTTCAGCGGGGCCTTGAACTGGATGCGTGCGGGCAGGTCGGGGTTAGCCAGGAAGGCGGTTCCGAAGGCCACGGCGTCGAGCTTGCCGGCGCTGATGGCTTCTTCGGCTTCTTCGGCGGTGTAGCCCATGTTGCCGACCAGCACACCTTTGTATTTCTCGCGGGCGATGGTCAATACATCGCCCTTTTGCACGCCGAAGAAGTCGGTGCGCATCACGTGCAGGTAGGCCAGCTTGTAGGCGTTGAGCTTGTCGGCCAGGAAGCCGATCAGCGCCAGCGGGTCGCTGTCTTTCATGCTGTTGTAGCTGTTTACCGGCGACAGGCGCAGGCCCACCTTGTCGGCGCCAATGGCGGAGGTCACGGCGTTCAGCACTTCAAACAGGAAGCGCGCGCGGTTCTCCAGCGAGCCACCGTAGCCGTCGGTGCGCTGGTTCGGCGTGTCGCGCAGGAACTGGTCGATCAGGTAGCCGTTGGCGCCATGCACTTCCACGCCGTCAAAGCCGGCGGCGATGGCGTTCTTGGCGCCCTGGGCGAAGGCGGCGACGATGGCCGGAATCTCTTCAGCAGCCAGCGCACGCGGCACGGCGTGCGGTACCTCGCCGGTCAGCGTGTGGATGTCGCCTTCCACCGCGGTGGCGGCGCTGGAGACGGTGGGCACACCGTCGTTGATATCCGGGTGCGCGGCGCGTCCGGCGTGCCAGATCTGCATGAAGATGCGGCCGCCCTTGGCGTGTACGGCGGCGGTGACCTTCTTCCACGCGGCGATCTGTGCGTCGTTGTAGATGCCGGGCTCGTTGATGAAGGCCGAGGTGCCGGGCGCGACCATGGTGCATTCGGTGATCAGCAGGCCGCCGGTGGCGCGCTGGCTGTAGTACTCGGTCATCAGGTCGCTGGGCACGTGGCCGGCATTGGCGCGGCTGCGGGTCAGCGGCGCCAGCAAGATGCGGTTGAGCAGGGTAAGGGAGCCGAGTTGCAGGGGATTAAATAGCATGGTTTACCGTGAGTGGGTGGTGAATGGGGAAGGAAATAGCAGGTGGCGAAAAGTAGCAGCCGCCGAATACTTGTACTGCTGTCGGGTTACTGCAAACTAAGGCAACTCGGTGAGAAGGGATTGGTGCGCTTCAAGCCGGGCGTCACTCTGCAGGGTTTGCAGACTCAGGCCAGGGCTCAAACCGATCTGGCCGCAGCCCTGGCGATGCAGCAGGCCAAGGCCGATCTGTTCGCGCTGCTCAACAAGCCCAGAGCGCCTTTGCAGGCATGAGCTGCAGCGCAATCATCGCCGCCCGCAGGGGCAGGATCATGCATGGGTACGTGCGCATGATCGGGGGGTGCCTCCGGCGGCCTAGCAGGGGCCTTCGATTCCATCCGCCCGAAGACCACACCACCACCCTACACTGCACGCTTTCAGCCCGGTCAACCCACCCTCTGACTGGCGTCAACCGTCCCCGGCTTCAGGCTCATACCTGAATTGGAGAATACTGGTGCTCATGTGATGACCTTTCGGGGTATGTGTGTGAAGAAGGAACGGTGCAAGTCTGGTGGCGCGAAGGCTTGTTGTATATGGAACTCTGGCGACTTCAGACTTCCCTGTTCTGGAATACTGGCGCCATGAACAACCGACTCGAATCGCTGCGCGTCTTTTTCACCGCTGCCGACGCAGCGAACTTCCGTGATGCGGCGCAACGCTTGGCGGTATCGCCGCAAGTCGTCACGCGCGCGGTGCGCGAGCTGGAGGACGAACTGGGCGAGCCGCTCTTCCACCGCAGCACGCGCGGCGTGCGCCTGACCGACTTCGGCCGCGCGCTCGCCGAGCGCGCGCGTGTCGCGGTCGGCGGTGTCGATCAGCTGTTTCAACGCATTGACCGGCGGGCGCAGTCGCAGCACGCGGGCACGGTGCGGGTAGCGGCGCCGGGCGTGCTCGGCCGCCAACACATTCCCAGGGCGCTCGCGCCGATGCTGGCTGAGCATCCCGGCTTGGTGCTGGACCTGCGCCTGTCGAACCGCCTGGCCGATGTGGTCGGCGAGAAGATCGACGCCGGCGTGCGCGTCGGGCCGTTGCGCGACAGCCGCTTCGTGGCCAAACCCGTGGGCGCGATGCCGCTCTACACGGTGGCGGCTCCCGCACTGTTGGCGCGCACCGGCCCGCCGGCCGACGTGGCGGCGCTGGAGAAGCTGCCGCTGACCGCGCTGATCGAGCTCAACTCCGGCCGCCCCTACCCGTGGCGCTTCTCGCGCGACCGCGAGTTCGTGCCGGCCGCGCCGGTCTTCGTCACCGACGACCACGATGCGGAGTACGCGGCGGCGCTGGCCGGTCTGGGTTTCGCGCAGATGGTGGCGCCGCTGGCGGAACCCTGGCTCAAGTCAGGCCACCTCGTGCGCGTGCTTGAGCGGCACGACCCCGAACCGTGGCCGATCTTCGTGTACCGCGTACAGCGCGCGCCAGTGCCAGCGCGGGTGCGGCTGGTCTATGACGCTTTGATCGAGGTGCTGCGCTGACGCGATCGGCAACAGCGGACGGTTCGGGACGGCCGCATTTGGACGTGCCGCAAGCCGCATTTTTTTTCTCGGCCTCTGGACTCCCCTGGTGACTGAGGCTATCGAACTGGTGATTCCGCGAGGGTGCCACCTGCCCAAAGCGGTTGTACAGCGGGGCTGTACGCCTCAGAGATTGCTGGGAAAGATTCTTCGCACGGCTTCCACGACGGCATCACGGCGCGACAAAGTTTTGCCCTTGACCGGTTCGCCTGATCGCCGAGCGGGCCAGTTCGATGGGCCAACTGTTTCGCAGTTCGCCTCGGCATGCTGCTGGGGCAAGGCGACGAAATTGTCCAATCCCAGGCACTCGACGCATTGCGCGACTCGAAGAGAATCTCGGCGTTCTCGCCCGCGACTGACGGATGCCGATTGAGGTTGTGAGTGACGTGCTTCCGAAGGGCGGTTTCGGCGCGCGCTATGCCAAGGACTCAATGCCGAACTGGCAGTAAAGGATTCAGCCGGCGCCGATGTGCTCTTCATCCCGAGGTTCTTGTATGCGGGGCGGTCGCCACACCCATCACGTGCTCGATGTTTTCGTCGGGAAGGCCAAGCTCTGAGAGAACGGCCGCCGTTTCCCAGCCGCGAGGCTGCGCGGGCCTCGAAGTGGCAGGTACGCGTGGTCGACCTTGATCGATGCACGAAGGACCTTCGTCATCCCCTCCGTCGGATGCCGTTCCTCCTGCAACAGTCCGACCGCCTGCAGATGGGGGTCGTTCTGCAGTGATTCCAGGGTATGGCATCGTTGGGCCGCGATGTCGGCGTCCTGCAGCAGCTTCAGCCACTCATCGCTGTTCTGGTGCGTGAGCGGCGCGCCCCGGACCTCGAACCACTCAGCCACGTTGCGTGCACGACCTGACACGCTGTCGAACCTGGGATCGTCCAGGAGCGCATGCCGTTCGGTCACCGTCAGGAAGGCACGCACCTGTGCGTCGGTATTGACGGTGAACGATATCCATCCATCCGCCGTCGCGACCGGCTTGTTGTGCGGGCTGAGCAATCGAAGGTCTCCTGCGGGCCCCACTGGCGGGTCGAAGGTGGCCTGCGCCAGGTGCTCCTGAAGCACGAACGCGGCCATGGTCTCGAACATGGGCACCTCGATGCTGCAGCCGTTGCCCGTCTCGCTGCGCTCCACCAGCGCGGCAAGGATGGCCCCTGCGGCGATCTCGCCGGCCACATGGTCGCAAATGAGCATCGGCACGTAGGCAGGTGCACCGTCACGCCGCAGCGCCAATCCGGCCATGCCTGTTGCACCCTGGATGACGCTGTCGTAGGTGGGCTGCCCGGCGTAGGGGCCATCCGTACCATAGCCAGTGATCAGGCAGTAGATCTTGTCCGGATAGCGCGACCGTACCGCGGCTGGGTCCAGCCCCAGACGGGCCAGCGCATCTGGCCGCATGTTCGCGACGACGACATCCGCGGTCTCCAGCAAGCGTTCCAGCGCCTCCCGTGCCTCCGGTGCCTTTAGGTCCAGGCAGACGTTGCGTTTGCCCCGGTTGAGGTGCAAGTAGGTTCCCGAATGCTGACCGGTCGGCGACGGTCCGCCGAGGCCGCGCATCAGGTCGCCGCCCGGACTCTCGACCTTGATGATTTCGGCCCCGTACTGGCCGAGTCGCCAGGTGGATACCGGCCCGACAACGACGCTGGTGAGATCCAGGACGCGAATCCCTTTGAGCGGTTCGAAGCTCATTGCGTTTCAACCTCCATCCTGGCGCAGAGCACGCCTTGGTCGTCCAGCGCGCCCACCCGCCACACCGGGCCGACCTGCTCGGCCACCAACGTGAGCGGTCGATCGCAGTACAGCGGTGCGAAATGCCGCGTCTGCAAGCGAAGGGGGATTGCCGCCAAGTCGTGCGCGACGAACTCGGTCATCAGCAACGTGATCAGGCCGCCATTGACCACCAGATCGGGCAGTCCTTCGACGTCCTGCGCGTACTGCCGATTGATATGGATCTTGTGGGAGTTGAAGCCGAGCGCCGAATATTGAAAGAGCAGCGTTTCGTCGGGCACGATCGTCCTTTGCACGCCGCCAGGCGATGGCGTATGCGCCACGTCGGAACGTCACGCCGCATGCTCGCGGTCCGCCGCGAGCAGCGCGTAGGTCTGCGTCTCCTTCAACACCGGTTCGTCGCCAAGAACAAGTCGGTGACCGACCGTGAGAAGCGCCATGGGTCCCGACGGGCCCTCCTTCTTGACGATGTCCTCGATCAAACTGGACCGTCGAAGCGCCGCGCCGACGGGGATGTCCGCCAAGAAGTCGACTGTGCGTCCCGCCAGCATCAAGCGTGGCAGGCCCAGATCGAGAATGGGCACGCCGAGGCCGGGGAAGCCATCGCTGCGCAATGCCTTCCGGGGGGTGTCTGCGCCGAGCAGGATGAACTGCCATCCGCGCGGTAGCGGCAGCCCCTCGTGCATCGCGTCCGGCTCCTTGTCCAGCATGGCGGCCACCCGCCTCACGGTCGACAGGGAACACACCTCGGATCGAGTCACATAGTCTCCGTTTTTGTTGCGTTTCAGCGAGCCCCGTCTCGACGCGATTGCCAATTCAGAAGAAACAAGCCCCGTCGCAAATTCTATTTGTGCACCGTCTAGGCGACAATCATTTCATTTGTGCCACCTGTGTTGACTCATGATTGACAATAGCCTGGACCTCAATCTCATGCGCCTGTACGTGACCATGGTGGAGTCGCCGTCGCTGACCGCCGCCGCGGCAAGCAGCGGCATGACACGCTCCAACACGTCGAAGCGTCTGAAGATCCTTGAGAAGGCCGTCGGTGCCCAGCTGATGCGACGAACGACACGCCACGTGGAACTCACCGAGGCGGGGCAACTCCTGTATGCCCACGCGTTGCGGATGCTGGAAGAACTCCGGTCGGCGACCACATCGATCGACAGCCTCGGAAAGACCGTGCGCGGAGACGTTCGGGTTCGTTTGCCGACCGGGTTGGCGCACCTCTACCTCACACCGGTGCTGCTCGATTTCGCCCGCAGGCACCCGGAGATCTCGCTGCGGGTCGTGATCAACGACAGCATCGGCGATCTCATCTCGGCAGAGATCGATGTCGCCCTGAAGGTGACCTCTCAGCCACCCGACGACCATGTCGCCCGACGGATCTGCGATGTCGGCTGGTGCTTGTGCGCAGCCGCGACTTTCCTCGACGCGCACACGCCGATCACCGTCATGGCCGACCTCGAGCGCTGTGACCTCATCACGCCGCAGTCGCTCGGCAGGCGCTTCAACCTGAAGCTGACGATCGCCGGCCATCCCCAGACCCTTCGCGTCAGCCCGCGCATCCAATCGGGCGACTATCCCTTTCTGTTCGAATCGATGATGGCGGGCCTCGGGGTGGCGCTTCTGCCGCGCTACGCCGTCTGGCGGCAGATTCAGGCGGGGACGGTCAGAGAAGTCCTAGAGAACTGTGATGCGGAGGGGGTCGGCGACAGCGTCTACATGATCACGACGTCAACGCGCTTCCCCACGGTCGCGACCCGGACACTGATGGATTTCATCAGTGGACATCTCGAAAGCCAGGCCCCCAATTGGCGAAAACAGACTGTAGACCGGCACACCGCGCGGTGAAACATGCGCGTCACGCCGGTTCGTTTTTCGACGGAGCGGCGTGTTGCCACACGGGGTTATCGTGGGTCATCGCGGGTCATCGGCCGTGGGGCGATGGAAAGTATCCGCCCAGAATCGACAAGATATCGACGTGCGACGCTCGTTCCCAGCGCTGCGTCACCTGGTACCCACTGAGGCGCATTGCGCTCTTCAGTTCAGAGGGAACATCGGCCAACACCTGCACACCGGTCGCGAGCATGCTGGCATGGTTACGCTGGACTCGCGACGAAAGCTCCTGCCAAAGAAAGTCTTCTACTGCTTTCGCTGCCGTATCCAGGCATTCTCGATGGCTCTCCTCCATCGACCGATATAGCGCAGTCCCGATGATCGTGAAAGAGATCGGCATTGCGTAACGAACATCATGGAAATAGCACAGGTGCTCGGCCAAGCGCTGGCCTGCTTCTCCATCTCCTGAGGACAACACGCCGTCCAGCCCGCCTGAACGCAACTGCTCGAATGCTTCACCGATAGGCATCTGCTGTGCCTCTCCCCCTGTGAGGCGTACCACCGCAGCCGACATATCGTCATAGGTGCGGATCCTCAACCCAAAAAAATTTGACCCGTGTGCAATGGGCTCCCGCGTCCAAAGTCCCGTCGGCGGCCAGGGACTGACATAAAGAAGGTGAACCCCACGCTGAGCAAACCTTCGTTCATATTCCGACCGTGCGGCCGCGAGCAGTTGCCATGCGGCGGCCGGCGTACCAGACTGAAACGGCAACGATCCGATCTGGAAAATGCGATCGACTTTGCTCAGCGCACCACAGTACAAGTCGACGATCTCCAATCGCCCAGCTGCAACGCTTTGAAGCATCGAAGATGCCTCGAGCGGCTCGTCGAAGTTGCATCCCAAGACGATTGAACTCGACGATCGCTTGTGTAATTCCTCGGCCAGCCTGACCAGACCGAGGCCGGGCATGGTCGCCTTGGGGTACGCAGTAACTGCCTTCCACCTCAGGGGCTCATTCGATGAAAGATCAAGGTGCGATGCAGGGGTCATGGTCTGAACGAGCGTCTGCCGGGCAGAAGAGTCACCATCCGTGCAAGTAAAGATTCTCCGGAGGCGGCTTGGCTACGGCGTCCAAGGGGCTCAAGTGCCTGTACCGGCCACCACAAAAGATCAGCGATGGCTCGGGTTGCAGTGAGACCTCGAACGCGGTAACCCGGCAGATAAAGATCTCGTGGTCTCCGCCGTCACAGACGTTCCAGGGCTCGCATTGAAAATACGCGATCGCGCCCGGCACCAGGGGCGCACCATTGCCGGCAAACGATGGGTCAATGCCGATCCACTTGTCGCTTCCCGCCTTTGCGAAGCGATTGGAGAGATCCCGCTGCGACTCCCCCAGAACGGCGATGCAATACGACTTCGCGGCTTTCCACTGGGCAATGCCGAGGGAACCGCGGATCATGCTGAACAGCACGAGCGGCGGGTCCAGCGACACCGAATTGAACGAGCTGATGGTGGCACCGATCCGGATGCCATCGACGCTCGCGGTCACAATCGCCACACCTGTGGCGAAGTGACCCAGCGCATTGCGAAATTCCTTCGAATCCATGGACACGACTGACTCCTTCGGGCGATTCAGACGTTCCAAAGCGGCATGAATTGCTCGCACACCACGTCCCCATAGGCCGGATGGCCATGGAGCAAGCCAAGTGATCGGGCAAAGTCATTCATGCCATCGACTGCCTGGCGAGAGATCGAGGCGTCGTAGTAGGGAAGGTCGCGCTCTACGAGCTGGGCGATCAATGACGCCTCCGTTGGCGGGAACAACTTTTCGCCAACCTTGGCGGCAATCCCGTGGTCTGCGATCAACGCCTTGTGCGTGGCAACGAGGGCGCTCACGGCCGCCGCAGCAATTTCCGGGGTTTTCTCAATCACCGCATCCGTGGTCGCGATGCTTGCAAAGGTGTAGTCGAAGCAGCCCGGTGGTCCATCGCCGCGACGCACGTCGAGGACCACCTTACCCACGCCGTCACGAACAGCGACTTCGGTGCCCATGCCGTTCGCCCAGAAGCCGTCGACCTTTCCGTCCGCCAGCGCCTTGGCAGCCGCCACACCGAAATTGACGTTTCCAGCCTGTACACCTGGCACCGGCGTGATTTGCACCCCGTCGCGTTCCAGGTCAATGCCACCGGCAATCAGCAGTCGCCTCAATCCCATTTCGACCCAGGGCGCGGCTCCAATCTTTCGACCCTTCACCACGCTCAGGTCACCGCGTTGCGTAACCAGATCGGAACGCATCACAAGGAACCAGTACATGCCTTGACCTTGAGCTGCCAAGAGCTTCACGCCACGCCACTCCGGAAACGAAGCCAGCGCAGAGTGCGCAGACCCGCCGACGAAGTCGACCCGGCCTTCCTTCAAGGCGGCATAAGCCTTGTCGACTGGGAAGATCAGTTCGAGCGCGATGTCCAGCCCTGCGGCCTTGAAGAAACCTAGTTCCACGGCCGCCTCGACCGGGAAGTACGAATTCGAGATCAGATCGGGAACTGCAATCTTGAAAGCCATGGGAATCCTTTTACTTTTTGCTCTCGTCGTAATAGTGGATCTCGTAGAGCAGACATCCCGTCTCCGATTTGAACGGTCCATGCCACACGCCCGGAGGACGGCACGCGTACGTTGGCGCGGCAAACGCTTCGCCACCCACGCCCTTGTCGTCATTCCCAACGGTCAGGTCGCCCGAGACCAGGAAGACCTCTTCCCAATGGTCATGCACAAACGGCTTGGTCGAAAATGCGCCGGCTTCGAAGCGAAGCAGACGTGTCCGGCTGCCGGACTTCTGCACCTCGTCGATGTCACTGGCAAGGATCTTCTCCTTCACGCCTGCTCCGGGCGGATATCCCGGAGGGCTCTGCCAGCCTTCAGTCATGTTCAGAGGATGAAACTCAAGGTGGGGCTTGTTCATTGGCATTGCGTTTCCTTTCAGCCCTCGATGGGCAGTTCTGTCACACGATAGGAGTGGTGCAAACGGCGTTGAAGAACAGGGTCTTCCAACTCCATTTCAAAGATTTCTGCCGGCTCGAGCTTGCCGTGCACAGCCAGCGTCCCGCAGAACATGACCAGGCCGGCTTCTGGAACGTAGCCCTGCCCGCCATACAACTGAAACAGTTGGGAGGGATGGCGCATCTTGGCGAGTGGCCCTTCCTGATAAAGCCGGCGCTCACCACCCTTGGTCATCCACGAGCGAACGATGAGGTCGTTCCAGTGGTTGGCGACTTTGTCGAAGTTCCAGACCTCCGTCGAGACCGGCTTGGCGCACATCTGCTTGGAAATGGTGATGCCCACCGTCTCCACCTCCCGGTCGGTGTGATCAGAACCCAAGCCAAGCCACAAGCCTGAAGTGGTACTGAAGATCACCGGCTCCACCTCGCCGCTGGCGGTGCTTCCCACGACCTCGATGCCATCGTGCTGTGTCAACAGCGTAGAGGCGCCCCTGTAGAAGATGGGCGTTCGCTTGGGGCGCCGCACACCCAAGGCCTCGAGTTCCAGGATATGCGCCTCGATAGCAGCGGCATCGCTGCCGGTCCAGCCGGCGATGACCAGGTGGGTGACCGGCATATCGAACGACGGCTCGTCCAGGCTGTCCGCCGTCCGAAGACGCAGGGTGGTGCGAATTGGGTTCATCCCGTTCACTTCCTTGTTTGTTGATCAACGCTCGCCGCCACCCAGCTTTTCAACGACGCCCCAAGGCGTTGCATTCGTCAAGTACATGAGTTAGCATAGCTATATGGCTCAGTATGCAGCGTTTGTGACCCGACGTCAACCACGCGGGTTCGGCAAGGCCGCCCTGGTCATATCGGTCGTCCTTTCATGGCGGCGTTCAATCGTTTAACTAGGAGCTACTGTGGTAACAGCGAACATGCGTACGGGTAACGAGTACCTGCGCGCTCTGCGCGATGGTCGACAAATCTATGTGGATGGCGAGCGGGTGTCCGACGTGACGACCCATCGCGCGTTCGCAAGAGGAGCACGCTCTTTGAGCAACCTCTATGACATCGCAGCGGCGCCCGCGAATCGAGAGGTGATGACATACACGTCACCCTCTACCGGCAACCCGGTACTGCGGGGATTTCAGATCCCGAAAACGCACGCCGATCTGAAGGCCAAGCGTCTTGCCTCCGAGATGTGGTCGGAAGCGACCTTCGGCTTAATGGGGCGCTCGCCGGATCATGTCGCCGGTTTCTTTGCCGGCTATGCAGCAGTTCCCAGCGTGTTTGCCGCAGGCGGTCAGCAGTTCGCCGATAACGTCGTGACGTTTTATGAGCATCTGCGTGAGAACCACCAGTACGTCACGTATGCCATCGTGCCCCCACAGATCGACCGCAGCAAGCCAGCGCATCAGCAGACCGACCCGACGCTGTACGCCGGTGTCGTGAAGGAGCGCGACGACGGCATCATCATCAAGGGCGCACAGCAGCTGGCCACGGCCGGTGTGTACTCGGATTACATCTACATCAGCAGCATCCACCCGCTGCAGCCGGGCGACGAGAACTACGCGATCGGCGTGGCCGTGCCGGTCGGCGCCCCTGGCGTCAAGTTGTATCCGCGCCGCCCCTTTGGCGGTCTGGCGCTCAATTCTTTCGACTACCCACTGTCGAGTCGCTTCGACGAATCGGACTGCTTCGTCGTGCTCGAAGACGTCTTCATCCCCTGGGAACACGTCTTTATTTACCGCAACCTGCAGGTCGCGCGTGATCAATGGTGGAAAACGCCTGCGCATCTCTATGGCAACCTGCAAGCGCAGGCACGCTACGCGACCAAGCTGCGATTCATGACCGGTCTCGCCAAGCGCATGAACGAGCTGACTGGCAATGACGCCAACCCTGCGGTTCAGATCCAGATGGGCGAATTGACCTCCCTGGTGTCCATCGTAGAGAACATGCTGCTGGCTCAGGAAGTTGCGGCCGAGCCTGATGCGAACGGCGTCTTGTGGCCCTCGCGTACCGCGCTCTATTCCGTCATGGCACTGCAGTCCGAACTCAACGCGCGGATGGTCGAGATCATCCGAGAGTTGTCTGGCGCCGGCATGATCACGCTTCCCTCGTCGCACAAGGATTTTTCAGGCGCCGACACGGCCGCAGATGTGCATCGGTATTACCGTTCGGCCACCACGTCTGCAGACGAGCGCGTGGCCCTGATGCGAATGGCCTGGGACTTCATCGGCTCGGAGTTCGGCAATCGCCACCAGCAGTACGAGAAGTTTTACGGGGGTGCTTCGTTCCTGGTGAAGCAGAACGTCAACCGCAACTTCGACTACGCGCGAGCCACGGGCTTGGTCGATCGTGCCTTGGCCCTGCCAAGTTTCACGGGCGCCTTTGGACCCGAAGACAGCGATTGATGGCAAGCCGACGACATGCGCCACGCCGGCCTCTTTGCAGGCCCTAAGCGATTAGCAAAAAAACCCACATCACTCAGTTATATTAGCGCGTTGACTATACTATCGAGCTGATATACATTCGAGGGGCTTGTCGGCTTTCGAGAAGTGATGTGGTGGGGCGCGTGCGTCTCTGGGGACCGGGACAGTAGAAGAATGAATTTAGCATCGAAACCGACGCGCGCAACGGTTAAATCACGCGAACCGAATCTTGGCGTTTCCGTCGCTTTGCAGCCCTTGGACGTGAACCGCGTCCGTCGCAAGAGCGACGTCTCGCGCAAAGCTCGCGAGGGCAACAAGCATCTCTACTTCATTTCAGTCGCCGAGGCGCGCTACGTACTGCGCAAGGTTTTTCGCATCGTAGAAGAACAAGCCAAGAAATTTGGTCTCGATCCTTTGGCACACCAGGCATTGATTCAGATTTACGGCAGTCCCGCCATGGAACTCCAAGTCAATCAAATTGCAAGCCGCCTGGACATCACGCCGGCCTTCTCGTCCAGTCTCGTCAAACTTCTTGTGGAAAAGGAAGTCGTGCTGCGCCGCCGCGGTGATGTGGATCAGCGGACGACCTACGTGACCATGACCGATGCCGGTAAGGAGATGCTTCACAGCATCGACGAGAACGTGAAGTTCCACGTCGAGTATTTCGTGAGCCAGTTGAGTACCGAGGAGCGCGAAAGCGCCCTGTCGACGCTCATGTTCTACGTTGGTGCAAAGCTCTGACCTGGCTAGCCCGCCCTGATGGGCTTGAATGATGAGGCGGCGAGTGCAAAAGCACTCGCCGCCTTTTTTTTTGCGCCGCGCGCAGGCCTGCCACCAAATGAGTGCGCCCGCACCGAGATGCCGCACAGGAACTTGCGACGGCGCCGTAGCGGGCTCTTTGGTGCAGCCAGGGACTGGCCCCAAATTTGCATTACTCAACAAGCTCATTTGGCAACGTATGTTCTGTCAGCCCACGGTTCGAAAAGACGACAGCGCCTCCGCCAATAGCGCACCGAAACGTCCAGTGTCCCCAATCCTGAAAGGATCGTCATGTTGCTTCGCCGAACACTTTTGGCTGCCGCCGTCATCATCGGCTTCGGAACGCCTGCTATGGCGCAGGACTACCCCGCCCGCCCCATCAAACTCGTCGTCCCGTTCGGTGCCGGCACTACGGCGGACATCGTGGCCAGGGTATTCGGGGAAGGCATTGCACATCAGCTAGGCCAACCTGTGGTCATCGAGAACAAGGCCGGAGCGGGAGGCAACGTCGGCGTGAGCGCGGTTGCGCGGGGGACTGCCGAAGGCTATACGATTCTGCTTGGCACCGTCGGTACCCATGCGATCAACCCGACGCTCTTCAGCAAGCCGGACATCGACGTTATGAAAGAGTTCGCTCCGATTGCCTTCGCGGGTTCGACGCCAACTTTGCTGATCGTTTCCGCTCAGTCCCCCTATAAGACCTTGAAGGATCTGCGTGATGCCGCTGCAAGTGGAAAGCACCTGAGCTTCGCCTCCGCAGGGAACGGCAGTTCCGGGCACCTTGCCGGAGAATTGCTCAAGCTTCGTGTGGGCGGCGACATGGTGCATGTTCCCTACAAAGAAGGGGCTACAGCGCTCAATGACGTGATGGCTGGCCAAGTTGACTTCATGTTCTACCATCCCGTCGCGGCCCTTCCCCACATTCGCGCGAACAAGTTACGTGCGTTGGGCGTTTCCACAGCGCAGCGCACTTCTATCGCGCCAGAGTTGCCGACGATTCAGGAGCAAGGTGTGGAACGCTTCGACCTTATGGCTTGGATGATGCTCTATGCCCCCGCAAAAGCGCCTGCCGCCGTGCTTGCAAAATTGCGAGACGCTTCGACGAAAGCAGTCAGGAGTGAGGCCATTCATGCAAAGCTGGCGGCCTTGGGGTTGAGTGTTCCGACGATGGACGAAGGCCAGATGGCGAATTTCGGGGCGACGGAGTCTCAGAAGTGGGCCGAGCTGGTCAAGCTCTCTGGCGCGCGGGTCGACTGAATTTAGCGCATCAGCAGATGGTGCCCGGTGTTGATTCGGATCGAACTTGATTGAAGCGGCCCGGGTTTCAAGGAGGCCAGTTGGTTAAGTCAGACCGCTACCGGCGTTGTCACAGCTATCGCCCTTGCTGCCGACTGACGGCTCGATGCCCGCTTCTGCCAACCGTTCGGTGTAGCGAATGCTGACGTACGGCGCCCCTCTGTCCGAATGACGGACCAGCCATCCATCGCGCTCCGCCTGCCGGGCGTATAGCGCCTGCTCCGGCGCATCGAGCACGAAGTCGTTCGCATCGAACTGCTCACGCGCCAGCCGACGATGCGACGGGCGAATACATCGATGGCGAAGGCCAGGTACAACCGGCCCTGCCAGGTCGAGACTGACGTGAAATCGCTGACCCACAGCTGGGTCGGTCGTTGCGCCCGAAACTGCCGGTTGACCCGGTCCAGCGGGCATGGCACCTTGGCATCACCGACCGCGCACCTCGGGAGAGAACTTGTTCGACTTGCTCATGGCTCGGCTCAGACCTTTCAGAGTGTTGAGCCTCCTTAAAAACCGGGGCGATTCACGCTGACATCATGGGATCGTTAGTGTCTCGATTCAGTTCACAATGGCCTGAGACACGAGGCTCTTGATGAGTCGACGATAACTGGCGCGAAGAGGGCTGGGCGCCTGGGTCATGTAAACCGCGCACAGTTTCTCTTTTGGCTCGGCCCAGAACATAGTTCCGGATGCTCCGGGCCAAGTGAATTCGCCAGCCGAGCCATGCGCTAAAGCAAGACCATCTTGCTGCCGCACTGCAAAACCCAAGCCAAATGTGTAGCCCGGGCTGCCAATCAATATCGGTCCCACGAAGTTTGCGTTGTTTATCGTGCTGCCCAATTGATCAGATGTCATGAGCCTCACAGTGGCAGATGAAACGATGCGGGCGCCGTCGAGCTGCCCGCCATTGAGCATGGCCTGGCAATATCGCAAGTAGTCGCTTGCCGTTCCCACACCGCCGCCGCCGCCCGAATCGGTCAGCGGTGGAGTGATAACGTCGAACATCTCTTGAGACACGCCTGTAACTGGGTCTTTGGAAAACGGCTCTGCCAAACGACGCGTTTGAGCAGCCGGGACATGAAATCCGGTATCCGCCATTCTCAGCGGTTTAAATATTCGCTCGGACAAGAAGTCAGCTAAGCGCTTGCCGCTCACAACCTCAACAACCCGTCCCAGCGCGTCAGTCGACAGCGAATACTCCCAAGTGGTGCCAGGCTGCTGCGCTAAAGCAATCTTTCCCAACGCTTCCGACATGTCATCGGGATTCAGAGCAGAAATGCTTTCAGGAAGCAGCTTGGCTTTGACGTAAGCGTCTCGTACTGGCGCATTGCTGGTCAGTTGAGGATACGCTAGCCCTGAAGTGTGCCGCAGCAGATCATAGAGCGTCGGCTCCTGATTTGCGGCGACCATTCTGTATGTGACCGCACCGGTTACTGGGTGAATAGATGGCGTGCTCACAACCGGGTTCTTGAAAGTGGGCAGATACTTAGAAACTGGGTCACTAAGTTGGACCTTGCCCTCTTCAACCAGCATCATGAGCGCTGTTGAAGTCAGCGGCTTTGTCATGGAGTAAAGGCGAAACAGCGAGTCGACCTTCATGTCGCCGCCCGATGCGTTGTTGAGCTTTCCAAAAGCTTCGGAGTAGACCAACTTGCCCTGTCTAGCGACCATAACGACCACCCCTGGCAACCGGCCATTAGTCACCTCTTCTTTCATTGCAGTCCCAAGGACCGCCAAACGTTCTGCTGACATGCCCACGGATTCAGGTGACGCCCTGGAGAGGCCTTGTGCCGAAGCCCAAGTTGTCCCGGCGGCCAGCACACAGAAGATAGTGAAGTTGCGCAAGTGTTCACTTCGGTGGTCATGAAAGTTGGTACGCACGATTGACTCCTTACAGTTGTTGATAAACAAGCCTGCCTCCCAGCCGATTAGGTAGGGGCTGTCAGCCTAGCGATGCCACCGAGAACAGTTCGCGCACTTAGGCTTCCGCTTGTTCAATGCGTTCAAATAAGATCTCTGAAAGTCGCTGGACGCCCTTGCCGCGCTGCAGAGAATGGAAGCTGCTGACGGCGTTGGCGTATGTCACCTTGGAAAGGCCTATCACGATGTCTGCCTTGTGATTTCAGCTTGGCGATATTCAGAACGCGTCCACTGCCAGCGCCGTCACGCTTTCGGCGCCGTCGACGATGCTGTCGCGGATGCCCGGCGCCTTGTTCAGGATGTGCTCGGCATAGAAGCGCGCGGTGACGACCTTGGCCTGCATGAAGGC
>NZ_JBPJZU010000014.1:0-110687 GCF_051216635.1 Variovorax sucrosi | reverse complement strand
CGTACGACTTCGGCAGCGGTGTGGCGCTGTACGGCGGCGTGCAGGGCGCCAACAAGAAGGACTTCTACGGCTTCGTGAACAAGGCGCGTGGCATCGTCACGCTCAGCAAGACGCTGTAAAGAACAAAGGCGCGACCCATGCTGCCGCGCCGACTCATTTCATCTCTAGGAGAAACGCCATGAAGCTGGTCACAGCCATCATCAAACCATTCAAGCTCGACGAGGTGCGCGAAGCCCTCTCGACGATCGGTGTCCAGGGGATCACCGTGACGGAAGTCAAGGGCTTCGGTCGCCAGAAGGGCCACACCGAGCTCTACCGCGGCGCCGAGTACGTGGTCGACTTCCTGCCGAAGGTCAAGATCGAAGCGGCCGTGGCCGACGAACTGGTCGAGCGCGTGATCGAGGCGGTCGAGGGGGCCGCCCGTACCGGCAAGATCGGCGACGGCAAGATCTTCGTCTACAACCTGGAACAAGTGGTGCGCATCCGCACCGGTGAAACCGGCCGCGAGGCACTCTGATCTCGCATCGAGGCACGAAAGAACAATCGACATGAAAAAACTGCTTGTCTCACTCGCGCTCGGCCTGAGCGTGCTCACCGCCGGCGTGACCGGTTTCGCACAGACACCCACGCCGAACGCACAGGAAGCCGGCGCAACGTCCGGCGCCGCACCCGCCGCCACCGCACCTGCGGCCGCACCGGCCGCTGCCGCTGCACCCGCGGCTGCCGGCGCGCCCGCTGCCGACGCTGCAGCGCCTGCTGCCGCCGCCCCGTCCTTCAACAAGGGCGACACCAGCTGGATGATGCTGTCGACGCTGCTGGTCATCATGATGACCATCCCCGGCCTCGCCCTGTTCTACGGCGGCCTGGTCCGCAGCAAGAACATGCTGTCGGTGCTCATGCAGATCATGGTCACCTTCTCCCTGATCGTGGTGCTGTGGCTCATCTACGGCTACAGCCTGGCGTTCACCGAGGGGAATGCCTTCATCGGCGGCTTCGACCGGCTCTTCATGAAGGGCATCTTCGATGCGGCCACCGGCACCTTCGCACCGGCCGCAACCTTCAGCAAGGGCGTCTACATCCCCGAACTGCTGTTCGCTGCCTTCCAGGCCACCTTCGCCGGCATCACCTGCTGCCTGATCGTCGGTGCCTTCGCCGAACGCGCCAAGTTCTCGGGCGTGCTGGTGTTCATGGTCATCTGGTTCACCTTCAGCTACGCGCCGCTGGCGCACATGGTCTGGTTCTGGATGGGCCCGGACGCCTACACCGCCGCGAACGTGGTGGACGCCACCAACGCCAAGGCCGGTCTGATCTGGCAATGGGGCGCGCTCGACTTCGCCGGCGGTACCGTCGTGCACATCAACGCAGCCGTCGCCGGCCTGGTGGGTGCCTACGTGATCGGCAAGCGCATCGGCTACGGCAAGGAAGCCTTCACGCCGCATTCGCTGACGCTGACGATGGTCGGTGCCTCGCTGCTGTGGGTGGGCTGGTTCGGCTTCAACGCCGGTTCGGCCCTCGAAGCCGGCACCAGTGCCGTGCTCGCCTTCATGAACACCTTCTCGGCCACCGCCGCTGCGGTGCTGGCCTGGTGCCTGGGTGAAGCAATGATGCGCGGCAAGGCCTCGATGCTGGGTGCAGCGTCGGGTGCGGTCGCCGGCCTCGTGGCCATCACCCCGGCTGCCGGCAACGTCGGCCTGATGGGCGCGCTCATCATCGGCTTCGTCGCCGGCTTCGCCTGCCTGTGGGGCGTGAACGGCCTGAAGAAGCTGTTGGGTGCGGACGACTCGCTCGACGTGTTCGGTGTGCACGGTGTCGGCGGTATCGTCGGCGCGCTGCTCACCGGCGTGTTCAACACGCAGGCCCTCGGCGGCCCGGGCCTCGTGGGTGACTGGGTCACGGCGGGCGTCGTCTCCAACGGCATCGGCGCCCAGGTCTGGATCCAGCTCAAGGGCGTGCTGCTGACCATCGTGTGGTCGGGCGTCGTGGCCTTCATCGCCTTCAAGATTGCCGACCTCACCGTCGGTCTGCGTGTGACGGAAGAAGAAGAGCGCGAAGGCCTCGACATCTCCGCACACGGCGAAACCGCCTACAACCGTTGATCGGCTGAAGCGGCCGCTGCACCGCGCAGCGGCTTCTTCGTCAGAGAATTTTCAAAGAGTTTTCAAGCGAGAGTCTCCTTTGGATGTTCAGCCCGCAGTGCCTCGGCACCGCGGGCTTTTTTTTGCCCGCATGCCGCACCGCCTCGGCGGCCCCCACAATGGGTTGCATGAACTGGACACCTCTGCACGACAGCGCCTGTGCGCTCGGCGAATCGCCGTTCTGGCACCCCGACGAACAGGCGCTCTACTGGCTGGACATCGTGGCGTGCACCGTGCTGCGCACCCGTGGTGCCGGCAGCGCGATGCGCATCGAGCGCTGGCCGCTGCCCAGCGAGCCCGGCTGCATGGCGCCGGCCCGCAGCGGCGGCCTGGTGCTGGGCCTGCGTGACGGCATCTACCGTGCCCGCACCTGGGGCGCTGAGCTGCAACTGCTGGCGCGGGCCGAGCACGACACCCGCACCATGCGCTTCAACGACGGCAAGTGCGACCCGCTCGGCCGCTTCTGGGCCGGCACCCTCAACGAGGCCAAGGACCGCGCCAGTGCGGCGCTTTTCTGTCTCGACGCACGCGGTGGGGCCACGCCGACGCTCACGAAGCGGATCGACGGCGCCACCACCGCCAACGGCCTGGCCTTCGCGCCGGACGCCCGCACGCTCTACTGGGCCGACACCCCGTCGCATGCGGTGCGCGCGTGGGACTGGGACGCGGCGGCCAACACGCTGTCGGGCGAGCGGGTGTTCGCGCGCGTCGCGCCCAAGCCCGCCGGCTGGAGCGCCGAGGCCGGCGGGCCCTACGACGGACGGCCCGACGGCGCCACCGTGTCGGCCGACGGCCACTACTGGGTCGCGATGTTCGAAGGCGCGCAGCTGCTGCGCTTCGCCCCGGGCGGCGAGCGGGTCGACGCGCTGCCGGTGCCGGCGCAGTGCCCGACCATGCCCTGCTTCGGCGGCGACGACCTGCGCACCCTGTTCGTCACCAGCGCCGCCAAGGGCCGCAGCGATGCCGAGCGGGCACGGCTGCCGGCGACCGGCAGCGTGTTCTGGACGCGCACCGAAACGCCGGGCCTTCCGGTGAACTTCTTCGAGGACTGACCCTGCCCGGCAGCCCCTGGCGCGGCAGTACCATCGGTCGCATGGACCCCGAGCTTCACGCCATCGCGCAGCGCATCCGCGCTGCCACCGCCGCCGCGACGCCGCTGCGCATCCGCGGTGGCGGCACCAAGGACTTCTACGGCGAGCCGATCGAAGGTGAATCGCTGGACACCCGGGCGCTGTCGGGCATCACGAGCTACGAGCCGAGCGAACTGGTGGTGACGGTGCGTGCCGGCACCCCGCTGATCGAACTCGAAGCGGTGCTGGCAGAACAAGGCCAGTGCCTGCCTTTCGAGCCGCCGCATTTCGCTGCACCCGACAACGAGGGCGGCACCGTGGGCGGGATGGTCGCTGCGGGCCTGTCGGGGCCAGCGCGCGCGAATGTCGGCGCGGTGCGCGACTATGTGCTGGGCGCGACGCTGATCAACGGCCGTGGCGAACTGCTGAGCTTCGGTGGCCAGGTGATGAAGAACGTGGCGGGTTACGACGTCTCGCGCGTGCTCGCCGGATCGCTCGGCGTGCTGGGCCTGATCACCGAGGTGAGCCTCAAGGTGCTGCCGGTGCCGCCGGCCGAGGCGACGCTGCGCTTCGCCTGCGGGCAGGCCGAGGCGCTCGAGCTCCTGCATGGCTGGGGCGGTCGGCCGTTGCCGCTCAATGCGAGCTGCTGGGTGCCAGAAGGCGGCGACGGCGTGCTCTACCTGCGCCTGCGCGGCGCGGTCGCGGCGGTCGAGGCCGCCTGCGCCCAGCTGGGCGGCGAGCGACAGGCCGATGTGCGGGCCGATTGGGATGCCTGTCGCGACCATCGCCTGCCCTGGTTCGCGGAGACACCGGCGGGGCACGACTTGTGGCGCCTGTCGGTGCCGCAGACGACACCGGTGCTGGCGCTGGACAGCCCGCCGCTGGTCGAGTGGCACGGCGGCCAGCGCTGGTACTTCGCGCCCGGCGGCGCGGGCGCCCGGTTGCGCGCCGCGGCCCGGGCGGCCGGTGGCCATGCCACCTTGTTCCGCGCCGCGCAGCCGGCCACCGACCTGCCGCGCTTCGATGTGCTGACGCCGCCGCTGGCGCGCATCCACCAGGCGCTGCAGCGCGAGTTCGACCCGGCCGCCATCTTCAACCGCGGTCGGCTGTACCGCGTCGAGCCCGCGCGCGGCTAGCCGGCGTCGACCGCCGTCGCCATGCGCCGCCTGCTCCACCTCACCGGACAGCACCGAACCGCGTCGATCGATCGGCTCTTCGGCCTGCTGCTGGCCTTCAATGCGGGCGCGGTGAATGCCGGCGGGCTGCTGGTGGTGCACATGTACACCTCGCACATGTCCGGCTTTGCCTCCCAGCTGGCCGATGGGCTGGTGCTGGGCAATCTGCCGCTGCTGTTGGGTGCGCTGGGTGCGCTGCTCGCCTTTGTGGCCGGCGCCGCGACCACCGCGATCGTGGTGCACTGGGCGCAGCGGCATCGCCTGCGCAGCGCCTTCGCCATGCCGCTGATGCTGGAGGCCGCGCTGCTGCTGGTCTTCGGCCTGCTCGGCGCCATCACGCTCAGCTGGCCGACGCCCTTCGCGGTGCCGCTCACGGTGCTGCTGCTGTCGTACATCATGGGCCTGCAGAACGGGTTGAGCTCCACCATGTCGCACGGCAAGATGCGCACCACGCACATGACGGGCCACGTCACCGACCTGGGGCTCGAACTCGGCCGGCTCTTCTATCGCAACCACCGCCACACGCCGCCCGAACAGCGGGTGCGGGCCAATCGCGTCGCCCTGCGTTTCTACGGCGGACTGCTCGGCATGTTCATCGCCGGCGGCGTCATCGGCGCGGCCGGCTTCAAGTACATCGGTTTCGTGTGGGTGGTGCCGCTGGCCGCGCTGCTGCTGGCGCTGTCGCTGCCGCCCTTCCGTCGGGACCTGCGGCGCTCGGTCTACCTGCAACTGCTGCTGGGCTCGGTGGCGCGGCGCTTTCGCGGCCGCGCGCCCCCCTCCAGTTCCTAGTCGCCGACAATCGACGGTACAACGAGACAACCACGATGCAAACCGAACTGGCCCCCGAATTCCAGGGTACCGCGGACGGCCGCGAGGCCGAGGCCATCCTGCGCAAGTGCGTGCATTGCGGTTTCTGCACCGCCACCTGCCCGACGTACCAGCTCCTCGGCGACGAGCTCGACGGCCCGCGCGGCCGCATCTACCTGATGAAGCAGGTGCTCGAGGGCCAGCAGCCCACCCGCGCCACGCAGCTGCACCTCGACCGCTGCCTGACCTGCCGCAACTGCGAGACCACCTGCCCGAGCGGCGTGCAGTACGGGCACCTGGTCGACATCGGCCGCAAGATCGTCGACCAGAAGGTGCCGCGCCCGCCGATGGAAGCGGCCACGCGCTGGCTGTTGAAGGAAGGCCTGAGCTCGCCGCTGTTCGCGCCGGCGATGAAGCTCGGCCAATCGGTGCGCAGCCTGCTGCCCGAGAAGCTGCGCGCCAAGATCCCGGCCAAGCAGGATGCCGGCAGTTGGCCGACGCGCACGCATGCCCGCAAGGTGCTGCTGCTCGCCGGCTGCGTGCAGCCGTCGATGATGCCCAACATCAACAGCGCGACGGTGCGGGTGCTCGACGCCGCCGGCATTCAGACCGTCGTCGCGCCCGCGGCCGGCTGCTGCGGCGCGGTGAAGTTCCATCTCAACGACCATGACGGCGCCAAGGCGCAGATGCGGGCCAACATCGATGCATGGTGGCCGCATGCCGAGCGCGACGACGTGGAAGCCATCGTCATGAACGCGTCGGGCTGCGGCGTCACGGTGCGCGACTACGGCCATGTCTTCAAGGACGACCCGGCCTATGCGCTGAAGGCACAACGCATCAGCGCGCTGACGCGCGACCTCAGCGAACTGCTGCCCGACCTCGTACCGGCGTTGAAGGGTCGCGTTGCGGCCCCTGCGGGCGTGGTGGCCTACCACCCACCCTGCACGCTGCAGCACGGCCAGAAGCTGCGCGGCGGCGTCGAGGTGAACCTGCGCGCGTTGGGCTTCGACGTGCAGGTCGCGAAGAGCGAATCGCACCTGTGCTGCGGCTCGGCCGGAACCTACTCGGTGCTGCAGCCCGAGCTGGCCTACCCGCTGCGCGACCGCAAGCTCGGGCATCTGAACCAGTTGCAGCCGACCACCATCGTGTCGGCCAACATCGGCTGCATCACGCACCTGCAGAGCGGCAGCCAAACGCCGGTGCGGCACTGGGTCGAGCTGCTGGATGCCGCGCTGACGCCGGCTTGATCGCACAGACGCCGGCGTCTTCGGCCGACGTGCGCACGCTGCGGCGTGCGGCATGCTGGGCGCATATCAAAACTTGAGGAGCCTCGCATGTCCCCCCGCCGTCTGCTGGTCGTTCAATCGTGTGTCGCGCTCGCCTGTGTAGGCGCGAGTGCGCTCACGCAGGCGCAGGCGCAGGCGCAAGGTGGGGTGCCGGCACTGCGCAGCGAAGGACCGGTGCGCTACGCTTGTGGCGGCATCGGCGTGGATGAGTCCACCGCCATGCGGGCCGCGACCAAGTCGCACCCGCTTTCGCTGCTGTTCGCCCGCGCGGACGGCGCCTACCTGGCGGACGTGGCGGTGACGCTGACCCGCTCGGGGGGCGCGCCGGTCAGCCTGCGCGCGGGCGGGCCGGTATGCCTGATCGATCTGCCGGCCGGCAATTACACGGTGGAAGCCGTCGCCGACAGCATGAGCAAACGCCAGACGGTGACGGTGGGCGGCGCGCCCAAGACGCTGGACTTCCGCTTCTAGCGCCTCAGCTGCCCGCCTCAATCGCCGCGGGCGGGGGGGATTCGGGCCCGCACTGCGGCAGGCCGATCATGAACTGGGTGCCGGCGCCCGGCTTGCTCGTCACGTCGATCCAGCCGCCATGGCGGGCCACCACCGTGTTGACCACCGCCAGGCCCAAGCCCCAGCCGTGCTCCCTGCCGGCACCCGTGCGGCGGTGGCCGGCTTCGCGCACGCGCGAGAGGCCTTCGCTGTCCATACCTTCCCCTTCGTCGCGAATCGCGATCAGCACAACGCCGCTCTGGCCGTCTTGTGCGGGGCTGGCGGCCAGGCAGACGTGCACCTCGGTGCCCGGCGCACTGTGGCGAATGGCGTTGTCGAGCAGGTTGCGCAGCGCGCGCATCAGCAATGCGCCGTCGGCGAGCACGAAGGTCTCGTCGTCGTGCAGCCGCTCGCGCAGGGTCACGCCGCGCTTTTGCGCAGAGGCCCACACCGCGTCCAGCGCGTCCATCACGACGCTGGCGATCGACACCGGCACGATGCGGTAGTCGGACGACTCGGCCTCGAGCATGGTCATGAAGCTCTCGGCCATGGTGAGCGTTCGCTGCGCCTCCCGCGCAACGGCGGCGTTCAAGTCCTTGGAGGCCATGGCCGCATCGCCGGCGTCGTTCAGCTCCAGCAGGCTCAGGATCGACACCTGCGGCGCGCGCAGGTCGTGCGAGAAAAAGGAGAACAGTGCCGCGCGTTCGCGTTCGCCTTGCCGCTCGCGGGTCAGGTCGCGCAGCACGACGATCCAGCGCGCCGATTCCGGCCCCGGTCCGCCCTGGCCCAGGCAGACGGCCTGGGCCCGGAACACCGCGCCCAGCGGCGTGGTGTATTCGCCGCTCACCGCTTCGCGCCAGAGCGACGGCAAGGCGGCGGACGGCAGCGCATCGACCACGTCGACCCGCTGCAGCGGCGCCAGAAGCCCGAACAGCTGGCGACCGGCCAGCGTGTCGCCCGGCCGGTCGGTGGGAACGCGGCCCCAGGACGACGGCGTCAGCAAGGCGCGTGCGGCCCCGTTGCTTTGCCCGATCAGGCCGTCGCCGCGGCAGATCAGCACCGGCACCGGCATCAAGGCCAGGCTGTCGCTGAGGGTGGACTGCAGCGCCACGAGCCGGGCGATGGCACGGTCGAGCGATCGGGTGCGCTGCTCCAGCGAGTCGATCGCCGGCCCCTCGGCCGCGGGCACCGGCTCGAACGCGCCGGCAGGCACGGCATTCAGCGCGTCCACCCGCTGGCGGAAGAACTGCATCAGCGCGGCCAGCCGGCGCCAGCTCCAGATCACGTAGGCGCCCGCGATGCTGGCGAGCGGCGTGCCAAGCGGCAGCGCCATGCGCGCCTCGTGCAAGGCGACGATGCCCAGGCTGGCGGTCGCCAGACCGAGGGCCAGCGCGCCGACGGCCGCATGGCGCGCCACGACGAGGAAGAGAACCATCGCCGTCCACAGCGGCACAGCGATCCACAGCCACAGCGTCTGCATCTCGGGAAATTCGATCGCCCGGCCCTGCATCAGCACATCCATCGCGTTGGCGTGCACCTCCACGCCCGGCAGCGCGGCGCCCCGCACCCCCGTGCCCATGACCGCCAGCTGATCGTCGAGCCGCGAGTCCTCGACCGCCCCGATCAGGAGGTTCTTGCCGCGGAAGCTTTCCAGGGGCACCGTGCCCAGCAGCACGTCGATGTAGGACACGGTGCGATAGCTGCCCGCCGGCCCGGCGAGCCGGAAGCCGAAGCGCGACAGCCGCGTCCACCGGCCCTCGGGCTCGAAGCTCGGCCGCGCCGGCGTGGCGTCCTGTGCGCCCGACGCGATCAGCACGCCGACATAGGGCGCCAGACGCGCCGCCGTGCCTTCGTAGCGGAACAGGGTGCGCACCCGATCGTCGCTGTCCGCGTTGGCGTTGACATGGCCCAGGCCGCGGGCGGCCCGGGCCAGCACCGGCACGGGTTCGCCGTAGCCGACCGTCTCGGGCGCGAGCCGGGTCGTGGTGGCCGGCACGGCGCCGAAATTCATCGGCAGGTAGACCGGCAGCTTGGCCATGGCGGTGGCGAGCCAGACGTCGTCCTCCGGCGGGCCGGGCGTGTCGAAGAACACGTTGAACAACACACTGCGCGGCGCGTACGGCGCCAACTGCTCCAGCAGGTGCGCATGCATCGTGCGGGACCACGGCCAGGGGCCGAGCGCCGCGATGCTGCGTTCGTCGATGCCGATGATCACGATGTCGGGCGAAGGGGCGGCGCGCTCGTCGGCCCGCATCACCTGGTCGTACAGCATGCGGTTGACATCGCCGAGCCCGGGCCGCTCGTTGGCCCACAGCAGCAACAGCGGCAGCAGCGTGGCGGTGAGCAGCGACTCGATCAGGAAGCGGCGGCGCATCAGCGGGAGGGCAAGGGTCGCGACCGTTGCCCCCTCAGGCGCCGGCCGCGGTGGCCACCGAATAGACCCACTCGAGCCGATAGCCTTGGCCGTAAACCGTTTGCAGCTGCACGCCATTGGCGGGATGCAGACCGAGCTTGCTGCGCAGCCGGTAGATGTGGCTGTCCAGCGCGCGCGACGACAGCGTTTCGCCGCGATGGCCCGCGTGTTCGAGCAGGTAGGAGCGCGACACCGGCCGCCCGATGTGGCGGAACAGTGCCAGCGCCAAGCGGAACTCGCCGTCGGTGACCTGGCAGCGCTGCGGAATGTCGCTGCACGCCGTGGTGATTTCCACCGTCAGCAACCCGCGGTCGAACAGCCAGGCCCCGTAGCGCTCCAGCGAGGGCTGCGTCGTCGTCGCCTTTGCCTGCGCCGCATCGCTGTGCTGCTTGAGCAGCCGCCGGATGCGGGCACACAGCTCCATCGTGCGGAAGGGCTTGACCACGTAGTCGTTCGCGCCCTCGTCCAGCGCCTGGGCGATCTGCCGCTCGGAACCGTGCACGCTCAGCATGAGCACCGGGGTCGTGTCCTTCTGATAGTCGCGCATCCACCGGAGCAGATCGATGCCGTCGAGGTCGGGCACGCTCCAGTCCAGCACCAGCAGGTCGAAGGTGTCCAGCCGCAGCGCCCGCCGCAACGCTTCGCCCTTGTCGAAAGGCACGACGGTGATGTGCTCTTCCGGCAGTTGCATCTGCTGGTTCAGTGCCCTGATCACATGCACCCGTTGGTGGGTGTCGTCTTCAAGAACAGCAATTCTCATGGGCTGAATGTCCTACTTACGGTCACATGGCTCGAATGTAACTTCCAAGTGAGGAATGCGAAAAAGTCACACGATCGTTTCCGAATTGATCACAAATCTCGCGAAATCTGACAATTTCCCCCCGTGCGGCGCGTGGTCCGACACCATCGGGCCCATCAAGCAGCCCCGGCGAAAGCGCAATGAGACCCGCGTTTAACCGGCGCCTTCGACAACACAACGGAAAACCGACGCGACCATGACCAACCCACACCGAACCGTCTCGAACGATTCGCTGCGTGTTGGGACTATGGGCCGCCGGTACGCCAACCCAAGACGCCGTCATGGTGCGCCAACGCTCGGGCGCACCGCAACCCTTCGCTGTCACGCCGACGCTGTACTTCCACGCCAACTCCCGCGGTATTGCTCGCGGGTCGTTGGCGTGGAATCCGTCGCGATCGGACTTTAGACGACTCGGCCCGGCCGACGGGCCCTGCCACTGCGCAATAAGTGGCGTCCTCCTGGTTTGTTGTGGCGAGTTCCTCGCGAATTGTCGCAACGGAAATATTTGCTCGCTTCCCCCGACGACCATCGCGCCCGCCGTCAAGGGCCTTCCTGGCCTCGGCAGTCCATTCACGGGCAAGTGCACACAGGGGGAACACATGAACAAGACACATCGATCGGTATGGAACGAGGCGCTGGGCGCCTGGGTAGCGACGTCCGAACTGCAGTCCGGACGCGGCAAGACGGCGCGCAGCACGCGGGCCATCAAGACAGCGGCCGTAGGCCTGGCGGTCAGCGCGCTGATGCCGATGGCTGCATGGTCTCAGGCGGCAGGCGGCGGCGTGGTCGCGCCGGGTACCAATGGCACGGCTGCGTCCGACGTCGGCTGCGCGGCACCTGCAACGGTCTCGGCGCTTCAAGGCATTGCCGTGGGTTGCGATGCCAAGGCGTCCACGACCAACAGCATCGCCGTCGGTGTGTCCGCTGGGGTGGTGAACGTCAACGACGTGTCGATCGGTGCGCAGGCCGGGAACGGGTCCACGCCCTTGGCGGCGGGCGCCGAGCCCAACGTGTTTGTCGGCGCCAGCGCCGGCGCTGGTTCGTCGCAAGGCGGTGGCGTGGCGATCGGCCTGCGTGCCGGCCAGGGCATCGTGGGCTACGGCAACCTGATGTTCGGCTACCAGGCCGGCCTGGGCACCCAGGGCACCGACAACGTCGGCGTCGGCCGCGACGTGGCGTCGGGGATTCAAGGCAACAGCAACACGGCCCTCGGCGCCTTCACGATGCAGAGCATCTCCGGCAATTTCAACACCGCGGTCGGTTCGCGCGCCGGCCAGAACTACACCGGCGGCCCCCTCGGCACCTATTGGGCTAACACGGCCCTCGGCTTCCGCGCCGGCCAGAACATGCGAGCGGGCGTCAACACCGCCATCGGCGCCAACGCCGGCCGCGAGATCCAGGGCACGGCCCACGGCATCACCTACGCGGACGGCACCAGCACCTACGAAGACGGCACACCGATCAGCGGCACCTTCAACACCGCCGTCGGCGCCGATGCCGGCGCACAGGTCAACGGTACCGACAACACCGCCATCGGCACATCGGCCGGCATCAACGTGGTGGGCGTGGGCAATGTCGCCATGGGCCTGCGAGCGGGCCAGGCTGTCACGGCGAGCAACACGGTGTCGATCGGCACCGACGCCCGCGCCACGGCCGACCGTGCCATCGCCATCGGCACCGGGGCGCAAGCCAATGGCCTCCAGTCGATCAGCGTGGGCACCGGCAACGTCGTGAACGGCGCCAATTCCGGCGCTTTCGGCGACCCCAACACCATCAACGGGACCGGCGCCTATGCGGTCGGCAACAACAACACGATCAACGCCAACAACGCTTTCGTCCTCGGGAGCAATGTGACCATCGCGGCAGGGCTCGATGGCGCCGTCGCGCTGGGTAACGGCAGTAGCGTTGCAGCCTCCAATCCGACGGCGAGCACCACCATCCTCGGGACGACCTACACGTTCGCCGGCGCGACGCCAGCAGTCGGTGGCGTCGTGAGCGTCGGGGCTGCTGGCGCTGAACGCCAACTCACCAATGTGGCCGCCGGCCGCATCAGTGCCACCAGCACCGATGCCATCAATGGCTCGCAGTTGTATGCCACCAACTCGGCGATCGAAAACCTGTCGACGACCGTGGCGGCCAACAAGACCAAGTACTACAGCGTCAATTCGACCGGCGGGGCCAACGAAGACAACCTGGGCGCCACCGGCGTTGATGGCATCGCCGCAGGCAAGAACGCCGTGACCAGTGCCGACGCGGGCGTCGCCATGGGGCTCGGCGCCACCGCCAGCGGGGCCGGCAATGCTGTCGCCGTCGGCAGTGGGGCTGTGGCCTCTGCGCAGAATGCACTCGCCTTGGGCGCGGGTTCGACCGCCAGCGCCGACAACACGATTGCGATGGGCTCGGGCTCGCAGAGCACCGCGGTCCAGGGCACGGCCATCGGCAACGGAGCCCAGGCCCTGACGGCATCGAGCGTGGCGCTGGGCAGCGGCTCGGTGTCCGACCGCGCGGTCGTGCCGACGCAGGGCCAGATCCCGGTCGCGCTGACGCCCGAAGGCGGCAGCATCAGCGTGCCCTACAACACCACCGACAAGACGCTGCTCGGCGCGCTGTCCGTCGGCAACGCCACCGGCTACCGGCAGATCATCAACATGGCCGACGGCACGGAGGCGAGCGACGCGGTCACGGTCCGTCAACTGACCGGTGCGCTTACCGCGTTCTCGACGACGCCGACCAGATACTTCCACGCCAATTCCAGCGCCGCCGATTCGCTGGCGGTCGGCGCCGAATCCGTGGCGGTCGGCCCGCAGACGGTGGTCAACGGCGACAACGGCGTGGGCATCGGCAACGGCGCCATCGTGCAACAGACGGCACCGGGTGGCATTGCGATCGGCCAGGCGGCGACGTCGCACCAGGCGGATTCGATTGCCGTCGGCACCGGCGCCTCGGCGGCGGCTGTGCAGGGCGTGGCGGTCGGCCGGGGCAGCAGCGTGACGCAGGCCGGTGGCGTGGCACTGGGCGCAGGCTCGGTGGCAAGCACGGCATCCGGCGTGGCGGGCTACATCCCGCCGACGGCGACGGCCGATCAGCGCATGGCGATCGGCGCCACCACCAGCACGCTGTCGGCGGTGTCGGTGGGCGATGCGGCCAACGGCCAGTTCCGCCAGATCACCGGCGTGGCGGCCGGCACGGTCGACAGCGACGCGGTCAACGTGAGCCAGTTGAAGGGGGTGCAGGCCCAGGTCACGCAGATCGATCAGGGCTCGGTGAAGTACGACACCAATGTCGACGGCTCGGTCAACTACAACAGCGTGACCATGGGCGGCAACAACACGACCGGCCCGGTCAGCATCCACAACGTGGCACCGGGCGTGGCCGGCACCGACGCGGTCAACGTGAACCAGCTGACGGCCGTCAACAACAACCTGAACAGCCGCATCGATTCGGTCAACAACCGTATCGACGGCGTCGCCAAGAACGCCTATGCGGGCGTGGCCTCGGCGATGGCGCTGCAGATGCCGGCCAGCTATGTGCCAGGCAAGACGGTCATGCGCATCGGCGTCGGCGCCTTCAAGGGCCAGGGCGCCGTCGGCGTCAGCTTCCGCCGCACCTCCGACAACAACGCGTGGAGCCTGACCGGCGGTGTCGCCACCAGCCGCGCGGGCGTCGGCGCCACCATCGGCGCCGAGTGGGTTTTCAACTGAACACAAGACGGACGAACTTCATCATGAACAAGCGCTTTCAAACCAAGAAGCCCTTCGCCGCCCGTGCGATGTCCCTGGCCGCCGCCTGCCTGGTGGCGCTGATGGCGGGCGGCTGCGCCAGCCCGAGCCACACCATCACGCCCGAAATGCAGGCCAAGGCCGCGGCCGAGAACCCGGTGCCGCCGAAGGACGCCGACTTTCCCGCGCTGAACACCGCCAATTGGCAGCAGGGCGCCTTCCCGAGTCTCGAGGCCCTGCGCGCGATGCGCACCGGCATGGGCAAGGACCAGGTCCGCGAGCTGCTGAGCTTTCCGCACTTCAGCGAAGGCCTGGGCGGCGTGCGCGAGTGGAACTACATCTTTCACTTCCGCACAGGTGCGGGGCCCGACTACATCACCTGCCAGTACATGGTGCGCTTCAACCAGGACGTGTTGACGCAGGGCATGTACTGGAAGGGCCCGGGCTGCGCCGACCTGCTGAAGCCGCCGGCGCCGGCGATCCAGCCCGTGGCCGTGGTCGCGCCGCCGGTGCGGCCGACCCGGATGACGCTGGGCACCGATGGCCTGTTCCGCTTCGATCGCAGCACCGAGCGCGACCTCTTGCCCGACGGCCGCGAGCGGGTGGCGAAGCTGGCTGCCGACCTGCGCGGCCAGACCTTCGACCGCGTGCTCGTCACCGGACACACCGACCGGCTGGGCAGCGATGCCTACAACGATGCCCTGTCGCTGGCACGCGCCCAGACGGTGCGCCAACTGCTGGTGCAAAACGGCGTCGACGCCGCCAAGCTGCGCGCGGAAGGCAAGGGCAAGCGCGAGCCAGTGGCGACCTGCGCCGGCACGCAGAAGACGCCTGAACTGGTCGCCTGCCTGCAGCCGAGCCGCCGCGTCGAGATCGAAGTCCTCGGTCTGCAGTAAGCGCCGACCTCGTGGGCGCCCTCTGGCTCTGCCTGCTGTCGGTGTGGAGCCTGGCGGTTCTGCTCGTGCTGCGCGGCGTGCTCGCCTGCAGCACGGCATCGCTGTGGCCCGCGTTGAACTTCGCGCCGACCGAGTCGGTCTCGCCGCGGCAACTGGGTGCCTACCTGCTCAGCGCCAACCTGGCGCTGCTGGCGAACGACGACTTCAACCAGTTGAAGAGCGCGCTGCCCAAACGCAAAGTGCGGCAGCTGCTGCGTGGTCAATGGCAGATCCGCTCGCGGCAGGATTTCGAATGCGTGCTGGCCGATCGCCTCGAATGGTGCGGCGTCGGTACGGCCGAGGAAATGCAGGCCCTGTCGACCTGGCACCAGGGCCACGCCCAGACAACGCCGGCCGGCGCCGCGCTCGAAGACATCTGCAGGTTCCTGTCGGTGCACGCGGGCATCGTTCATCCGCGCACCATCGGCGACTTTCACCTGAACCTGGTGGCGTGGGATGTGCAGCAACTGGCCTACATGGTTCGGCTGGGCGCCAGCCTGGACTACCTGTCGACGTCGCGCGCGCACGCACTGCTGACCATGCTGCATCGCGAAGCCCGCATGCATTACACCTCCTGGGGCGAGTACTCCTTGTCCTCGCTGATCGGCATGGGCCTGCGCAGCCCGGTCGACCTGCACCAGGCCAGCGGCTGGCACCGCATCGCTGCGAGCCATGCCGCCTTGCTCCGCACGCCCACCAGCCCGATGGTGCGGCTCGGCCTGTGGAGCACGGCGGCGTCCCCGGCCCCACCGGCCCCGCCGACGGCAGCGCCGCATGCGCAGCCCTGGCACGTCAGGCCGCTGTCGAGTTTCTTCGACACCCTGCGTTAGCCGATGTCGCCGCGCGGCCCTGCGCCAAACCGTATGCGATGGCCCGACATCGATGCGAAGCCTTTTGTTTTAGTCCACTGATTGTTGCGAACTAGTTTGCAATTTCGATGCGGAATGCAGCCGCAATCTCGCTGAATCTCGCCAACCCCACTCAACCCGATGGTCGCTTGCCACCATCCGCTCCCTCAACAAGTCAGGGCCAGCGCAGCGGCGCAAACGTTCGCGATGGGCCCTCCATTCGCAAACACAGGGAGCGAGAAGACCATGAACAAGACACATCGAACCGTTTGGAACGCGTCACTGGGTGCCTGGGTGGCCACCTCGGAAATCGCCGGCCGCCAGGGCAAGGGAACGTCGCGCGCCGGCATGGGGGTCGCGCTCCTGTTGCTGGCAACCGGGCTGGCGCATGCGCAGGTCAAGATCGGCAACAACCCGACCACCATCAACCCCGGTTCCGTGCTCGAAGTCGAAAGCACCAACCGCGGCGTCCTGATGCCGCGCATTGCGCTCACGGACCGCGCGACCTGGACCCTCAACGGCAACCAGCCGGTCGACGGCATGATGGTCTACAACACGAACGCCACGGCCGGCGCGAACGGTCTGCAGGCCGGCATGGCCGTCTGGAAGGGCGGCCAGTGGGTCAGCGTCGACGAGACGCCTTACTTCCATGTCAATTCCACGGCGGTGGGCAATTCGACCCTTGCAAACTCGGGCGCGTTCGGGGCGAACGCCCTGGCGGCGGGTGTCAATGCCATGGCCACGGGCATCAGCAGCGTGGCCGTGGGTGACACTGCCCGGGCTGCGTTCACATCCGCTATTGCGGTAGGCGCTAACGCCACTGCCTTTGGGGATAATGCGCTGGCGCTAGGCAGCCAGAGCATGGCACTGGACAAAAACACCGTTGCGATCGGCTCCAGCGCCATCGCCACTGTCGCACAAGCCACTGCAGTTGGATATCAGGCCAATGCCAGCTATGCCAATGCAAGCGCATTCGGTGATCGGGCCACGGCCGGCGGCGTAGGCAGTACGGCGCTCGGCAGCCAGGCGATGACCAGCGGGGCGAGGGCCACTGCCGTGGGGTATGGCGCGTCCGCCGCAGACGCCGATGCCACGGCAATCGGTTCCGGTGCGACGGCCGCCCTCTCGGCCACAGCCGTCGGTAACGGTGCCGGGGCGTATTACGACAGAGCCGTTGCCATGGGCAACGGTGCCACTGCTTCGGGATTCGATGCCATTGCCATCGGCACCAATTCTGTTGCCGATTCCGACGAGGCCGTTGCCATCGGCACCGGCGCGGTCGCCACCGGCGGCCGGGCGGTGTCGATCGGGTCGGGCAATGTCGCCAACGGCGATGGCGCCGTGGCCATCGGCGACCCCAACACCGCCACCGGCACCGGCACCATCGCAGCGGGCCGCGACAACACAGCCACCGGCGACGGTTCGGTGGCGATGGGCAACACCAACATGGTCGGCGGCGGCGGCCAGGCGGTCAGCGCCCCGGGCACCGCGGCGCAAGGCGCCGTTGGCATCGGCTACCAGAACACCGTGGTCGGCCAGGGGGCCGTGGCCGTCGGCAACAGCAACACTGCCCAGGGACAAGGCGCGGTGGCGCTGGGCAACGCGTCCTCGGTGACCGCCGCCGGCGGCGTCGCCTTGGGCGATACCGCCAGTGCCAGCGCAAGCAACGCCCTGGCACTGGGCTCAGGCGCTGTGGCAAGCAATGCGGGCGCCGTGGCGCTGGGCGCAGGCTCGACCACGGTCGCAGCGGTCGGCACCACGAGCACCGTGATCCATGGTGTCACCTACAACTTCGCGGGCACCACGCCGGCCAGCACGGTCAGCGTGGGCGCGGTGGGGGCTGAGCGCACCATCACCAACGTGGCGGCTGGGCGGATCAGCGCCACCAGCACCGACGCCATCAACGGCTCGCAGCTCTATGCCACCAACTCGGCGATCGCGAACCTCTCGACGGCCGTGGCGGCCAACAAGACCACGTACTACAGCGTCAATTCGACCGGCGGCACCAACGAAGCCAACGAAGGCGCCAGCGGTGTCGACGCGATCGCGTCCGGCAAGAACGCCGTGGCATCGGGTGCCAACAGCTATGCAGCAGGCTTGGGCGCCACGGCCGCGTCCGCCAACGGCGTGGCACTCGGCGCCGGCAGCAACGTGACGCAGGCCGGTGGCGTGGCACTGGGCGCAGGCTCGGTGGCATCGACCGCGGCCGGCGTGGCGGGCTACATCCCGCCGTCGGCCACGGCCGAACAGCGCACCGCGATCGGCGCGACCACCAGCACGCTGGCGGCGGTGTCGGTGGGCGATGCGGCCAACGGCCAGTTCCGCCAGATCACCGGCGTGGCGGCAGGCACGGTCGACAGCGACGCGGTCAACGTGAGCCAGTTGAAGGCGGTGCAGGGCCAGGTCGCGCAGATCGACCAGGGCACGGTGAAGTACGACACGAACGTGGACGGCACGAGCAACTACAACAGCGTGACCATGGGCAGCAAAGGCACCGGCGCGGTGACGGTGCACAACGTGGCCGCCGGTGTCGAGGGCACCGACGCCGTCAACGTCGACCAGCTGAACGCCGGCCTCGAGGGCAACCGGCAGTACACCGACCAGCGCTTCAACCAGCTGAGCGGCGACCTGCGCAAGAACGCCAAGCGCGCCAGCGCCGGCACGGCCGGCGCCATCGCGATGGCGAACCTGCCGCAGGCCTACATCCCCGGCAAGAGCATGGTGTCGGTGGGCGTGGGCGGTTACGACGGCGAGGCCGGGCTGGCCCTGGGCGTCTCGAAGCTGTCGGACAACGGCCGCTGGGTCATGAAGTTCAGCGCCACCGGCAATTCGCGCGGCAAGTTCGGTGTGGGCGCCGGTGCCGGCTTCCACTGGTAAGCCGTGCACGACCAACGCATCACAGAGGAAACGAACATGACGAACAAGATGATTCAACGCACCGCGCTGGCCACGGGGCTGGTGGCACTGCTGGCCCTGCAGGCCTGCGGCACGTCAACCGTGAGCAAGCGCATTTCGGACGAGGGGGTGGCGGGCGAGGTGGTCTTTCCGGCGCAGAAGGACGCCTGGTTCCGGGAGGGCACCTTTCCCAACCTCGACAACCTGCGCCGCATTGCGCCGGGCGTGACCAAGGACCAGCTGTACGACTTCGTCGGTCGGCCGCATTTCAGCGAGGGGATGGGGGCGGTGCGCGAGTGGGACTACATCTTCCACTTCCGCACGCCCACCGGCGTGAAGACCTGCCAGTACAAGGCGATCTTCGACAAGAACGTGGTGGCGCAGACCTTCCATTGGCTGCCGACCGACTGCGCCGACGTGCTCAAGAGCGCTGCCGCGGCGGCCGCCCCGGTGCCTGCATTGGCGGCACGCCCGGCACCCCAGCGCATGGAGCTGTCGGCCGACGCACTGTTCGCCTTCGACGGCGCCCGCCAGGACGACCTGCTACCGGCGGGCCGCGGCGAACTCGACGCGCTGGCGGCCAGCTTGCGCAACGCGAAGAGCATCGAGCGCATCGACATCACCGGCCACACCGATCGGCTGGGTTCGCCCCCCTACAACCAGCAGTTGTCGATGGCCCGGGCCGCCACGGTGCGCGACTACCTGGTGAAGGCCGGCGTGCCGGCGCGCGGTATCCAGGTGCGCGGCCTGGGCGAGACGCAGCCGAAGGTCCAGTGCGCACAGGCGGATCGGCGCGCACTCATTGCCTGCCTTGCACCCAACCGGCGCGTGGACATCAGCGTCCAGTCGGCGTCCTGAGCCGTGGGCGGGCCGCAGCCGCGCTCAGGCCGGTGCGACCGGTACGGCCAGCGCGGCCTCGATGTCCTTGGCCAGCGAGGCGGGTGTGTCCAGCGGTGCGTAGCGCCGGATCACTGCGCCGTCGCGGCCGACCAGGAATTTCGTGAAGTTCCATTTGATGGCGGTGCTGCCGAGCAGGCCGGGCTTTTCCGCCGTGAGCCAGCGGTACAGCGGCGACGCCGCGGCGCCGTTGACCTCGATCTTCGCCATCATGGGAAAGCTCACCCCGTAGTTCTTGGTGCAGAAGGCGCCGATCTCCTCGTTGCTGCCGGGGTCCTGCGCGCCGAACTGGTTGGATGGGAAGCCGAGCACGACCAGGCCGCGCTTCGCGTATTGCTGGTGCAAGGCTTCCAGGCCGGCGAACTGCGGCGTGAAGCCGCACTGGCTCGCGGTGTTGACGATCAACAGGACCTGGCCGCGGTAGCTGCCCAGTGCCACCGGCTGGCCATCGATCCGCTGGGCTTCGAAGTCGTAAAGGCGGGTCATCGCGGCGCTCCAGGGTGAGAGAGAGCTGCGCATCCTACGCCGGGCCGTGCAGGCCCCGCCTGCTCAGTGGTGCTTGTCGCTGCGCGCGATCGACAGCAGCCGGTCGACCTCTTCGGGGTGGCGGCGCAGGTTGTTCTCGTGCCAGCGCTTGATGAGCCACATGAAGCCCGCCACGACGACGCCGAAGGCGGTGATCGCCGTATAGGCCGACAGGCCCAGGCCGGTGCATGCGCTGTAGAAGGCGCCGAGGATCAGGATGCAGGCCTGTTCGTTGAAGTTCTGCACCGCGATCGACCGGCCGGCGCCCATCAGGTTGTGGCCGCGGTGCTGCAACAGCGCGTTCATCGGCACCACCAGGAAGCCGCCCAGGCCGCCCAGCAGGATCAGGAATGGCACGGCCACCCAGATGTTGCCGATGAAGTTCATGCCGATCACCAGCAGGCCCATGCTGATGCCCAGCGGGATCACGCGCGTCGCCATGTCCAGGCGCATCTTCATCGACGCCACCACCGCACCGACGGCCGTGCCGATCGCGACCACGCCGGTCAGCGAGGACGCCTGCGCCGTGTTGTAGCCCAGCGCCAACGAGGCCCAAGCCAGCACGATGTACTTGAGGTTGCCGCCGGCGCCCCAGAACAGCGTGGTGGTGGCCAGGGAGATCTGGCCCAGCTTGTCGCGCCAGAGGCGCGCGTTGCAATGCCAGAAGTCGGGCAGCAGCGCCACCAGGTTGCGCGCAAAGCTGTGCTGCGGGTTGGCGCGCAGCGGGCGCATCTCGACACCGGTGTGCGGGATGCGTGTGTTGAACCATGCCGCCAGCATGTAGACGAAGATGAGCGCGCCGATGGCGGCTTCGGGCGGCGTGTCGATGCCGGTGTCGAGCACCGGGAAGTCCCAGGCCAGCAGATGGCTCGACACCGCGTGGCCCACCAGCTGGCCGCCCAGCACGATGCCCAGGATGATCGACGCGATGGTGAGCCCCTCGATCCAGCCATTGGCCTTGACCAGCTGCGATGCGGGCAGCAGTTCGGTGAGGATGCCGTACTTGGCCGGCGAGTAGGCGGCGGCGCCCAGGCCGACGATGGCGTAGGCCAGCAGCGGGTGCGAGCCGAACAGCATCATCAGGCAGCCCACCACCTTGATGGCGTTGCTGATGAACATGACCCGCCCCTTGGGGTAGGCGTCGGCGAAGGCGCCCACCAGCGGTGCCAGCGCCACATAGAAGAGCGTGAAGATCGGCACCAGGGCCGCTCGCTGCCATTCGGGGGCGCCCGAGGACCGCATCAGTTCGACGGCCGCCACGAAGAGCGCGTTGTCGGCCAGTGACGAAAAGAACTGGGCCGACATGATCGTGTAGAAACCGCGCTTCATCGATGGGCTGGCTGGCCAGGAGGGACTCTGGCGGTGTGTGGGTGCGGTAGAAAAAAGACCTCGCCCGCTGGCGAATGCGCGGTTATAGCATGGGGGTGCGATGCCAAAATGGCGTTCCCCTGTGGGGGCATTCCCCCATTTCGCAGGGCTTTCCCGCAGCCTGAGAGGTCCTTGTTTCGTGCCCCGTCCCATCCTCGCCACCATCCATGCCGGCGCCCTGCGCCACAACCTCGAGCGCGTGCGCCGCTCGGCGCTCGAATCGCGCGTCTGGGCCGTCGTCAAGGCCAACGCCTATGGCCACGGCATCGAGCGCGTTTTCGATGCGTTCCGCGGCGCCGACGGCTTCGCGCTGCTCGACCTGGCGGAGGCAGAACGCATTCGCGCACTGGGCTGGCGCGGCCCGATCCTCCTGCTCGAAGGCGTGTTCGAGCCGCGCGACCTGGAGCTCTGCTCGCGCCTCGGTCTGTGGCATGCGGTGCACTGCGACGCGCAGATCGACATGCTCGCCGCGCACAAGACGCAGGTGCCGCACCGCGTCTTCCTCAAGATGAACTCCGGCATGAACCGCCTGGGCTTTTCGCCCGAACGCTTCCGTGCCGCCTGGACCCGGCTCAATGCGCTGCCCCAGGTCGACGAGATCTCGCTGATGACGCACTTCAGCGACGCCGACGGCCCGCGCGGCATCGCCGATGCGTTGGCCGCCTTCCACCGCGCCACGCAAGACCTGCCGGGCGAGCGCTCGATCGCCAACAGCGCCGCCGTGCTGCGCCATGCGCCCGAGACGCGCATCGACTGGGTGCGCCCCGGCATCGTCCTCTACGGCGGCGTCCCCGACTTTCCGGAGCACGACAGCGCGCATTGGCAATTGCAGCCGGGCATGACGCTGTCGACGCGGCTCATCGGCACGCAGGAACTGCAGGCCGGCGCGACCGTCGGCTACGGCTCGCACTTCGTGGCCGAGGCATCGATGACCATCGGCGTGGCCGCGGTGGGCTATGCCGACGGCTACCCGCGCCATGCGCCGACGGGCACGCCGGTGCTGGTCGACGGCGTGCGCACCCGCGTGGTCGGCCGCGTCAGCATGGACATGGTCACCGTCGACCTCACGCCCCTGCAGGCGGCCGGGCGCCCGGTCGGCTTCGGCAGCGAGGTCACGTTGTGGGGCCGCGCGTCGAACGGCGCGGCGGTGCTGCCGATCGACGAGGTAGCGCGCGCCGCCGGCACCGTCGGCTACGAGCTGATGTGCGCGGTGGCGCCACGGGTGCCGGTGGTGCTGGGCGACTGACGCACCGCTGGCCGCGCAGCGGCGGTGCGTCAGTACAGCCCGAGCTGCCGCGTGCGCAGGCGCGCCAGCCCGAGCAGGGCGGCGGTGAAAGGCGCCGGCACGCCGGTTCGCTGGCCGAGCTCGTGCACGACGGTCACCAAGGCATCGAGCTCGACCGGCCGCCCGGCCTCCACGTCCTGCAGCATCGAGGTCTTGAAGGCGCCGAGCTTTCGCGTCACCACGTGGCGGTCTTCGGGCATCTCGGCGATCGGGATGCCGATGCGCGCGCCGATCTCCTTGGCCTCCAGCATGACGGCCGAGATGAAACCACGCACCTCGTCGTCGGCCAGGATCAGGTCGGTGGTGGCACCGGTCAACGCGCTGATCGGGTTGACCGTCATGTTGCCCCAGAGCTTGTACCAGACGTCTTTCTGGATCTGCGGCGACACCTTCGCATCGAGGCCGCCGCGCACCAGCAGCGCCGCCAGGGCGTTCACGCGCTCGCTCGCTTCGCCCGATGGCGTGCCGATGATCAAGCCGCTGCCGAAGTGATGGCGCACCACGCCGGGCGCATCGAGCGCGCAGCTTGCGTGCACCACGCCGCCGACCACCTGGCGCGACGGGATGGCCGCCGCGATCGCGCCGTCGGGGTCGATCGCCTGCAGCCGCGTGCCCGCCAGCGCACCACCGAAGCCGCCGTCGAGGAACCACCAAGGCACGCCGTTCATGGCCGTCAGCACGAGGGTGTCGGGGCCGATCAGCGGTGCGATGCGCGCGGCCACGGCAGCCAGCGATGGCGCCTTCACCGCGATGACGACCACGTCCTGCACGCCGAGCGCGGCCGGGTCGTCGACCGCGTTGACGGGCACCTGCGTGCGCTGGTCGCCGCGCAGCAGCACCAGCCCATCGCGCCGCAAGGCGTCGAGCGTGGCGCCGCGCGCCACCACGTTGAGTCGTTCACCGGCCTGCGCGAAGGCAGCACCGATCCATCCGCCGATCGCGCCGGCGCCGTAGATGCAGATGTTCATGGGTGCGATGGTGCCAGATGCGCGGCGCTCTACCGAACGCCTAGCCTTCGGCCGTGAAGCCGACCTCCTTGACGATCGGGCCCCACTTCGCCGTGTCCTTCTTGACGAGGTCGGCCAACTCGGTGGGCGACGAGGCCATCGCTTCCAGGCCGAAGGTGCTCAGGCCGTCGACCACATCCTTCGAGGTGAGCGCCGCCTTCATCGAGGCGTTCAGGCGCGCGACCAGTTCCGGCGACGCCTTGGCCGGCAGGAAGAAAGCGAACCATTCGCTGTGCGCCATGTTCGCGATGCCCTGCTCGCCGTAGGTCGGCACGTCGGGCGCGAAGCGGCTGCGCTTGGCGCCGGAGACGCCCAGGATGCGCACCTTGCCGCTGGGCAGGTGCTGCGTCAGGTCGCCGATCGGGCCGGACACCGCCGAGACGTTGCTGCCAAGCAGGTCGAGCATGGCCGGCTGCGTGCCGCGGTAGGCCGCGTGCTTCAGCTCGACCCCGGCGCTCTTGCCGAGCAGCGCGCCGATGAAGTGCGGCGTGGAGCCGGCGGCCGGCGAGCCGAAGTTGGCGCCCGCCGGGTTGGCTTTGGCCCAGGCCAGGAACTCGGGCACGGTCTTGACGCTGAGCGGCACCGCTGGCCCCACCGCCAGGCCGAAGTCGAACACGCAGCCCAGCGACACCGGCGTCAGGTCGACCTGCGGGTCGTACGCCAGCTTCTTGTAGATGTGCGGGTAGATGGTGAGCATCGACGTCGGCGTCTGCAGGATGGCCGAGCCGTCGGCCGGGCGGCCCTTGATGTAGCCGATGGCGATCTGGCCGCCGGCGCCGGTGCGGTTTTCCACCACCGCCGCCTTGGCGAATTCGGGGCTCAGCTTCTGCGCCACGCGGCGGCAGATGGTGTCGGACGTGCCGCCGGCGGCGAAGCCGGTGACGATGGTGGTGGTCTCGAGCGTGGCCTGTGCGAAGGCGTGCTGGCCGATGCCGGCCAGCAGGACCGAGGCACCGGTGCCTTGCAGCAGATGGCGGCGGGTGAAATTCATGGCGTCTGTCTCCGAGGGTTGAAGGTCGCAGCGCAGAGCGAAGCCCGGCGCGCGCCGAACCGGTATTTTTCCAGCAGGGCGGGTGCCTCGACCCCCGCGTTTACGCCACGTCGGGCCGACTTTTTCAGTAGCCGTTGGGTGGTGCGGCCGGCGCGTCCTGCTTGTAGCGGGCCAGCAGTTGCCGGGCGGCGGTCGTCAGCACCGCGGTGTCGACGCCGACGGCGACGAAGAGGGCACCGGCGGCCAGCCACTTGCGCGCCTGCTCCTCGGTGGTCGCGAGGATGCCCGGCGCCTTGCCGGCCTTCAGGATGCGCGCGATGCCGTCGGCGATCGCGGCCTGCACCTCGGGATGGTTCGGCTGGCCGGAGAAGCCCATCGAAGCCGACAGGTCGGCCGGGCCGATGAAGACACCGTCGACGCCCGGCGTGCCGGCGATGGCGTCGAGGTTCTTCATGGCCTCGACCGTTTCCGCCTGCACCAGCAGGCAGGCCTGCGCATTGGCTTCATGGATGTAGTTGGGATGCGCCTGCCAGCGCGACGCGCGGGCCAGGCCGCTGCCCATGCCGCGGATGCCCTCGGGCGGGTAGCGCATCGCCTGCACCAGCTGCGCGGCCTGCTCGGCGGTGTCGACCATCGGCACCAGCAGCGTCTGCGCGCCGATGTCGAGGTATTGCTTGATCAGCGCCGTCTCGCCGACCGGCACCCGCACGATCGGCTGCGAGCGGTGCGGCAGCGCCGCCCAGGCGCTGGAGATGGCCTGCAGCTGCGCCAGCACCGAGCGCAGGTCGTTGGGCGCGTGCTCGCCGTCGATCAGCAGCCAGTCGTAGCCGACGCCCGCGAGCAGCTCGGCGGCATAGCCGTCGGCCAGGCCGACCCACAGGCCGATCTGGGCCTGACCGTCCTGCATGGCTTTCTTGAAGGGGTTGAGTGGTGTCTGCATGGGGTCAGCCGGCGAAAAGCGGCGTGAGATTGTTGTGCTTGCCGTTGTAGACCATGCCGGGGTTTTCGTCGATCTGCAGCGTGAGCCCCAGGTGCTGTCGCGCGAAGACCGGCGCGAAGTGGGCCTGGGCCGCGGCCAGCACGGCATCGCCGATGCGCTGATGTGTGGCGCTGGTGCGCCCGGCCGCCATGCGCAGGTTCAGGTAGACGAAGCCATGGTCGCCCGAGCCGTCGGCCACCGCGTAGTGGGCGGCCGGGTAGGCCAGCACGCGCGTGCCGTCGATCGGGAAGACCTGCTTGTCGGCGTCGTCGCGCTGGGCGAGCAGGGTGTCGCACAGGGTGCGGCACAGCGCGTTCATGTCGGTGCCTTCGGCCACGTTCGGCGTGTAGAGGATCACGAGATGGGGCATGGCGGTCTCCGTTCGTTCGGGTGAATGGCCGATTATTGAATGGCGTGGCCGCCTGCTCCCTACACTCGTGCGATGGCCAAGGAAAAAACCAACTACGTCTGCACCGAGTGCGGCGGCACCAGCGCCAAGTGGCTGGGCAAGTGCCCCAGCTGCAACGCCTGGAACACGCTGATCGAACAAGTCGCGCAGCCCGCCGGCGCCGCCAACAACCGCTTCGGCACGCAGTTCGCGGCGCTCGGCGGCACGGCCGACCTGGCGGTGCTGTCGGAGATCGAGGCCAGCGACGTCGATCGCACGCCCACCGGCATCGACGAGCTCGACCGCGTGCTGGGCGGCGGCATCGTGCCCGGCGGCGTGACGCTGATCGGCGGCGACCCGGGCATCGGCAAGTCGACGCTGCTGCTGCAGGCGGTCGATGCGCTGCAGCGCCAGGGGCAGAACGCGCTCTATGTGTCGGGCGAAGAGAGCGGCGCACAGGTCGCGCTGCGCTCGCGCCGGCTCGGGCTGGAGCGCTCGCAGGTGCAGGTGCTACCCGAGATCCAGCTCGAGAAGATCATCGCCACGCTCGATGCGCACCGGCCGGGCATCGCGGTGATCGACTCGATCCAGACGGTGTATTCGGACCAGCTCACCTCGGCGCCCGGCTCGGTGGCGCAGGTGCGCGAATGCGCGGCCCACCTCACGCGCTTCGCCAAGGCCAGCGGCACGGCGATCGTGCTGGTCGGCCACGTCACGAAGGAGGGCGCACTGGCCGGCCCGCGGGTGCTGGAGCACATGGTCGACACGGTGCTGTACTTCGAGGGCGACACCCATTCGAGCTTCCGCCTGGTGCGCGCCATCAAGAACCGCTTCGGCGCGGTCAACGAGATCGGCGTGTTCGCCATGACGGAGCGCGGCCTGAAGGGCGTGAGCAACCCCAGCGCGATCTTCCTGAGCCAGCACAGCGAGCCGGTGCCGGGCAGCGTGGTCATGGTCACGCTCGAAGGCACGCGGCCGATGCTGGTCGAGATCCAGGCGCTGGTCGACAACGGCGGGCCGAGCCCGCGGCGCCTGTCGGTCGGCCTCGATCGCGACCGGCTCGCGATGCTGCTGGCCGTGCTGCATCGCCATGCCGGTGTGGCCTGCATGGACCAGGACGTGTTCGTGAATGCAGTGGGCGGTGTGCGCATCACCGAGCCTGCAGCCGACCTGGCCGTGATGCTGTCGATCACGTCCAGCCTGCGCGGCAAGCCGCTGCCCAAGGGCTTCATCGCCTTCGGCGAAGTTGGCCTGGCCGGCGAGGTGCGGCCCGCGCCGCGCGGGCAGGAGCGGCTGAAGGAAGCCGCCAAGCTCGGCTTCAGCGTCGCCGTCGTGCCCAAGGCCAATGCGCCGAAGAAGGGCAGCAAGGAGATCGAGGGTCTGACGATCCATGCCGTCGAGCGCGTGGAAGAAGCGTTGGACATCGTGCGCCGGCTGGACTGAAGCCGCTGGCCGTGGACCGTCGGCCGCCACAGCGACAATGCGCCCCATGAATTTTCAGAAAGTCTTCGTACCGCTGGGCGGACTGGTGCTGCTCGGGCTGGCCTACCGCAGCTTCGGCTGGCAGGGCGTGCTGGTGACGGCGGGCGGCATCGTCATGTTCCTGCTGCTGCACTTCACCCGCACGATGCAGGTGCTCAAGCGCGCGGCCAACCGGCCGATCGGCTATGTCGCCAGCGCGGTGATGCTCAACGCCAAGCTGAAGCCCAAGGTCACGCTGCTGCACGTGGTGGCCATGACGCATTCGCTCGGCGAGCTCAGGACGCCGAAAGACCAGCAGCCGGAAATCTACCGCTGGACCGATGGCGGCGAGTCGTATGTCGAAGCCGTCTTCGTGAGCGGCAAGCTCCAGAGCTGGGCGCTGTCACGGCCGCCGGTCGAGCCCGACGCGGCGCCCGCCGGCGGGCAGGACGACAGCGCCCCGCCGGCTGCCTAGAAGGGCGCGTCTTCGACTTCGGCTGCCGACGCGGCCGCCGGCTGCTGCGGCTCCGCCACCGCGGCGGTGAAGGCGGCTTCGCCACCGAGCGCCTCGAGCAGCGCCGGTACCAAGTCGCCCAGCTCGCCGGTGGCGATGGCCACGTCGGCATCGAAGTTGTCTTCCTTCTTGCCGTCCTGGGCGCCGTCGGTGCCCTCGAGGAACACGATCTTGCGCAGCTGCATCGCTTCGCTGAGCTCGAAGGACACGCGGTCTTCCCAGGTCATGGCCAGCCGCGTCGGGCGCTTGCCGGCGGCGATGTGCTGCTTCACTTCCTCGATGTCGAGCGGGTGCTTCGCGTAGCGCACCACCGCTTTCGATTCGTCGGTGGCCTTGAGCTCGCACTCGCGGTCGATGGTGAAGCCGGCCGGCGGCTCCTGGCTCGACAGCCAACCCGACATCGCGGTGGCTGGCTCGATCTGCGTGTTGATCTGTGTCACCGCGAAGCCGTCGAGCGATTTCACCAGGCTGGTCACCACCTCGTCGGCGCGCGCCGCGTTGCTGGCGTTGACGACCAGGCGGCGTGCCTGCGGGTCGATCCACACCGCCACGCGTGCGTGGCGGGTGAAGGCCATCGGCAGCAGCTCGTGGGTGATCTCTTCCTTCAGTTCCTTCTTTTCCTTCTTGCCCGGTTTGCGGCCGGTGGTGGTCTCGATCTGCGCGCAGCGCTCGTCGACCTTTCGGCGCACCACCGAGCCGGGCAGCGTCTTGGCTTCGATCATGAATTCGAGCACCCACTGGCCGCCGACGGATTCGACCAGCGGGCCGTGGTCCTGCCCGCGCGGCTCGGACCAACCGGTGGACTTTTCCTGCGAGGGGCTGCACGGCACGAAACGGAACTTGTCCAGGCCTGCCTCGGCGTCGGTCAGCGATTGCGACCAACCGGCTTCGATGCGATAGACGATGACGTTCTTGAATACGGACACGGAATCCCTTTTCTGGCTGATTGGCAAAACCCGCCATTGTCGCGGCCCCGGCTCCGGGCGCCGCCGTAAAATCGAAAGCTTTTGCGACATCTCCCCCCGGAGGTCCCCGGATCTCCCACCCCCCAAGGACAACCCAACATGAGCGTGCTCCCCCCTTCGCTGGAAGACCGTGACGGCAAGATCTGGATGGACGGCCAACTCGTGGAGTGGCGCGACGCCAAGATCCACGTCCTGACGCACACGCTGCACTACGGCTGCGGCGCCTTCGAGGGCGTGCGGGCGTACAAGACGGTCGACGGCACAGCGATCTTCCGCCTGCAGGAGCACACCGACCGCCTGTTCAACAGCGCGAAGATCCTGCGCATGACGCTGCCCTTCAGCAAGGAAGAACTGAACGAGGCGCAGAAGCAGGTGGTGCGCGAGAACAAGCTCGAAAGCTGCTACCTGCGTCCGCTGGTCTGGATCGGCTCCGAGAAACTCGGCGTGAACCCGCGCGGCAACCGCATCCACGCGATGGTCGCGGCCTGGGCCTGGGGCGCCTACCTCGGCGAGGAAGGCATGAAGCGCGGCATCCGGGTGAAGACCTCGAGCTACACCCGCCACCACGTGAACATCACGATGACGCAGGCCAAGGCGGTCAGCAACTACAGCAACTCGATCCTCGCCAACATGGAGGCGCTGGACGATGGCTACGACGAAGCCCTGCTGCTCGACGCGAGCGGCTTCGTCTCCGAAGGCGCCGGCGAGAACGTGTTCGTGGTGAAGGACGGCGTGGTCTACACGCCCGATCTGTCGGCTGGTGCGCTCAATGGCATCACCCGCAACACCATCCTGCACATCTGCAAGGACCTTGGCATCGAGCTGGTGCAAAAGCGCATCACCCGCGACGAGGTCTACATCGCCGACGAAGCCTTCTTCACCGGCACCGCTGCCGAAGTGACGCCCATCCGAGAGCTCGACCGCATCGAGATCGGCAACCGTGGCGATGGCGGCTCGCGTGGCCCGGTCACCGAGAAGATCCAGGCGGCCTTCTTCGACATCGTGAACGGCAAGAACCCCAAGTACGCCCACTGGCTCACCAAGATCTGATCATGGCCACCACCGCTGTCGTCGAACTCCTCGCCACCGACCTGAACCACCAGGGCGGCGTCTTTTGCCCGAGCCCGAAGGCCGACATGAAGCTCTGGAACACCCACCCCAAGGTGTACCTGGACATCGCCCGCACCGGCGAGGGACGGTGCCCGTACTGCGGCACGCTGTACCGGCTGAAGGCCGGTGAAGCCGTCGGCCACGGCCATTGAGCCCGCGCGCGTGCCCGAGGCGACCCGCGCCCGACCGACGCTGACCATCGGCGTCCTGGCGAAGAACGAGGCGCACCGCATCGAGGCCTGCCTGCGCAGCGCTACCTTCGCCGACCAGTTGCTGCTGGTCGACAGCGGCAGCACCGACGACACCGTCGCGCGCGCGGAAGCTGCGGGCGCCACCGTCGTCGCCTACCCCGACTGGCAGGGCTTCGGCGTGCAGCGCACGCGGCTGCTGGCGCACGTTCGCAGCGACTACATCTTCTTTCTCGACGCGGACGAAGTCGTCACGCCGGAATTGCGCACGAGCATCGAGGCGGCAGTGGCCTCCGGCGAGGCCGGCGTCTGGCGGGTGCGTTGGCGGATGGTCGCCTATGGCCATGAGCTCAAGGCCTACCGGGCCGGGGGGCCGGAGCGCCTGTTCCGGCGTGACACCGTTTCCTCTTTCGAGGGCGCGGTGCACGAAGAAGCCGTGCTGCTGCCCGCCTTCGTCGACGTGCCGCGGCACGTGTTGTCCGGCAAGCTGCTCCACCATTCGTGGCAGACCGTGCGCGGAAGCCTCGAAAAGCTGACGCAGTACGCGATGCTGGGCGCCGCCAAGCGCGCGGCACTCGGCAAGCGGGGCGGCGTGCTGCGCGGCATGGCCGGCGGCACGGCCATGTTCGTACGCTTCTATTTCCTGCGCCTGGGTTTCCTCTGCGGCGGCGCCGGTTTCCTCTTCTGCTTTTTCGTCTCGCTCGAGGCGTTCTTTCGTTATGCCGCGCTCCATTACGACCGCGAGCAACTCAGCAACCAGGTGGGCCGATGAAGGGTGAGCAAGGTTGGCGGCTGACGGCTTCGGCCGCCGCTTTTCTGTTTCCGGCGTTGAGCATCGCGGTCGCCAACGGCTACTCGGTCGCCGCCGTGTTTCTTCTGGTCGGCGCGCTGGCCGCTCTACCGACGTGGTGGAACAAGCCGCTCGAACCGCGGACGGTCTGGGGGCTGGTCGCGGCCTTCCTGTTGATGGCCGCGGTCTGGCAGGTCGACGGTTTGCGCAGCCACGGGGGGTGGCGATCGGTCGACAAGCCGATCAAGTTCCTGATCGTGCTGCCGTGTCTGTTCTTCCTGCTGCGCTTCCCGCCTCGGCAGGCGTGGCTGTGGGCCGGCATTGCCTGTGGTGCGGTGGCGGCGGGCCTGCGGGCCTTGTACGAAGTTCTGTGGCTGCATCTGCCGCGCGCCGAGGGTGCGATCAACGCCATCCAGTTCGGCGATCTCAGTCTTCTGCTCGGCCTGATGTCCATCGTTGGCTTGATGATGTGGCGGCCGCCGCAGCGCCCGCGCGTTTGGGCCGTCCTGTTGGCCGCCGGTGCGGCCATGGGCCTGCTGGGTTCGCTGCTGTCGCAGGCGCGCGGCGGCTGGCTGGCGTTGGTGCTGCTGGTGCCGGCGATGGTGGCGATCAAGGCGCGCTTCCTCGATCGCCGCTATCTGCTGATCTCCGGCCTGATCGCGTTGCTGCTGGGCGCGGCCCTGGTGTCGCTGGCGGCGCGGCAGCTCGGCGAACGCCTCGAGCGCGCGCGTCTGGAGGTCGATGTGTACGAGACGACCGGCAATGCCGAGTCGTCGGTGGGGCAGCGCCTCGCGCACTGGAAGGCGGCCTGGCACATGGGCCTTGAAAAGCCGCTGGTCGGCTGGTCGCAGCAGGGTTACGAGACAGAGAAGAAGCGCATGGTGGCGGCCGGGCAGGTGCATCCCTTCGTGCTGAAGTTCAGCCATGCGCACAACGAGTTTCTGGATGCGTTTGCCAAGCGTGGCCTTGTCGGGCTGGCGGCGCTGCTGCTTCTCTACGGCGTTCCCTTGCTGATCTTCTGGCCGAGAAAAAGCGATGACGCGTCCGCTGCCGCTGCTGCGATCGCGCCGCTGCAACTCATCGGCGTGCTGGTTCCCGTGGGCTACATCGGCTTCGGGCTGACGCAAGGCTTCCTGGGCCACAACAGCGGCACGATGTTCTTCCTCTTCATGACGACGCTGATCTTCTGCGCCATCCAGGGCGAGCGCGCCGCCGCGTCAGCGCACGTCGCGCGGTAGCTCGATCACGAAACTCGCCCCGCCGCCCGGCCGGTCTTCGCAGCGCACGCTGCCGCCATGGCGCTCGGCAATCGACTTCACCAGCGCCAGGCCCAGGCCCACACCCCCTTCGCGCTCACTCGCGCCGGGCAGGCGGTAGAAGGGTTCGAAGATGCGCTCGCGCAATGCGGCGGGTACGCCCGGGCCGCGGTCGTCGACGCGGACACGGGCCCAGTGGCCGTCGGATTCGAGACGCAGCTCGATCGTGCCGGCGCCATAGCGGCCCGCGTTCTCCAGCAGGTTGCGGATCGCGCGGCGCAGCAGGCGCGACACGCCCTGCACCTGCAGCGTGGCGCTGTCGGTGCCTTCGGTCAGGTCGAGTTCGGCGTCGACACGCGCGCTCTCCTCGGCGGCCAGGCCGATCAGGTCGACCGTTTCGATCGTGCCCAGGTCGGCCTCGCTGGCGTCGAGCCGGCTCGACAGCAGGATCTCGTCGATGAGCTGGTCGAGCTCGCCGATGTTGCGCGAGATCTCGTCGCGCGCCGCCACGCTAGGGCGTTCACCCATCAGCTCGAGCCCCATGCGGATGCGGGTGAGTGGCGAACGCAGTTCGTGCGAGGCATTGGCCAGCAGCGACTTGTGCGAGCGCACCAGCGTCTCGACCCGCGCTGCCGCCGAATTGAAGCGGATCGAGAGGTCGGCTACCTCGTCCTGCCCGTCTTCCGGCACGCGCGCGGACAGGTCGCCGTCGCCCCAGCGCTGCACACCGCGCTGCAGGGTTTCCAGGCGCTGTGTCAGGCGGCGCACGATGGGGAAGAGGCCGATGGCCGTCGCCAGGCCGACCAGGCCGAGCAGCCAGAAAAAACCGGTCTGCGGGCGCACCCACGGCGGCGGGCCGCCTTGGCGGTCCTGACGCGGGCCGAACTGCATCTGGAACACCTGGCCGTCCTTCAGCGAGATGGTGAACTCCAGCGCTTCGCCCGGCCGGCTGGTGCGCAGCGAGGTGCCGGTGCCGATCACCCGGTCCTGGGTGTCGCGCAGCACCACCTCGCGCGGCAGCGGCGCCGAACGTTGCTCGTCGGCCATCTGCCAGGCCCAGCCGGCCGCGAAGGTGACCACCGCCACGCCGGCCAGCACCGCCAGCCAGATGCGGACGTAGAGGTGGCGCGTGAACAGCTGGATCATCGGTGGCGTCAGTCCTGCTGCTTGGCGAAGACGTAGCCCACGCCGCGCACGGTGAGGATGCGCTTGGGGTTCTTGGCGTCGGCCTCGATGGCGGCGCGGATGCGGCCCATGTGCACATCGATCGAGCGGTCGAAGGCCTCGAGCTCGCGGCCGCGCACCGCTTCCATGATTTGGTCGCGTGTGAGCACCCGGCCGGCGCGCTCGGCCATCGCGACCAGCAGATCGAACTGATAGGACGTGAGGTCGGCCAGCGCGCCACCGACGCTCACGGTGCGCGCGTTGCGGTCGATCTCGAGCGTGCCGAAACGCATCATCGTCGCCGCGGTCGCGTCGCTGCTGTGATCGCCACGACGGCGCAGCACGGCGCGGATGCGCGCCAGCAGTTCGCGCGGCTCGAAGGGCTTGGGCAGGTAGTCGTCGGCGCCGATCTCCAGGCCGATGATGCGGTCCATCGGGTCGCCCTTGGCCGTGAGCATGAGGATCGACACCTTGGCCATCGCGCCAGGCAGCGCGCGGATGCGGCGGCAGACTTCGAGGCCGTCGATGTCGGGCAGCATCAGGTCGAGGATGACCAGGTCGGGCGCATGCTGCTGCAGCTGCTCCAGGCCGGCGTGGCCGTCGGCCGCGTGCGCCATGCCGAAGCCCGACTGCGCCAGGTACTCGCTCACCATCTGCGCCAGGCGGGCGTCGTCTTCGATCATCAGGATCTGGGGAGTGCTCATAGCGGCCATGATGGATCGGCGCCGCCAAGGCGGCTTGAATGCTCCGTAAAGTTAAGGTAAATGGCTCGCCCCCAGGGCCGCGCACTGCGTGTCGCTTCGCCAACCCCTGCCGGGGCAGCGCCAGCGGGCCGGCTAAGCCGGTTCCGCGGTGTTCCCGGAACTGGCTTCGGAAGCCGCTTCGAACAGCATGGTGCATTCGGCGGCTGCGCTTGCGGGCCAGGACTGGGTGAGCAGGGCGCGCAGTGCGCTGTCATCGAGCGCAGGATCGCAGCCCAGCGCGCGCTCGCGGATCTCGGCAGCCAGCTGGCGCAGCAGCGCGACCGAGGCATGGATGCGAGCGCTGAACTGCGCGTCGTCCAGCGTGTCGGTCAGGCTGCGGTTGAGCTCGGCGAACCAGGGCAGCGCGGCGTGGTCGAGCATCGCGGGCGGGTTGCGCTTCTCGCTCGAACCCGACCACGCGCGCAGCAGTGCCTGCACCGCGATGTTCAGCCGCTGGCAGTGCTGCAGCTCCTCTTTCAGGCTGCCGAGCAACGCCAGGTCGGTCAGGCGGTCGTGGAAGAAGATCTGCGAGAGCACGCCCCAGTAGTAGCTGTAGTCCCAGATCACCTTCACCGGCAGCACCTCGGGGTCGCCGAACAGGCCGTACTGGTCCTGGTAGAGCGCCAGGGTGCTCTCGTAGAACGAGTGGTAGATCTGGTCGTAGAGCTGCGCCCGCGCTTCCACCGAATGGCCGGCGCGGTCGTGGCCGATCAGATCGGTGATGTAGGTGTTCGCGATGGCGATGAAATCGCTGCCCGGCGAATAGAACGGGTCGAGGAACAGGCCGGCCTCGCCGGTCAATGCCCAGCGCTGGCCCGAGAACACCTGCTTGCAGCCGTACGAGAAGTTCTTGAAGAAGGCGAAGTCCTGCAGCAGGTGGCGCTTGCCGTCGAGCTCGTCGAACAGGCGCGGCTGGTACTGCGCGAACCAGTCCATCGCTTTCTCGAAGCTGTCCATGGTGTCGAGCGCGTGGTAGCGCGGGTCGGCCACGATGCCGACCGAATGCGAGCCCGAAGCCAGCGGAATCAGCCACACCCAGTAGCCCGCGCCGACCAGGTGGTTGGTCGACAGCCAGCGCGCCTGCGGCGTGCAGCGGGCGCGCCATTCGGGGTCGTCGCTCCAGCTGTCGAGCGTGATGCGCTCGCCGATGCGAAACCACACCGCGTGGGCGTCGTGCGCATTCGGCTCGGCCAGGCCCAGCTTGCGCTTGAGCAGGCCGGCGCGCCCGCAGGCGTCGACGATCCAGCGCGCGGCGATGACGTTGGTCTGCCCGTCCTGCGTCCAGCTCAGGCGGTGCAGGCCCTGCGCGTCGTCGGCCAGATCGATCTGTCGCACCATCGCGTGGTCGGTGAACTTCACGCCGCGACGCGCGGCCTCTTCGGCCAGGTAGTTCTCGAAGATGCCGCGGTCGATCTGGTAGCTGGGCACCGAGAGGTAGCGGCTGGCGCCGATCTCGGTGACCTGGTCGATGTCGCGGCGGCCTTCGCTGAAGAAGAAGCGGAAGCCGAACTTGCGCAGCTGTTCGCCATGCATGTGCGGCTCCAGGCCCAGCACCGTGTCGAAGTAGTGAGCGCCGATCTCCACCGACGACTCGCCCACCTTGTGCGCCGCATGCGGCACCGGGTGAGCGCGGCGCTCGAGCACCAGCACGTCGATCTCGGGAAAGCGCTTCTTGAGCTGCAGCGCCAACGTCAGCCCGGCCAGGCCGCCGCCCATGATCACCACGTCGTGCTGCTGTTCCTGCGTTGTCGTGGCGATCGTCATCGGCTTCAGCCTTGGGTGAGTTGGAGCTGCAGCGACAGGCGCGCCGACAGCGGCATCGCGAGTGTCTCGCTGCGGCCCGCGGCCAGCGCCTCGAACAGCGGCAGCGCGTCGGCCATTGCGTTGGTGGCCAGCGCCTGCGCCGCCTCCGAGCGCGGTGCGATCGGTTGCGACGCGCCAGGCAGCAGCGACCAGTCGAAGGCCGCCACGGTGCGCTCGGTGCGCTGCGGCGCGATCACCAGCGCCACCGCCAGCAGGCCGCGGCTGCGCGTGATCGACGCGAGCGCGCCCACGGCCGGCATGTCGTAGCCCACCAGCAGCACCGGTTGGTCGTCGGCTGCGCACTGCGCCGCGGCTTCGAGCAGGGCCGACGCGAAGGTCGTCTCGTAGGCCGCGATCGAATTGCTGGCCGCCATGCAGCCGACGCCGATCGTCCAGTAGCCGACCGCGGCGTTGTGCACCGAGTTGTGGAACTTGATCGGCGACAGCACCGTCGGGTCGCTGGCGAGCACGCTGCACATGTAGTCGTTGATGCCGAGGTCGCCGTGCGCCGAGGCGAAGATGCAGGGCAGGTCCTTGGCGTCGCGGCCCGATGCAGCGATGGCGTGGGACGCCACCTCGAGCGCGAGCGCCACGGTGTCGGGCGCGCGGCGGCGCTCGGCCGGGGCCAGCACCTGCGGGGAGGGCCGCTTGGCCGGCGGGTCGACCGGCGCGCCGGTGCCGGTGAAGGCGGCGCGGGCAATGTCCCAGCCGGGCAGCGTGGGCGCCCAGAAGGCCGGGCCTTCGATGTACAGCGTCGGGGTCTTCACAGTGGTGCTCATGCTTGCACTCCCTTGCCGAAGACCAGCGCGCAGTTGTTGCCGCCGAAGCCGAAGGAATTGGACAGCGCCACCTTCACGTCGCCGCGTGCGGGCGCGAGCTTGATCTGCGGGCCGCAGTCGGTGTCGAGCTGCGTGGTGTTCACGGTGCCCGGCATCAGGCCGGTCTCCAGCGACAGCAGGCTGATGGCGGCCTCGACGATGCCGGCCGCGCCGAGCGTGTGGCCGGTGAAGCCCTTGGTCGAGCTGGCGTGCGTGCTTTCAGGGAAGCGCCGGGTCACCAGCGCGCCTTCGACCTCGTCGTTCTTCATGCTGGCCGTGCCGTGCATGTTGATGTAGTCGACCGCATCCGTCGTCAGGCCGGCGCGGGCCAGCGCGTCGTCGAGCGCCCGCTCGGCGCCCAGGCCCTGCGGGTGCGGCGTCGACATGTGGTGCGCGTCGCTCGCCTCGCCGTAGCCCAGCAGGTACAGCCCGTCGGCCGTCGTCGACTCGGCGCGTTCCACCAGCGCGAAGCCCGCGGCCTCGCCCAGGCTGATGCCGTCGCGCGTGGCGTCGAAGGGCTTGCACGGCTGGGGCGACACCAGCTCCAGCGAGTTGAAGCCGTACAGCACGCTGCCGCACAGCGTGTCGACGCCGCCGACCACGGCCGCGTCGATCAGGCCCAGGCGAATCAGCCGCTCGGCCGACGCGAAGACCTTGCCACTCGACGAGCAGGCGGTCGAGATCGTTTCCGACGGCCCCTCCAGGCCCAGTGCGGCCTGCACGAACATGCCCAGCGAATGCGGCGTGTGCACCAGCGGGCGCTCCTGGCCGGGCGGGAAGCGGCCATCGGCGGTCAGGTGCGTGTAGGAATCCTCGGTCTCGCCGATGCTCGACGTCGACGTGCCGAGGATCACCGCGATGCGCGACGGCCCGTACTTGGCGCGCGCCGCCGCCACCGCGTCCATGAAGCCGTCGGCCTGCAGGCCCATCCAGGCCAGCCGGTTGTTGCGGCAGTCCCAGGCGGCGAGCGATCCGGGCAGCCGCGCCTCTTCGACGCCGGCCACGCGGCCGATCCAGGTCGTCAGGCGCGCGCCGCTGGCGGGCACCTCGCCGAAGTCGTTGGCCCGCAGGCCGCTGCGGGAGGTTTCGAGCGCGTCGAGCAGCGACGCCTTGCCCACGCCGACGGCCGAAGTCGCGGTGTAGGCGCTGATCTGGAGGGGGGGGATGCGGGACGGCACGATGGTGGAAGGTAAGTGGCGGAGCGCGAACAATGCCACAGACTAGCAGCCGGCCGGGCACCCGCGCGTCGGCCGGCATCCCGTGCCGGGGGCTTGGTCGGGGCTTGATCGGGGCTTATGCGGCGCCGTTGCGCTGCGAGCGCGCGGCCAAAGCCACCAGCACCAGCACCGGCAGACCGAGCAGCGCCGTGCCGACGAAGAAGGGCACGTAGCCGTAGGCGTCGACGAACACGCCCGAATAGCCGGCGATGAACTTGGGCAGCAGCAGCATCAGCGAGCTGAACAGCGCGTACTGCGTGGCCGAGTAGCTGATGTTGGTCAGGCTCGACAGGTAGGCGATGAAGGCCGCCGACGCGATGCCGCCGGCCAGGTTGTCGGCCGACACCACGAAGACCAGCATCGTCAGATCGTGCCCGCGCGAGGCCAGCGCCGCGAAGAGCAGGTTGCTCGCGGCGCTGAGCACCGCACCCAGCATCAGCACGCGCATCACGCCGAAGCGCATCGACAGCACGCCGCCGACGAAGGCGCCGACCAGCGTCATCACCACGCCGTAGATCTTGCTGACCGTGGCCACCTCGTCCTTGCTGAAGCCCATGTCGACGTAGAAGGGGTTGGCCATGATGCCCATCACGACGTCGCTGATGCGGTAGATGGCGATCAGCGACAGGATCAGCACCGCCTGCCACTTGTAGCGACGCACGAAGTCGGCGAAGGGCTCGACCAACACGTTCTGCAGCCACTCGGCTGCGTTGCGCGCCCGGGGCATCACGCGCTGCGCCGGTTCGGACGACAGCAACACCGTGACCACGCCGATCGCCATCGAGGCCGCCATCGTGAGGTAGGCGGCGCGCCAGCCGATGTTCTGGTAGCCGGCGCTGCCGCCCAGCTCGGCCCAGGCCGCGATCCACAGCACGCCCGCGCCGGCCCAGATCATCGCCAGGCGGTAGCCCGTCTGGTAGGCGGCGGCCAGCGCGGCCTGCTTGCGCGTCTCGGCCGATTCGATGCGGAAGGCATCGAGCGCGATGTCCTGCGTGGCCGAGCCGAAGGCCACCAGCAGCGCGCACCACACCAGCGGCGCCAGCCCGCCGCGCGGGTCGGCCGTCGCCATGCCGACCAGCCCGCCGATCACCAGCGCCTGCGCCAGCAGCAGCCAGCTGCGGCGGCGGCCCATCAGCCGCGTGACGATGGGAATCGGCAGCCGGTCGACCAGCGGTGCCCAGGCCCATTTGAAGGCGTACACCAGGCCGACCCAGCTGAGGTACCCGATGTCGCTGCGCGCCACGCCGGCTTCGCGCAGCCGAAAGCTCAGCGTGCCCAGTACCAGCAGCAGCGGCAGACCGGCCGAGAAGCCCAGCGCCAGCATGCGCAGCGTCGCCGGTTCGAGGTACACCGTGAGCGCGTCGCGCCACGAGAGCGGCGCTGCAGGCGCAGGGGTGGGCGTGGGGGAGGTTTCGGCAGCCGAGGGTGGGGACATTGAAGGGTCGATCGGGGTGACTGCTTATTATTCCCGCATGTGTACACGCTGCGAACTCTCCATCGGTCCCTGGCACGCGCGCCGGGCTTTCCTGGCGTTGGCGGGGGCTGCCGCAGTGACGACGGCAGCGACCCCCGCGCTGGCGCAAGTCGCGGTTGGCAAGGCCTCGGTCGCGCGCAACCTGGTGCCCGCTGACGCCATCGAGCAGGCCGGCGTGCAGCAATACGACCAGTTGCTCCAACAGGCGAAGGCCAAGGGCGCCTTGGCGCCCGACGGCCACCCGCAACTGCAGCGGCTGCGCACCATCGCTGCGCACCTCATCCCCTTCGTCGGCCCGTGGAACGCGCGTGCCGCGGAGTGGAAGTGGCAGATCAGCCTGATCGGCAGCCAGCAGATCAACGCCTTCTGCCTGCCGGGCGGCAAGATCGCCTTCTACACGGGCATCCTCGACCAGCTCAAGCTCAGCGACGACGAGGTCGCGATGGTGATGGGCCACGAGATGGCGCATGCCCTGCGCGAGCACGCCCGCGCACGCCTCGCCAAGAGCGCCGGCACCGGCGCGGCGCTGTCGATCACCGCGCAGCTGCTCGGCCTGGGACAGATGGGCGACATGGCAGCGCGCGCCGGCACGCAGCTGCTGTCGCTGAAGTTCAGCCGCGGCGACGAGACCGACGCCGACCTGGTCGGGCTCGAACTCGCGGCGCGGGCCGGCTACGACCCGCGGGCCTCGGTGGCGCTGTGGAAGAAGATGGCCACCGCCTCGAAGAACCAGGGTGGCCTGAGCTTCCTCTCGACCCACCCCAGCGGCACCGACCGCATCCGCATCCTCGAAGCCAACATCGGCAAGGTCGACGGGTTGTACCGGGCGGCCAAGCGCGGCTAAGGCTGCACCCACTTTTTTCCTGACGCACCGAATCCGACCTGCCAGGGCTCCCTGAGCCCCGGCAGGCGTTGGCACGCCACTTGCATCTCAACATGTACACAAGACAGGATGCTTGATGATGGTGCATACGACGACTTCGCAGACGACCGATGACGGGCTCGACACCAACCCCGGCGCCGCCGCCTGGATCATGCGGATCGACCCGCCGATCGCCGCCTCGGACGCTGCGGCGGACGGCCCGCTGGCCGGGCTGCGCTTCGCGGTCAAGGACAACATCGACGTGGCCGGCCTGCCGACCACCGCCGCCTGCCCGGCCTTCGCCCGAGACGCGACGGCCCACGCCCAGGTGGTGCAGCGCCTGCTCGACGCCGGTGCGGTACTGGTCGGCAAGACCAACCTCGACCAGTTCGCCTGCGGCTTGAACGGCACACGGTCGCCCTACGGCGCCGTGCCGAACAGCTTCGATGCGCGCTATGTGTCGGGCGGATCCAGTTCCGGCTCGGCGCGGGTGGTGGCCACGGGCGAGGTCGACTTCGCGCTCGGCACCGACACGGCCGGCTCGGGCCGCGTGCCGGCGGGGCTCAACAACATCGTCGGCCTCAAGCCGACCAAGGGATTGATCAGTACGCGCGGCGTGGCGCCGGCGGCGCAGAGCGTCGACTGCGTGTCGATCTTCGCGCGCACCGTCGAGCTGGCGGCCCGCGTGCTGAGCGTCGCGATGGGGCACGACGCGCACGACCCGTACTCGCGCGCACTCACGCCGATTACCGCACCGCTGCCGCTGCGCCTGCGCATCGGCGTGCCATCGACGCTCGAATTCTTCGGCGATCACGACTCGGCTGCGGCCTTCGAGCGATCGCTCGCGCAGCTCGAGGCGCTCGGTGCCACGCGCGTGCCGATCGACTACGCCCCGCTGGCCGAAGCCGCGGCGCTGCTCTACGACAGTGCGCTGGTGGCCGAGCGCTACGCGGCGGTGCGCCCGTTCTTCGACGCACATGAGGCCGAGGTCATCGAACCGGTGCGCAGCATCCTGGCCAAGGGCCGCAGCTACAGCGCCGCCGACTTCGTCGACGCACAGACCCGGCTGCGTGCGCTGGCGCAGCAGGCCGCACCGATGTGGAAGCACATCGACCTCCTGGTGGTGCCGACCTCGCCCACGCACTACACCATCGAGGCGATGCAGGCCGACCCGGTCGCGCTCAACCAGAACCTCGGCGCGTACACCAACTTCGTCAACCTGCTCGACTATGCGGCGCTGTCGGTGCCGACGTGCCTGCGCAGCGACGGCCTGCCATTCGGCCTGACGCTGATCGGCCCCTGCGCCAGCGACTTCCAGCTGGCCGAACTGGGGCAGCGCCTGCACCACGCGAGCGGGCTCACGCTCGGCGCGACCGGCGCACCGATGCCGTCGCCCGTCGCCCTGCCGCTGCTGAAGCCGGTCGCCACCGTGAAGGTGGCCGTGGTCGGCGCGCACCTGTCGGGCATGCCACTCAACGGCCAGCTCACCGAGCGCGGCGCCGCGCTGCTGCGCGAAACCCTCACCGCCCCGCAGTACCGCCTCTACGCGCTTCCCGGCACCGTGCCGCCCAAGCCCGGCATGGTGCGCGTGCCCTCAGGTGGCGCATCGCTCCTCGTCGAGGTGTGGGAGATGCCGGCCACCGCCTACGGCTCCTTCGTCGCACTCATCCCCGCGCCGCTGGGCATCGGCACGCTGACGCTGGACGACGGCAGCAGCGTGCAGGGCTTCGTCTGCGAGTCGATCGCGCTCGAGGGCGCCGAAGACATCACGCACCACGGCGGGTGGCGCGCGTACATCGCTTCACGCCAGGCGGCGCTCGCCTGAGCGCGTCCTCTTTCCTTTTCGCTTCAACCATCACGCAGGAGTCGGCCCATGGAATCCCCGAACAAGTCATTTGCGACGCGCGCGCCCCACCCATCGCGCCGCCATGTGCTGCAGGCCGGTGCCGCGGGCATCGCCGCGCTCGCCGCGCCGTCGCTGGTGCGGGCCCAGGCCACGCCCAAGATCCGCATCGGCTTCTGGCCGGTGGCCGCCGGCCTGCCCTTCTTCGCTGCGGTCGACAAGGGCTACTTCAAGGAGGCCGGCCTCGACGTGGAGCCGCTCAAGTTCGCCGGCGCGCAGCAGGTGATGGAAGCGATGCTCTCGGGCCGCTCCGACGGCAGTTCGAACGGCACCGGCTCGGCCAACCTCGCCATCGGCGAGATCGCGCAGCCGGGGCTCTTCAAGATCTTTTGCACCAACCCGAGCAACGCCAAGTTCGTGCTCGACGAGTTCATCACCGCCAAGGACAGTCCCATCAAGACGATGGCCGACCTCAAGGGCAAGAAGGTCGCCTCGGGTCCCGGCATTCAGAACGTGACGCTGTGCAAGACCATGCTCGAACGTGCTGGCGCCACCGGCGCCACGGTGACCGAGCTGCCCATCGGCCAACACGTTGCCGCGCTGGTCGCGGGCCAGGTCGACGCCTGCTACACGCTGGAGCCCACCGGCACCATCGGCCGCATGAACGGCACCACGCGGGTCATCGAAGCGGGCGTGGTCGCGAAGTACATCCTGGGCGACCCGATGGCCCCGTGGCATGGCGGCGCGGCCAGCCTCACGACCGAGTTCATCAAGAAGAACCCCGAGGCGACGAAGAAGTACATCGCCGCGTATGCGCGCGGCGTCGAGCTGGTGCGCACGAAGCCCGACGAGGCCCGCCAGTTCATGAAGGGCTACACCGCCATCGAAGGCGCGCTCACCGCCGAAGTGCCGCTCGCGTCGTACATGCTCTACAACGAATTCAAGCCGAGCGACGTCGCCTACTTCCAGAAGTTCTACGACCTGTTCACCGAGAAGGGCATCTTCGAGAAGAAGGTCCTGGTGGACGGCTTGCTCTACAAGGCCTGAACCATGGCCGATTCAACCGTCGCGCCCGTCGGCGCCGCCACCAAGCCCTGGTCGCCGCCCGCCAACGGCGCGGCCTCGGCCGTGCCCAAGCCGCCGCTGTGGGACAAGCTGCTGCCCTTCATCGGGCCGGTCGTGCTCTTCATCCTGTGGGACCTGGTGGTGCGGCTCGGCTTCATCAAGCCGATCCTGCTGCCGGCGCCGGCGGACACCGTCACCACGCTGATCACCGGCCTGGCCGGCGGCCCGCTGCTCACCGACTTCGCGGTGACGGTGTGGCGCACGCTGCAGGCCTTCCTGATCGCGGCCATCGTCGGCGTGCCTTTGGGCGTGCTGCTGGGCAGCAACGAGCGGGTGTACCGCAGCGTGGAGTTCCTGATCGACTTCTTCCGCTCCACGCCGTCGTCGGCGCTCATTCCGCTGTTCCTCTTGATCTTCGGCGTGTCGGACATCAACAAGGTCGCGATCGCGGCCTTCGGTGCGTTCCTCATCGTGATCTTCAACAGCGCCTACGGCGTCATCAACGCACGCAAGCAGCGCGTGATGGCGGCCAAGGTGATGGGCGCCTCGCGCTGGCAGGTGTTCAAGGACGTGCTGATCTGGGAAAGCCTGCAGCCGTCCTTCGTCGGGCTGCGCTCCGCCGTGTCGATGGCATTGGTCATCGTGATCGTGGCCGAGATGTTCATCGGCTCCGACGCCGGCCTGGGCAACCGCATCATCAACGCGCAGCAGGTGCTCAACGTGAAGAGCATGTATGCGGCCATCCTCGCGGCGGGTGCGTTGGGCTATGCGCTCAACATCCTGTTCCTCATTGCCGAACGCAAGATCGTTCACTGGAGTGGAAGATGAGTGCAGTCCTCAACGGCCCGGTGTACGCCGACGTGCCCGCCCCCGCGTTCCAGCCCGGCCCGGCCGGCACGCACATCACCATCCGCGGCCTCACCAAGTACTTCGCGGGCTGGCCGCTGTACGAGAACTTCGACCTCGACATCCCGAAGCACAAGATCGTCTCGGTGTTCGGGCCGAACGGCTGCGGCAAGTCGACGCTGATCAACATGATCGCGGGGCTGGTGCCCATCGACAGCGGCGAGATCCTGTTCGACGGCAAGTCGCTCAAGGACACCAAGATCGGCTACGTGTTCCAGAACTACCGCGAGGCGATGTTCCCGTGGATGCGCACCATCGACAACATCGCCTATCCGTTGAAGCTCGAAGGCCGGTCGAAGGCGGAGGTCGATCGCCGCATGGAAGAACTGGTCGCGTCCTTCGACGTCAAGTTCGACCTCAAGCGCTTTCCGTACGAACTCTCGGGCGGTCAGCAGCAGACCGCGTCGATCATGCGGGCGCTCGCACCCAACCCCGAGGTGCTGTTCCTCGATGAGCCCTTCTCGGCGCTCGACTTCGAGATGACGCTCTTCATCCGCGAGAAGCTGCAGGAGGTGTTCATCCAGACCGGCACCACCATGCTGCTGGTGTCTCACGACCTGGAAGAGGCGGTGTACCTGGCCGACGAGGTGCTGCTGCTGACCAAGCGCCCGACCAAGGTGGCGGAGATCCTGAAGTACGACGACGCGCGCCCGCGCACGCTCGAGACGCTCAGCTCTGCGAGCTTCGTCGCAATGAAGAAGCTGAGCCTCGAAATCTTCCAGCGCGAAGTGCGCCGCTGACCATTCGCACCGAAGGAGAGCCTGCATGACCCCCGCCCAGACCGAAGCCTATGTCGATGCGGCGGCCGCCGCGCTCGACCTGAACTTGCGCCCCGACCACCGCCCCGGCGTGCTGCGCTTCTTCGCGCTGGCCGCCGAGATGGCGGCCGTGGTCGACGCGGTGCCGCTCGAACCGCACGCCGAATCGGCGGTGTCCTTCGTGCCGGTGAGTCCGTCGGAGAGGGATGCATGAACGCCGATGCACTGCTGTTGAAAGACGGCGCGGCCATGGCCGAGGCCGTACGCAGCGGCGCCGTGAGCGCGGTCGCGCTGGCGCAGGCCAGCCTCGACCGCATCGCGGCGACCGAGGGTCGCGTCAACGCCTTCACCGACGTGGTGCGCGAACGCGCGCTGCGCCGCGCCGGCCAGGTCGATGCATCGCTGGCCTCGTCGCATGGCGACCGCACCCGCACGCTGCCGCTGCTAGGCGTGCCCTTCGCGGTGAAGAACCTGTTCGACATCGCCGGCCTGCAGACGCTGGCCGGCTCGAAGATCGAGCGCGACAGCACGCCCGCGCGCAGCGACGCGCTCCTGGTGCGCCGACTCGAAAGCGCCGGCGCGGTGCTGGTCGGTGCGCTCAACATGGACGAGTACGCCTACGGCTTCACCACCGAGAACAGCCACGTCGGCCCGGCCCACAACCCGCACGACCTGACGTGCATCGCGGGTGGCTCGTCGGGCGGTTCGGGCGCCGCGGTGGCGGCTGGCCAGGTGCCGCTCACGCTGGGCTCCGACACCAACGGCTCGATCCGCGTGCCGGCCTCGCTGTGCGGCATCTTCGGCCTCAAGCCGACCTTCGGCCGGCTGCCGCGCACCGGCAGCTACCCTTTCATTTCCAGCCTCGACCACCTCGGGCCCTTCGCGCGTTCGGTGCGCGATCTGGCGCTGGCCTACGACGCGATGCAGGGCCCCGAAACGCCCGCGCCACTCGACCCGGGCTGTGTGCAGCGTGCCGTCGAGCCGGTGGCGGCGCAGCTGTCGCACGGCACGCACGGTCTGCGCATCGGCGTACTCGGCGGCTACTTCCGCGAGCGCGCCCAGCCCGAGGCGCTGAGTGCGGTCGACCGCGTGGCCGAAGCGCTGGGTGCCCCGCAGATGGTCGAGCTGCCGATGGTCGAAGCCGGCCGCGCTGCCGCCTTCCTCATCACCAACGCCGAAGGCGCCGCGCTGCATCTGCACGACCTGCGCCAGCGCCCGCAGGACTTCGAGCCGCTGTCGCGCGACCGCTTCCTGGCTGGCGCGCTGATCCCGGCCGCCTGGGTGGCGCGTGCGCAGCGCGTGCGGCGCCTCTATGCCGAGCAGGCCGCCAAGCTCTTCGAGCGCTTCGACATCCTGCTGGCGCCATCGACGCCCTGTGCCGCGACCCCCATCGGCGCCGAGTGGTTCGAGCTCAACGGCCAGCGCCTGCCGGTGCGCCCCAACATGGGGGTGCTGACCCAACCGATCTCGTGCATCGGCCTGCCGGTGTGCGCCGTTCCGGTGTGGGGCGCGCACGCCAGCCTGCCCATCGGCGTGCAGGTGATCGCGGCGCCGTGGCGCGAAGACCTGGTGTTGCGCGTGGCCGCGGCGTTGGAGGCCGCGGGCGTGGCGCAGGCACCGGTCGCCGCGCTGGCCTGAAGGCGTACGCCTCATTCGACACGGGCACACTTTATGCACACCGTCTTGTATCCAAGAAGGAACAAGCCGATGACCTTGCCGCGTTCTATCTCCGTCGAGTCTTCTTCGCGCTGCGATGCGCTGCCGCGTCGCACCGTGCTCAAGGCCGCTGCGCTCGCGCCGCTGCTGGGGCAGGCGGATTTCGGTATGGCGCAGCCCACTGCCTATCCGAATCACGCCTTGAAGATGGTGATCCCGTTCCCTGCGGGAGGCGCGACGGACTACGCGGGCCGCGCGATCGGCACGGCCCTGTCGACCACCTGGAAGCAGTCCGTGGTCTTCGAGAACCGCGTCGGCGCGGGCTCGACCATCGGCACCGAGGCCGGTGCCCGAAGTGCGCCCGACGGCTACACGCTGGTGATGGGCATCCCGGCGGGCGTGACCATCGCGCCGCACATCTACCCCAAGCTGGGCTACGACCCGATCAAGGACCTGGTGCCGGTGGCCGGCTTCGCGACCTCGCCGCTGGTGGTGGTGGTGCCGGTCGATTCGCCCTTCAAGACCTTTCCCGACCTCGTCGCGTATGCCAAGGCGCACCCCGGTGAACTGAGCTACGCGTCCAACGGCAGCGGCTCGCTGCCGCACCTGACGGCCGAGTGGTTCCTGTCCGAGGCCAAGCTGAAGATGACGCACGTGCCCTACCGCGGCAGTGCGCAGGCGCTGCCCGACCTGATCGCGGGCCGCACGCAGGTGATGTTCGACATCATCGTGTCGGCCCTGCCGCTGATCGAAGGCGGCAAGCTGCGCGTGCTGGCCGTCACCGGCGCCAAACCGACCACGCGCTTGCCCGGCGTGCCGACCGTCGCAAGCTTCGGCTACCCGGGATTCGCAGCCGACCAGTGGTACGGCCTCTTCGTGCCCGCCGGCACGCCCGACGCGATCGTGCGCAAGGTCGAGGCCGACGTGCAGGCCGCCACCGCCGACCCGCGGCTGCGCGGTCAGATGTGGCAGCGCGGCGCAGAAATCCAGTACCTGCCGGCCAAGGCGCTGTCGGACGCGGTGCGCGCCGACTCGCAGCGCTGGGCCGTCATCGCCAAGGCCACCGGTGCGCGTGCCGAGTAGCCGGCACCGCCATCGATTCACCCCTCTCGTTCGTCCCCGTTCTCCAATCCATCCTTCGGAGCCAAGCCATGAGCCAGATCAATCGTCGCGATTCCCTCAAATCCATCGCCGCGCTCGGCGCCGCCGGCACGCTGGGTAGCTGGGGCGTGCTCGCCAACGCGCAGGCCAAGCCGCTGACCGTGGGCGTGATCTACGTCGGCCCGCGCGACGACTATGGCTACAACCAAGCGCATGCGCAGGCCGCGGCCGAGGTGAAGAAGATGCCCGGCGTGAAGGTGGTCGAGGAAGAGAACGTGCCCGAGACCGCGGCGGTGCAGAAGACCATGACCGGCATGATTTCGCAGGACGGCGCCAAGCTGCTGTTCCCCACGTCCTTCGGCTACTTCGACCCGCACATCCTGGCGCTGGCACCCAAGAACCCCGACGTGCGCTTCTCGCACTGCGGCGGCATGTGGACCGAAGGCAAGCACCCGAAGAACGTCGGCAGCTTCTTCGGCTACATCGACGAGTGCCAGTTCCTGAACGGCGTGATCGCCGCGCACATGACCAAGAGCAACAAGATCGCCTTCGTCGCGGCCAAGCCCATTCCGCAGGTGCTGCGCAACATCAACGCCTTCACGCTCGGTGCGCGCTCGGTCAAGCCCGGCATCACCTGCAGCGTGATCTTCACCGGCGACTGGTCGATGGCGGTGAAGGAAGCCGAAGCCACCAACAGCCTGGCCGACCAGGGCTGCGATGTGTTCACGATGCACGTCGACGGCCCGAAGGTCGTCGTCGAGACCGCAGCCAAGCGCGGCAAGATGGTCTGCGGCTACCACGCGAGCCAGGCCAGGCTGGCGCCGCAGGCCTACCTCACGGGCGCCGAGTGGAACTGGCTCACTGCGTACAAGACCATCATCGACGCGGCCCAGGCCGGCAAGCCGCACCCCAACTTCCTGCGCGGCGGCCTGAAAGAAGGCTACGTGAAGATGTCGGCCTACGGTCCGGCCGTGACCGACGCCGCCAAGAAGCAGGCCGACGGCATCAAGGCCCAGATGATCGCGGGCAGCTTCGACATCTTCAAGGACGGCATCAAGGACAACAAGGGTGCCGTCGTGGTGCCGGCGGGCAAGTCGCTCAAGCAGACCGACCTCGAACTGGAGAAGATGAACTACCTGGTCGAAGGCGTTCTCGGTTCCATCTGATCGCACGGCCATGCGCACCGCGCTGAAGGAAATTGCCCTGCCGGCCTTCGCCATCGCGGCGGCGCTGCTCGTGTTCGGGGTGCTTGTCTGGTTCGCCGGCGTGAGCCCGGTGGACGTCTGGGTCACGCTCTTCAAAGGCGCCTTCGGCGACTGGTTCTCGTGGCAGAACACGCTGCAGCGCGCCGCACCGCTGATGCTCACCGCGCTGTGCGTGGCGATCCCGGCGCGCGCGGGCCTGGTGATCATCGGCGGCGAAGGCGCGGTGGTGCTGGGCGGACTGGCCTGCGCGGCGCTGCCCTATGCAATTGCGCTGCCGGGCAACTTCGTCGGCACGGTCGCCATCTGCATCGCTGGCGCGGCGGCGGGGGCGCTGTGGATCATGCTGGCCGGCTGGCTGCGCCAGTACCGCGGTATCAACGAAACCATCAGTAGCCTGCTGCTGGCCTACATCGCCATCGGCATCTTCAAGCACCTGGTCGAAGGCGCGCTGCGCGACCCGGCCAGCCTGAACAAGCCGTCGACGCGCTCGCTGCCCGAGGGGCTGGCCATCGGCGGCATCGCGGGGTCGGACGTGCACTGGGGCCTCGTCATCGGCATCGTGGCCTGCATCGGGCTCGGCCTGTGGTTGCGCGCGACCGCATCGGGCTTCTCGGTGCGCGTGGTGGGCGGCAACCCGCGCACCGCGCAACTGGTCGGCCTGCCGGCCACGCAACTGATCCTGGTGGCCTGCGGCGTCGGCGGCGCCTGTGCCGGCGTGGCAGGCGCGGTCGAGGTGGCGGCGGTGCACACCAACGCCAACGCATCGATCATCGCGGGCTACGGCTATGCGGGCATCCTGGTGTCGTTCATCGCGCGGCACAACCCGATCGCGATCATTCCGGTGGCCATCTTGTTCGGCGGTTTCGGCGCGGCGGGCAGCTTGCTGCAACGCCGGCTCGGGTTGCCCGATGCGTCGGTGCTGGTGCTGCAGGGCATCGCCTTCGTGCTGATCCTGGCGAGCGAAGGGCTGCGCATGATCGATTGGAGGACGCTGCTGAAGAATCGCATGCCGCGCGCGGTGCAGCCCAAGCTGGTGAAGGAACGCGCATGACCGCCGACCAGTGGATCGCGTTGGTCGCCGGCATCGTCGGCGGCGCGCTGCGTGTGGGCGCACCCTTTCTCTTCGTGAGCCTGGGCGAATGCCTCACCGAGAAGTCGGGCCGCATCAACCTCGGCCTCGAAGGCGTGTTGGTGCTGTCGGCCATGGCGGCCTTCGGTGGCGCCTACCTCACCGACTCGGCCTGGCTCGGCGTGCTGATCGGCGCGGCGGCCGGTGCGGTGCTTGCGCTGCTGCACGGCCTGCTGTGCTCGCTCGATCGCGTGAACGACGTGGCCACCGGCATCGCGTTGATGCTGCTGGGCACCGGGCTCGCGTTCTACCTCGGCAAACCGCTGATCCAGCCGCAGGCGCCGCAGCTGCCGTCCATACCGCTTGGCTTCTGGAGCGACAACACGGTCGTGCAGTCGGCGCTGCAGATCAACGCGCTGGTGCCGATCGGGATCGCGCTGGCCGGGCTCATGGCCTGGGGCTTCGCGCGCACCCGCGCTGGTTTGCTGGTGCGTATGGCCGGTGATTCGGCCAATGCGACACGTGCGCTGGGCTATTCGGTGTCGGGCATCCGCATCGCGGCGACCACGGCGGGCGGCTTCATCGCCGGGCTCGGCGGCGCGTCGCTCACATTGTTCTATCCCGGCAGCTGGAACGAAGGCATTTCCAGCGGGCAGGGCCTGATCGCGGTGGCGCTGGTGATCTTCGCGCGCTGGAGCCCGCTGCGCTGCGTGGGCGCGGCCTTCCTCTTCGGCGGCGCGGGCGCGATCGGCCCCGCGCTGCAGTCGATCGGTGTCGGCTGGGGCTACCACCTGTTCAACACCGTTCCCTACGTGCTCACGCTGGTCATTCTGGTACTCACGTGCAAGCCGGGCAGTGTCGCCATCGGCAGCCCGGGCGAGCTTTCGTCGACCCGATAAGGAACTGGAATGAGTGGTTTTGGTGGACTGAACAAATCGGCCAACGGCGTGGTCATCGGCCTCGTGCAATGCCAACTGCCGGTGGTGCGCACCCCCGATGAACTTGCTGCGCAGACGCAGCGCATCGTCGAGCTGGTCGGCAAGGCGCGGCGCAACCAGGGCACGATGGACCTGGTCGTGTTCCCCGAGTATTCGCTGCACGGCCTGTCGATGGACACCTCGCCGGAGATCATGTGCACGCTCGATGGCCCGGAGGTCGCGGCCTTCCGCAGGGCCTGCATCGACAACACCATCTGGGGCTGCTTCTCGATCATGGAAGCCAACCCCGGCGGCAATCCGTACAACAGCGGGCTGATCATCGACGACATGGGCGCCATCCGCCTGTACTACCGCAAGATGCACCCGTGGGTGCCGGTCGAGCCTTGGGAGCCGGGCAACCTGGGCATCCCGGTGTGCGACGGCCCCAACGGCAGCAAGCTCGCGCTCCTCATCTGCCACGACGGCATGCTGCCCGAGATGGCGCGCGAGGCCGCGTACAAGGGCGCGGAGATCATCATTCGCACGGCCGGCTACACCGCACCCATCCGCCACGCCTGGAAGATCACCAACCAGGCCAACGCCTTCTGCAACCTGGCCTACACCACGAGCGTGTGCATGTGCGGCAGCGACGGCACCTTCGACTCGATGGGCGAAGCCATGTTCTGCAGCTTCGACGGCACGGTGATGGTCGAGGGCGGCGGCCGCGTCGACGAGATCATCACCTGCGAACTGCGGCCCGACCTGCTGCGCGAGGCCCGCACCGGCTGGGGCGTGGAGAACAACATCTACCAGCTCTACCACCGTGGCTACGTGGCGGTAAAGGGCGGCGCCCAGGACTTTCCGTACACCTACATGCAGGACATGGCGTCGGGCCAGTACAAGCTGCCGTGGAGCGACCAGGTGAAGGTGGTCGACGGCACCTCGTGCGGTTTCACCGCGCCGCTGCGCGCGTACAAGGGCCCCGAGTCGCACCCACTGGTGCCCCAGGTGCCCAAGACCGTGCCCGACATTCCGGATCAACCCGACTCCTCGCATCGCAAGGCCACCGGTTCATGACGACCGTCTCAGCCCAACCCTACGCGTGGCCGTACAACGGCGACCTGCGCCCGGAGAACACCGCGCTCATCGTCATCGACATGCAGACCGACTTCTGCGGCAAGGGCGGCTATGTCGACGTGATGGGCTACGACCTGTCGCTGGTGCAGGCGCCCATCGAGCCGATCAGGAGGACGATGGCGCGCCTGCGCGAACTCGGCTTCCCCATCATCCACACGCGCGAAGGTCATCGGCCCGACCTGGCGGACCTGCCGGCCAACAAGCGCTGGCGCTCGCGGCAGATCGGCGCCAACGGCGTGGGCATCGGCGACAACGGGCCGTGCGGGCGCATCCTGGTGCGCGGCGAGCCGGGCTGGGAGATCATTCCCGCGCTGGCGCCGCTGCCCGATGAAGTCGTCATCGACAAGCCGGGCAAGGGCTCGTTCTACGCGACCGACCTCGAACTGATCCTCCGCACGCGCGGCATCGAGAACCTGATCCTGGCCGGCATCACGACCGACGTGTGCGTGCACACGACCCTGCGCGATGCCAACGACCGCGGCTTCGAATGCCTTCTGTTGTCGGACTGCACGGCAGCCACCGACCACGGCAACCACCTCGCGGCGCTGAAGATGATCACGATGCAGGGCGGCGTGTTCGGCGCGCATGCCGATTCCGCCGCGCTGCTGGCCGCGCTCGAGTGACGCCCCTCGCACCTTCGCCAAGGACCGAGCCCATGAACGCTGTCGCCACCCCCATCGGTGCCTTGCCCGCCGCCACCGGCGCCCTCGCGCTCGACACCTACCAGCTCACCAAGCGCTTCGGCGCCTTCACCGCGATGGACAGCGTGACCATGCGCGTCGAACCGGGCACGGTGCACGCACTGCTCGGCGAGAACGGCGCGGGCAAGAGCACGCTGGTGAAGTGCGTCGCCGGCTTCCAGCGTGCGGAGGAGGGCAGCATCCTGATCGACGGGCGCGAACAGGACATCGCCAACCCCATCGTCGCGCGCGCGCTCGGCATCGGCATGGTCTACCAGCACTTCACGCTGGCACCGGGCATGACGGTGGCCGAGAACCTGCTGCTGGCCGGCGGCAAGACGCCCGCGCTGATCGACTGGAAGAAGAAGCGCGCCGAACTCGAAGCCTTTCTTGCGACCACACCCTTCAGCCTCGACCTCGACGTGACGCCCTCGTCGCTCGCGGCTGGCGAGAAGCAGAAGCTCGAACTGCTCAAGCAGTTGTACCTGCGCCCGCGCCTGCTGATCCTCGACGAGCCGACCTCGGTGCTGACGCCGCAGGAGGCCGACGAGGTGCTGGGCCATGTCCGCGACTTCGCGAAAAGCGGCCTGTGCACCGTGCTCATCATCACGCACAAGTTCCGCGAGGTGATGGCGTACGCCGACAGCGTGACGGTGCTGCGCCGCGGCAAGGCGGTGCACCATTGCCAGGTGAGTGATACCACGCCGACGCTGCTGGCCGCGGCCATGATGGGTGCCGGCGCGGCACCGCCGCCCGAGGGCGACACGCCGGCCATTGAAGCGGCGACCGGCCGCGCGCTGCACACCCTGAAGACCGTGGCCCCTGACGCGCCGATCGCGCTGAACGTCGAGCGCCTGCAAGCCATGGGCGACCGCGGCACGCTGGCCGTTCACGACCTGAGCCTGTCGGTGAAAGCGGGCGAGATCCTCGGCGTCGCCGGCGTGTCGGGCAACGGCCAACGCGAGCTGGTCGAAGCGCTGGTCGGCCAACGCGCGCGACTGTCAGGCCAAGTCACGGTGATGGGCCAGCCCTACGCCGCCACCCGCAGCGAGAACCGCGAGCTGAAGGTGCGCAGCCTGCCGGAAGAGCCGCTGCGCAACGCCTGCGTCGGCGACCTGAGCGTGGCCGAGAACATGGCGCTGCGCGACTTCGACCGGCCGCCACTCGCGCGGGGCGGCCTGCTGAACTTTCCGATCTGGCGCAGCCGCGCGCGCGAGTGGATCGCCGAGTACGGCGTGAAGACCCAGGGCGAGGGCGCTCCGATCCGCAGCCTCTCGGGCGGCAACGTGCAGCGGGCGGTGCTGGCCCGCGAACTGGCCGGCGACATCAACGTGCTGATCGCGGCCAACCCGGTGTTCGGCCTCGACTTCGCGGCCGTTGCGGAGATCCATTCACGCATCGTGCAGGTGCGGGAGAAGGGCGGGGCGGTGCTGCTGATCAGCGAAGACCTCGATGAGCTGCTGGAGCTGTCGGACCGCATCGTCGTGATGAGCGAAGGGCGCGTGGTGTTCGAGACGGCGGCGGCGACGGCGGAGCGGCATGAGTTGGGGGCGCATATGGGTGGGGGGCATCACTGATGCTCTCTTTCGCTAGCTTTGGTGAGGGCTTGAGGTGGCGCAATCGCTCCGCCCGCCGACGCCCCACGCACGACCCAAGCAGCACGTCCAGAGGTAAGAAATGCGCATAGACCAAGCCCAACCTTTCCCCTACGATTTCGACCTGCAGACAACCGCGCTGGTCCTCATCGACATGCAGCGCGACTTCATCGAACCCGGCGGCTTCGGCGAGACCTTGGGCAACGACGTGTCGCTGCTGGAAGCCATCGTGCCGGCGACGAAGAAGGTGCTGCAGTCGTGGCGCGCGGCCGGTGGCCTGGTGGTGCACACGCGCGAGGCGCATCAGCCCGATCTGTCCGACTGCCCGCCCGCCAAGTTGAACCGCGGCAACCCGACATTGCGCATCGGTGACGAAGGCCCGATGGGCCGTATCCTCGTGAGGGGCGAGCCGGGCAACCAGATCATCGACGCGCTCGCGCCCATCGTCGGCGAGTGGGTCATTGACAAGCCCGGCAAGGGCATGTTCTACGCGACCGGTCTGCACGAAAAGCTGCAGGCACGCGGCATCACGCACCTGCTGTTCGGCGGCGTGACGACCGAGGTGTGTGTGCAGACCAGCATGCGCGAGGCCAACGACCGTGGCTACGACGGCTTGCTGCTCGAGGACTGCACCGAGAGCTACTTCCCCGCCTTCAAGGCCGCCGCCATCGAGATGATCCGCGCGCAGGGCGCCATCGTCGGATGGACGGCGCCGAGCGCGCAGTTGCTGGCTGCGCTCAAGGGCTAACATCGACCCCGTGTCCGCCCTCGCTCCCACCTCGACCCCCGAACCCGACGTCGCCGTGTTCCGCACGCGCGCCGACGAGGTCTACGCGCAGCTCAAGCGCGACATCTCCGAGTTCAAGCTCGTCCCCGGCGACCGCTTCACCGAGAGCGAGATCAGCGAACGCCTGGGCGTCTCGCGCACGCCGGTGCGCCAAGCATTGTTCCGACTGCAGCAGGAAGGCTTCGTCGAAGTGCTGTTCCGCAGCGGCTGGCGCGTGCTGCCCTTCGACTTCGACCAGTTCGAGCAGTTCTACGACCTGCGCATGATTCTGGAAACGACGGCCGTGCACCGCCTCTGCGAAACGGATCGCCATGTCGACCGCGGCATGCTCGATGCGCTCGCCGGCATCTGGCTCGTGCCGGCCGCACAGCGCAGCAGCGATACCGTGCAGGTCGGCCTGTGGGACGAAGACTTTCACTGCGCGTTGGTGGCCGCGGCCGGCAATGCCGAGATGGCCCGCGTGCACCGTGACGTGACCGACCGCATCCGCATCATCCGACGGCTCGACTTCACCAAGCAGCCGCGCATCGACGCCACCTACGACGAGCACGCGAAGATCCTGAAGGCCGTGCGCGCCAACCGCGGCGACCAGGCCGCGATGCTGCTGCGTGCGCACATCGAGACCAGCCAGGCCGAGGTCCGCAAGATCACGCTGCACCAGATGCACCTCGCACGCGTGGGCGGTCAGTTGAGCCGTTGAGCACTGAGCCGACGCGCTGCAACCGGCCGGTGCGTCTTGTTCCAGCGAGCCTGAATCCGTTCGGCCTCTACAGCGTGAAGTCGTAGTCCACCGTGATCGGCGCGTGGTCGCTGAACTTCACCGTCTTGTAGATCGACTCGTGCCGGGCCAGCGCGCCCAGTGCCGGGGTCGCCAGGTGGTAGTCAGTGCGACACCAAATCTGCATTCTTGGTTGTTGCGATCCGACGTCTGAATGCCGACACGATCCAATTTTTCGGCCCCGGTCATTCAGTTTGCCTTGAAGGCTTACGCAGCACGGATTCGATAGACGGATGATCTATCTGCGGTTTTGGTGATTCGCCCAAAGCTCGCAGCTACCCACCAAGCTCGTACACGTCGTGCATTCAGGAAAGGCCCTGCGCTGCAGCCGGGCGTCGGTCACGTCCGGCGCAAGGTGGCAACCGTGTGGACCATCCCGCGGGGGATCGCGTTCCGGGTCGGGGCGGAGTGCCAGGAATTGAATTTGAAATCTGCCGTGAAGCGGGCATGACCCGTGAATTCCTGCGTTTTGTCGAGGTGTTCGCTGCCCGCCAGTGCGGCTATGCCAGCGGTTGCTAAGTGATAGCCAACTCGGCGAAGAACCTGCAGTCAGAAGCGCCGATGTGGACTTGATCAAGCAGATTCGTTTGTCGGAAGCGATGCAGCTTCAAGTTGCATGCCTCCACTCAGGGACCGACGAACGACCGAAGAAAGGACAGGGTTTCCTGGCGTGTGGTCTGTAAGGCTTTCGATGGCTCGATGGACCCCAGACCCTGCGCAGCCAAGGCGCCGGGCGAGAAGTCGGGCACGTAAAAGCGCAACAGCCACTTCAGATCGCTGAAATCCAAATGACCGGCATCTTGCACCGTGACGCTGCGACTGGGGCCGCTGGCAAGCCGCAACACCGCTTCTATGGTCGGGTCCGCTGTGTGGTTGGAGGCGAGCAGGAACATCAGTGGTTTGTGCCACAGGCCCGCAGTGCCGCCATAGACGGTTCCGTCGATGTCCAAGCCTGCTTTTGCGCGTTCATCGGACCGTGCAGTCTGAATAGCGGCCGCGCCGCCGATGGAATGTCCAATGAGTCCTATGCGCGCAAGGTTCAGGTGACCACCCAGCATGCCGGTGTTGGGGCCCTGCAACCAGTCGAGCACATAGCGCTGATCCGCGACCAGCGTGGCCACCGCATCGTCCAGGAATTCCGACAACTGCTGTCCGGCGGCCGCGCCGGCCAGTGCCTGCACCACCTGCCCGTTGGCCAGGGAAGTCGCCCCCGAAATGTAGGGATGGTCAATGGCAACAACGACCATGCCTTGGCTGGCCAGGTCTTCCAAGAGGGTCGAATAGAGTTCAACGACCATGCCATACCCGGGCGAAAAAATGACCACTGGATAAATGCTGCCCGCTTGCAGTGCGGCTGCCGACCCGGCGTTGGTCAAAACGTTGGGCGCAGTGGCGGGGATAGACATTTGCGCCTTCACCAACGGGGCTATGGTTGAGTCTAGATAGTCGGCTCGCACGCCACCAGCGGTTGAGTTCGTGGGGTACCAAACCTTGACACTCAGTTCGCGACGGCCGGTTTCATCAGGCATGTTTTTTTCCGCACGTGAGTCGTCCACCAAACGGAATCCGACCTTGCCAATGCATCGTTCACCGGTGGGCGCGGGTAGCACCAGAGCATCTGGCGAACCGGGGGGCAACTGGCATCGATTGGCATAAGTTTGCGGGGGTGGCGCCGCGACGTCGGCGGCGTCGGAGCCACCGCCGCATCCAGTCACAAAAAGCAAAGCGATGCAGCAGGCGGCCAAGCTGAAACGGGTCATCGCTGCAGCGGTGCAGCGAGACTGTTGGGGGAAGTCAGATTTCATCGTGATGTAAAGGTGCGGTTGACCGGCCAGATTGTTGGGCCACGAACCTTTGGCTTGGCCAAAGGTTGGAGTGCTCCCAACAGCCTTTGGCTGGGTCGCTGACACAATCCAGGAGATGCATGTATTACTGATCGAAGACGATCTGGACCTGGGGCCCGCCTTGCAGAAATCGCTCAAGCTGGAAGGCATCAGCAGCGTATGGCGTAGGCGCGCCGAAGACGCAGAGCGCACGCTGGCGGGCGAGGGCTTCGACTGCGTACTGCTGGACTTGTCCCTGCCCGATGGGGATGGCCTAGACCTCCTCACCCGATGGCGCCGCCAATCGGCGCAGGTACCCATCATCATCATTACCGCTCGAGGCACGCTGCCGGATCGTTTGGCGGGGCTGGACAGCGGTGCGGACGACTTCATCGTGAAACCCTTTGCCCTTGAGGAACTGGCGTCGCGCCTGCGCGCTGTCGTGCGGCGCTCTGCCCGGCAGGCCAGCGATGTTTGGGCTATCGGAGACCTGGAGATCGAACCCCGCGGCCACTGCGCGCGGCTGCGCGCCGAAGCCCTGGACTTGTCGCCGCGTGAATTTCAGCTGCTGCTGGAGTTGGCGCGTGAGCCCAATGCCGTTGTAGTGAAGGGCACACTGGCTCAGCGCCTGGAGCCCTTGGGGGAGCCGTTGGACTTCAGCCTGATAGAGGTGCACGTGTCCAATCTGCGACGCAAGGTCGGTGCCGAGCGCATTAAGACCGTTAGGGGCGTCGGCTACATGCTGGTGCCGTGAAGCCGTTGTTACGCCCGACGCTGGTACGCCGCATCGTGTCCGCGTTGTTGATTGCGTTCGTGCTGGCGTGGTGCGCCGTTGCCACCCACACCTACCTGGGTTTCCGCGCCGGCTTGCAGAGCAACGCCGGCTTGCAGCAGGCGGGCCGTGGCTTGTCGAACGCACTCGCCGACATTCGCCGCGATGATCTCGCGGCCAGCGCGGTGCAGATCACGGCCCAGCAGTTGAACGCGACACGACGTCAAGGCGGTCAACTCCCAGGCGACTTGCTGTTCCAGTTGCGATCCGCGGAGGGTCGTGTGCTCTTCGCATCGCCGGAGATCGCCGACGCGAGTTTGCGCGGCGAGTCCGATCATGTCGTTGATACCAGCTTGAATGGCCAAGCGTATTGGCTATTTACCGGTCACTCCGACCGCTGGCAACTGTGGATGGCCGAACCACAAGTCAGCACGCAATGGGTGCTGTGGTGGGTCTTTGATTCACTGGCCCTGCCGTTCCTGGTGGCCTTTCCCTTTGCGCTCATCCCCGTGTGGGTCGCTGCGGCGCGCGGCCTCGGGCCCTTGCGCAGTCTGGGTAGATCGATCGCGCAGCGCCGGACCGGGGATTTATCACCGCTGGGTGTCGCACCGCGGTATGCCGAACTGACACCGCTGGTGACCGCACTGGACGCCATGCTTCTGCAACTACGCGGCACGGTGGCCCGCGAACGCTCGTTTGTGCATGATGCAGCGCATGAGCTGAGAACGCCACTCGCCGTCATCAGCGCCCAGGCCCATGTGGTATCCCGCACAGTAGATCCGCACGAGCGCGAGCAGGCCACCTTGAATTTGCAGCAGGCTGTGGCCCGCGGCTCGCACCTGGTGCAGCAACTGTTGGAGTTGGCGACTCTAGACGGAGCGGCAAACGCGCCGGCGCAGGTTGTCGATGTGGCCGATCTGACCCGCCAACACCTGGCGCAAGCCATGAGTCCTGCAACAGGCGCGAACGTGGAGCTCATCCTGGATGCCCCTGACAGCCTGACGCTGGCCCTCCCCGTCAATCTGTACGAGTCAGTGTTGCGCAATCTTCTGGACAACGCCGTGAAGTACGCGGGCGGCGCGGGCGAGGTCACATTGACGCTGGTCTTGCTCGACGGCGCGCTGCGCCTGATGGTTGCCGACCGCGGCCCCGGCATCCCTGCAAACGAGCATGCGCTCGTGTTCGAGCGCTTCTACCGGGGCACGGACGCGTCGGCGTCGGGCACGGGCTTGGGTTTGGCCATCGTCCGCCAGGCGTGCTTTCGCATCGGCGGCAGCATCGCCCTGCACGACCGCGGCGGCGGCGGCTGCTTGTTTGTGGCAACGATGCCTGTGACCGTTCCGGCAGGGGCAGCATCGAGTTCCTGGCAGCCCGCTGCGTCACTCGTCAAAGCTGAAAGTCGTAGTCCACCGTGATCGGCGCGTGGTCGCTGAACTTCACCGTCTTGTAGATCGACTCGTGCCGGGCCAGCGCGCCCAGCGCCGGGGTCGCCAGGTGGTAGTCCAGACGCCAGCCCACGTTCTTCGCGTAGGCCTGGCCGCGGTTGCTCCACCAGGTGTAGGCCTCGCCGGTGGTGTCGGGCTTGAGCATGCGGTAGACGTCGACCAGCCCGGCACCGTCGGCACCCGCGTCAAGCAGGCGGGTCATCCAGGCGCGCTCCTCGGGCAAGAAGCCGCTGTTCTTCATGTTGCCCTTGAAATTCTTCAGGTCGATCTCCTGGTGGGCGATGTTGATGTCGCCGCAGAGGATGAACTCGCGTTCCTTTTTCAGCGCATTCAGGTGCGGGAAGAAGCCCTTGAGGAAGCGAAACTTGGCGGCCTGGCGCTCCTCGCCGGACGAGCCGCTCGGGAAGTAGCAGCTGATGATCGACAGCTTGCGGGCTGGCGTGTCGAAGCGCAGCTCGAGGTAACGGCCCTCGGCGTCGAATTCGGCGTCGCCCCAGCCCACGACCACCTCGCTCGGGACGTGCTTGGTGTAAATCGCAGTGCCGGCGTAGCCCTTCTTCTCGGCAAAATGGAAGTGGCCCTGGAGGCCGGCCATCTCTTCGAAGCGGCCTTCGATGTCGCTGGCCTGGACCCGGATCTCCTGCATGCAAATACAATCCGGCGCCAGTTCGGCCACCCAGTCCGCCACGCCCTTGGTGGCGGCCGAACGCAGGCCATTGAGGTTGAGGCTGGTCAGTTTGAACAAAAGGAATTCCCGATGGCTGAGGTGAAGGGGGCGGGCGACAAGCTCGCGCTGGATTTCGTGCAGTTCGCGCTCGACGCCGGCGTGCTGCGCTTTGGCGAGTTCAAGACCAAGGCCGGTCGGCTCAGTCCCTACTTCTTCAATGCCGGCCTGTTCGACGACGGCGCCAAGATGCTGCGGCTGGCGGAATTCTATGCAGAGCGCCTGATCGACAGCGGCCTCGAATTCGACATGCTCTTCGGCCCGGCCTACAAGGGCATTCCCCTGGGCGCGGTGCTGGCCGCCGAGCTGGCCCGTCGCGGGCGCAACGTGCCCTTCGCCTACAACCGCAAGGAAGCCAAGGACCATGGCGAAGGCGGCACCCTTGTCGGCGCCAAGCTGCAGGGCCGCGTGCTCATCGTCGACGACGTGATGTCCGCGGGCACGGCGGTGCGCGAGTCGATTGCCGTGATCCGCCAGGCCGGTGCCACGCCGCATGCAGTAACCATCGCCCTGGACCGACAGGAAATGGCGACCGAGGACGGCGCCGATGTGGCCCACAGCGCGGTGCAGTACGTGCAGAACCAGTTGGGGATGCAGGTGCTGTCGATCGCAAGCCTCGACGACTTGCTACAGTACCTGGCCGAACGCGGCGGCGGCGAACTCGACGCCCATCGCGACAAGGTGCTGGCGTACCGTCAACGCTACGGCGCCGCCTGAAGAGCGGCCCGTCATGGGAGAACCGATGCTGCTGCGGAACCGAACCTTCTTGGCGACCTGGTCGCTGTGTGCGCTGGCAGCGTCCGCTTCGGCGCAGACCGCGGCATCGCCCGGCATCTACAGCTGCACCGACAGCCGAGGCCGCACCATCACCGCCGACCGGCCGATCGCCGACTGCAGCGACCGCGAGCAGCGCGAGCTCGGCCCGAGCGGCACGGTGCGCCGCACCCTCGAACCCACCTACACCCCGCGCGAGCAGGCCGAGCGCGAGGAGCGCGCACGCCTGGCGGCGATGCAGGCCTCGCGGCTGAACGAAGAGCGCCGTCGCGAGCGCGCGCTGCTGATGCGCTACCCCAATCCGACCGCGCACGAACGCGAGCGCTCGGAGGCGATGCTGCAGATCGACGCCGTGATCGACGCCGCCCGCAAGCGGCTCGGCGAGCTGGGCAAGGAGCGCCAGGGCATCGACGACGAGATGGAGTTCTACAAGAAAGACCCGAGCAAGGCGCCGCCGTCGCTGCGCCGCAAGCTCGACGAGAGCGAGCAGAGCGTGGCGATCCAGAACCGATTCATCGCGGCGCAGGAAGACGAGAAGAAGCGGGTGAATGCGCGCTTCGACGAGGAGCGCGGGCGGCTCAAGCTGCTGTGGTCGGCGAACGCGGCCGGCGGCGGCGCCGGCCGCTGAACGTCCGGCCCGCGCTCAACCCAGCTTCGACTTCAGCAGCGCATTGACCTGCGCCGGGTTGGCCTTGCCCTGGCTGGCCTTCATCACCTGACCGACCAGCGCGTTGAAGGCCTTGTCCTTGCCGGCGCGGTACTCGGCGATGTTCTTCTCGTTGGTGGCGAGCACGCCGTCGATGATGGCTTCAAGGGCGCCGGCGTCGCTCATCTGCTTGAGGCCCTTGGCTTCGATGACCGAATCGACGTCGCTCGCTTCGCCGGTCCACAGGGCGTCGAACACCTGGCGCGCCGCATTGTTCGAGATGGTGCCGTCGGCAATTCGGCCGATCAGCGCCGCCAGCACTCCGGCGTTGACCGGTGACGCCTCGATGCCGACGTCCTGCGCGTTCAGACGCTTGGCTATCTCGCCGGTGATCCAGTTGCTCGCCAGCTTGGGCGCAGCACCGGCTGCGACGGCCGCATCGAAGTACTGGGCGAGCGCGACGCTCTGCGTGAGTTGCGCGGCGTCGTACGCCGACAGGCCGTGTGTCTTCACATAGCGCTCAGCCATCGCGCGCGGCAACTCGGGCATCTCGCTGCGCACCCGCTCGATCCATTCCTGCCCAATCGCCAGCGGCGGCAGATCCGGGTCGGGAAAGTAGCGGTAGTCGGCCGCGTCTTCCTTGGTGCGCATCGCGCGCGTCTCGCCGGTGTCGGGGTCGAACAGCACGGTGGCCTGCTGAATGGCGCGGCCGTCCTCGATCTCCTCGATCTGCCAGCGGATCTCGTAATCGATCGCCTGCTGCATGAACTTGAAGCTGTTCAGGTTCTTGATCTCGCGGCGGGTGCCCAGCCTGGCGCCGGGCCTGCGCACCGACACGTTGGCGTCGCAGCGGAAGCTGCCTTCCTGCATGTTGCCGTCGCAGATGCCGATCCAGGTCACGATCTTGTGCAGTTCCTTCGCATAGGCCACGGCCTCGGCGGTGGAGCGCATGTCGGGCTCGGTCACGATCTCGAGCAGCGGCGTGCCGGCGCGGTTCAGGTCGATGCCCGATTGGCCGATGAAGTCTTCATGCAGCGACTTGCCGGCGTCTTCTTCCAGGTGCGCGCGCACCAGGCGCACGGTTTTCGGCTCGTCGCCGACAAAGAAGCTCACCGCGCCGCCCTGCACCACCGGGATCTCGAACTGCGAGATCTGGTAGCCCTTGGGCAGGTCGGGGTAGAAGTAGTTCTTGCGCGCGAACACGCTGCGCGGCGCGATGGTCGAGCCCAGCGCCAGGCCCAGCTTGATGGCGCGTTCGACCGCGCCCTTGTTCATCACCGGCAGCGTGCCCGGCAGCGCCAGGTCGACGGCGCAGGCCTGCGTGTTCGGCTCGGCACCGAAAGCGGTGGAGGCGCGGCTGAAGATCTTGCTGGCGGTCGACAGCTGGGCGTGCGTCTCGAAGCCGATGATGACTTCATAGCCCTGCACCAGCGGGCCGGTCGGGCGGCCTTCTTGCTGCGCTTCGAATGTGTTCACGGGGTCGCTCGTCTCACTCATCTCAGATTCCCTCGGGCGCGCGTGCATGCCAGTCGGTGGCCTGCTGGAAGCGGTGCGCCGCGTTCAGCAGCTGCGCCTCGGCGAAGTAGTTGCCGATCAGCTGCAGGCCGACCGGCATCGCGTCTTCGCCGAAACCCACCGGCAGGCTCATGCCGGGCAGGCCGGCGAGCGAGGCGGGCAGCGTGAAGATGTCGGCCAGGTAGTCGGCGACCGGGTCGTCGCCATGCTCGCCGAGCTTCCAGGCGACCGTCGGCGCCACCGGGCCGGCGATCAGGTCGCAGTCCTTGAAGGCCTGCTGGAAGTCGTCGGCGATCATCCGGCGCACCTTCTGCGCCTGCAGGTAGTAGGCGTCGTAGTAGCCGTGGCTCAGCACATAGGTGCCGATCATGATGCGGCGCTTGACCTCGTCGCCGAAGCCTTCCTCGCGGGTCTTGCCGTACATGTCGGCCAGGTCGCGGTAGTCCTTGGCGCGGTGGCCGAACTTGACGCCGTCGAAGCGGCTCAGATTGCTCGAGGCTTCGGCCGCCGCGAGGATGTAGTACACCGGAATCGACAGCTCGGTGCGTGGCAGCGTGACGGCCACGCGCTTGGCGCCCAGCTTCTCGTACTCGGCCAGGGCGGCATCGACCGCGGCGCGCACGCCGGGGGCCACGCCCCCATTGCCGGACTCGAGGAATTCCTTCGGCACACCGATGCGCAGGCCGTCGAGTGAGCCGTTCAGTGAACGTGAGAAATCTTCGGTCGGGCGGTCGATGGACGTCGAGTCGCGGTCCAGGTCGGGGCCGCACATCGCCGACAGCAGCAGCGCGCAGTCTTCGGCCGAGCGTGCCATCGCGCCGGCCTGGTCGAGGCTCGATGCGAAGGCGACCATGCCGTAGCGCGAGGCGCGGCCGTAGGTCGGCTTGATGCCGGTGATGCCGCAGAAGGAGGCGGGCTGGCGGATCGAGCCACCGGTGTCGGTGCCGGTCACCGCGGGCGCCAGGCGCGCCGCGACGGCGGCGGCGCTGCCGCCCGAGGAGCCGCCAGGAATGCGGGTCGTGTCCCACGGGTTGCGCACGGGCACGGCCTGGTCGGCACCGACGGCGGGCACGGCCACGTTCTCGTTGGCCGAACCCATCGCGAATTCGTCGCAGCTGAGCTTGCCCAGCGCCACCGCGCCGGCGTCGGCCAGGCGCTGCACCACCGTCGCATCGAAGGGCGAGCGGTAGCCGGCCAGCATGCGCGAACCGGCGGTGGTCGGGAAATCGGTCGTGACGAAGATGTCCTTGTGCGCGATCGGCACACCGGCCAGCACCGGTGCGTTGCCCTTGGCGATCCGCGCGTCGGCGGCCCGGGCCTGCGCCAGGGTCACGTCGGCATCGACCGCGACGAAGGCGCCCAGCGCCTGGTGCGCATCGATGCGTTTCAGGAAATGCTGGGCCGCTTCGACCGCCGAGACCTCGCGCGCCGCCAGCGCCTTGGCCAGCCCGGCCACGCTGCGTTGATGCAAATCGGCGCTCATTCGATCACCTTCGGCACGAGGAACAGGCCGCGCTCGACGGCGGGGGCGCTCTTCTGGTTGGCATCGCGGTTGTTCGGCTCGCTCACCATGTCGTCGCGCAGCCGCAGGGTGATGTCTTCGATGGCGGCCACAGGGTGGGCCAGCGGCTCGAGGCCGGTGGTGTCGACGGCGCGCATCTTTTCGACCAGGTCGAAGAAGCCGTTGATCTGGCCCTGCAGGCGCGTGCTTTCTTCGGGCGCCAGTTGCAGACGTGCCAGCGTGGCGATGCGGGCGATATCGGTGGAGGTGAGTGACATTCGGAAATGAGGGCGAAACGGCGTCGAAACCGGCCCCGCCAGGGGGCGAAAACGAGGGAAGTCCAGGGGATTCGGGTATTATCCCGCCTTTGCCGCAACCCCCGCGAACGCGCCGGCTTTTGCTGCAAAAACCATCAATCCATCCCTTCAGACGACCCAAAAAATAGAGCGACGACCTGCCGATGCGCATGCCGTGCTCCAGAGGACTTCCACATGTTTGGAGCTTTCCGTCGGTACTTTTCGACCGACCTCGCCATCGATCTCGGCACCGCCAACACCCTCATCTTCGCCCGCAACAAGGGCATCGTGCTGGACGAGCCGTCGGTCGTGGCCATCCGCCATGAAGGCGGCCCGCACGGCAAGAAGGTGATCCAGGCCGTCGGCCGCGAAGCCAAGGCGATGCTGGGCAAGGTGCCCGGCAACATCGAGGCGATCCGCCCGATGAAGGACGGCGTGATCGCCGACTTCGTGATCACCGAGCAGATGATCAAGCAGTTCATCAAGATGGTGCACCCGCGCTCGCTGCTCGCGCCGAGCCCGCGCATCATCATCTGCGTGCCCTGCGGCTCGACCCAGGTCGAACGCCGCGCCATCAAGGACGCGGCCGAAGCGGCCGGCGCCACCTCGGTCTACCTGATCGAAGAGCCCATGGCCGCGGCCATCGGCGCCGGCCTGCCGGTGTCGGAAGCCTCCGGCTCGATGGTGGTCGACATCGGCGGCGGCACCACCGAGGTGGGCGTGATCTCGCTGGGCGGCATGGTCTACAAGGGCAGCGTCCGCGTCGGCGGTGACCGCTTCGACGAGGCCATCATCAACTACATCCGCCGCAACTACGGCATGCTGATCGGCGAGCCGACGGCCGAGGTCATCAAGAAGACCATCGGCTCGGCCTTCCCAGGCTCCGAAGTCAAGGAGATGGAAGTCAAGGGCCGCAACCTCAGCGAAGGCGTGCCGCGCAGCTTCACCATCAGCAGCAACGAAGTGCTGGAAGCGCTGACCGATCCGCTCAACAACATCGTCTCGGCGGTGAAGAACGCGCTGGAGCAGACGCCGCCCGAACTCGGTGCCGACATCGCCGACCGCGGGATGATGCTCACCGGCGGAGGCGCGCTGCTGCGCGACCTCGACCGCCTGCTGGCCGAGGAAACCGGCCTGCCGGTGCTGGTCGCCGAAGACCCGCTGACCTGCGTGGTGCGCGGCTGCGGCATCGCGCTGGAGCGCATGGACCGTCTCGGCAGCATCTTCACCTCGGAATAAGCGCGGCGGTCGCGTATGCCGCTCGGCACGCTTGATCGCTCCGCGCCGCCGCTCTTTCACCAGGGCCCTTCGGCGCTCAGCAAGCTGATCTTCTTCAGTGCGCTTGCCGTCTTCCTCATGGTCGCCGACGCACGCTTTCACCTGACGCAGCCGGTGCGCGCGGCGGTGAGTGCGGTGCTCTATCCCTTTCAATGGCTGGCGCTGAAGCCGGTGCAGCTGTTCGCCCAGGGCGGCACCTACCTCGAAGACTTGCAGGTGGCGCAGCACAATGAGGCCGAGGCGCGCCGCGCGCTGACGCTGCAGGCCGAGCGTGCGGGCCAGGCCGACAGCCTGGCCAAGGAAAACGAACGGCTGCGCTCGCTGCTCGAACTGCGACAGACGACGCAGACGCCCGGCCGCGCGGCCGAGGTGCTCTACGACGCGGCCGACCCCTACACCCGCAAGGTCGTCATTGACCAGGGGCTGTCGAGCGGCATCGCGGCCGGCTCGCCGGTGATCGACGAGCGCGGCGTGATCGGCCAGGTGACGCAGGTGCTGCCCTTCAGCAGCGAGGTCACGCTGGTGATCGACCGCGACCTCGCCATCCCGGTGCAGAACACCCGCACCGGCGCGCGCAGCGTGGCCTTCGGCGACGCCAGCGCCCACGGCGGCGGTCTCGAATTGCGCTTCATGGCCGCCAACGCCGATCTGCAGGAAGGCGACCTGCTGGCCACCAGCGGGGTCGACGGCGTCTACCCGCCGGGCCTGCCGGTGGCGAAGATCGAGCGCATCGAGCGCCGGGCCGATTCCGGTTTCGCCCGCATCTACTGCCTGCCGCTGGCGCAGGTGACGGGCGCGCGCTATGTGCTGGTGCTGGCACCGATCGGCAGCGCGGCTGCGATGCGGTCCGCGGCCGCAGCGTCGGCGGCCGCCTCGGCCGCGAGCGCCAAGAAGAACGCCGATGCGAAGCCGAAGGCGGTGGCCGCCTCCGGGCCGGCTGCTGCCAAACCGGCGCCGGCCGAACCACGGCGCGTGCCACGCCGCGAAGGACGGACCCCATGATCATGCGTCCCGGCCAGCAGCAGCTGCTGCTGCCGCTCAACCCGGTCTTCATGTGGGGCAGCCTGATCGCGGCCCTGCTGATCGACATGGTGCCCATGGGGCGTGCCGCCTGGGCGCCCGACCTGCTGGCGCTGGTGATCGTGTTCTGGAGCGTGCACCAGCCGGCACGCATTGGCATCGGCGCGGCCTTCGTCTTCGGCCTGTGCATGGATGTGCACCAGTCCGCCATGCTGGGCCAGCATGCGCTGTCCTACACCACGCTGGGCTTCTTCGCGATCATGATGCACCGGCGGCTGCTCTGGTACCCGGTGCTGTCGCAGGCGCCGCAGGTGCTGCCGCTGTTCGCGGTGTCGCACCTGATCGAGCTGGCCATCCGAATGATCGGCGGCGGTGTGTTCCCGGGCTGGTCGTTGCTGATCGCGCCGGTGATCGAGGCGGCACTCTGGCCGATCGTCAGCGTCATCTTGCTGGCGCCGCAGCGGCGCACGCCCGAGCCCGATGCCAACCGGCCCCTGTGACTTGGCCCCCGTGAACTTGCTCCGCGCGCCTGGCGCGCGTAGTCTGCGTCCCGCATGACCGAGATCCGCAACGTTGCCGCCGACCTCGCCCGCTTCAAGCGGCGCGTGATGGTCATCGGGCTGGTGGTGCTCACCGCCTTCGGCCTGCTGTGTTCGCGGCTGGTCTACCTGCAGGTGGTGCGTCACGCCGATCTGGCCGAGCAGGCCGAAAGCAACCGCACGGCGGTGGTACCGGTGGTGCCCAACCGTGGCCTGATCCTCGACCGCAACGGCGTCGTGCTGGCGTCGAACTACTCGGCCTACACCCTGGAGATCACGCCGTCGAAGGCGGGCAAGGTGGACGACACCATCGACGCGCTGGCCGAGGTGGTCGACGTCACCCCACGCGACCGTCGCCGCTTCAAGCGCTTGCGCGAAGATTCGCGCAGTTTCGATTCCGTGCCCATCCGCACCCGCCTATCGGACGAGGAAGTGGCCCGTTTCGCGGCGCAGCGCTACCGCTTCCCCGGCGTCGAGATCAAGGCACGGCTGTTCCGCAACTACCCCTACGGCGAGACGGCAAGCCATGTGCTCGGCTACATCGGGCGCATCAACCAGCGCGAGAAGGAAGCGATGGAGGAGTGGCCGGAAGAAGAGGTGTCCAACTACAAGGGCACCGACTACATCGGCAAGCTCGGCGTGGAGCAGAGCTACGAGAAGACGCTGCACGGGCTGACTGGCGTGGAGCAGATGGAAACCTCGGCCGGTGGGCGCGCGGTGCGCCGGCTGGCCAGCCATCCATCGACACCGGGCGACACCGTGATGCTGTCGCTCGACATCAAGCTGCAGAAGCTGGTCGAGGACATGTACGGCGACCGCCGCGGAGCGCTGGTGGCGTTCAATCCCAAGACCGGCGAAGTGCTGGCCTTCGTCAGCAAGCCGACCTTCGACCCCAACCTGTTCGTCGAAGGCATCGATTCGGACAGCTGGAAGGAGTTGAGCGAGTCGCTCGACAAGCCGCTGCTCAACCGCGCCCTGCGCGGCACCTACCCGCCGGGTTCGACGTACAAGCCCTTCATGGCGCTGGCGGCACTCCAGACCGGCTCGCGCGGGCCGAACGTGGTGGTCAACGACCCCGGCTACTTCAACTTCGGCGGCCACCGCTTCGGCAGCCCCGAAGGCAACATCGGCGGCGTCGACATGCGCCGATCGATCCAGCTGTCGAGCAACATCTACTACTACTCGCTGGCCAACGAGATGGGCGTCGACAAGATCCACGACTTCATGAAGCCGATGGGCTTCGGCCAGATCACCGGCATCGACCTCGGCGGCGAACTGCGCGGCGTGCTGCCCAGCACCGAGTGGAAGCGCAACGCCTACAAGCGGCCCGAGCAGAAGAAGTGGTACGCCGGCGAAACCATCTCGCTGGGCATCGGCCAGGGCTATAACACCTTCACCATGCTGCAGCTGGCGCAGGCGACATCGATCGTTGCCAATGGCGGCGTGCGGTATCGGCCGCACCTGGTGCTCGCCACCCGCGACACGGTCACGGGGCAGATCAAGTCGGTGATCCAGCCGCCCGCAGAGAATCTGGGCTTCTCACCGGCCAACGTGGCCGTGGTGCGCGAAGGTTTGGTGAGTGTCGTCACCGCCGGCACGGCGCGCGGCGTATTCGCCGGTGCGGGCTACCAGGCTGCGGGCAAGACCGGTACGGCCCAGGCCGTGACGCAGGCGCAGAACACCAAGTACAACGCCCGGGCCCTCGAAGAGCATCAGCGGGACCATGCGCTTTTCATGGGCTTCGCGCCGGCCAATGACCCGAAGATCGCACTGGCCGTGATCGTGGAGAACGCCGGCTGGGGCGCCGGTGCGGCCGCACCGATCGCTCGGCGGGTGATGGACTATTGGCTGATGGATCAGTATCCGAACGAGGTCGACATGGCTGCGGTCCGAGTCGGGAAGGCGACGGTGCCGATCGGCAAACCCCGTGTGGCGAGCGAGGTGGCGTGGCCGCCGGTGCCTGCGAACACGCCGGCTACGGCGCCCTGAGCGTCACCATTCGCCGAGCTGGCGCACGCGCTGGTCGAGGTCCATGCGTTCGAAGGCGTCGGCGGACGGACGTGCGACCGGAATCTGCAGGGTGGAAGAGGCGGTGCGAGAAGACGTCTTGCGGCGTCCCATGGCTTGCGCGATGCGCTGGCGCCACGTGGCCGCCGACGCATCGGCAGTGCGGTAGGTGGGTGTGTGGGCGGGCATCGCAGCTCCTTGAGGGGGTTCGCCGATCTTCCGCCTGACGCGCATCCCGCGGGAAAAAGTTTCCGTGAACTTCGTCGTGTTTCCGGGTGTTGGCCGCGCGACTGTGTGCAACGCACCACAATGGAGCCGCTCCTCGGCGGCCGAATCCTGGGCAGGCAAAAAAAAGACGCCGTCCAGCGGCGTCTTTTTCTTTTGTGGCTTCTCTGTGGAAGCCTGTTTGTCTCGGGTTCTTCGAGTTCTGTGCGAAAGCTTTGTCTCCTCGGCACCCCGCTGGACGGGCAGGCCCGTTTGCGAGTTGCGCGACTTTAGAGTGCGCACCGCGGCAGTGCATTGGGAATAACCCGTTGGTGGATACCCGCGCGAAGACCGAAATGTATCTAGATGTGATCGACGGACTCAGCCCGCCACCAACGCGGCCTTGCGGATGCTCTGCAACGTGCTGCCGGGTGTGATGGCTTCCGGGTCGAGCAGACAATGCAGGATGGCCGGCTTGCCGCTGGCCCGCGCCCGGGCCAGCGCAGGCCCGAATTCCTCGGTGCAGGTCACGCGCTCGCCGTGGCCACCGAACACCTCGGCATAGCCGCGGAAATCGGGGTTCTTCAGCTGCGTCGCGCTGACGCGCCCGGGGTAGTGCTTCTCCTGGTGCATGCGGATCGTGCCGTACATCGCGTTGTCGAGCAGCACAACGATGATGGGCAAGCCGTACTGCACCGCGGTCGCGAATTCCTGGCCGTGCATCAGAAAGTCGCCGTCGCCGGCGAACACGACGACCTCGCGCTGCGGCCACAGGCGCTTGGCGCCGACGCCCGCCGGCAGGCCATAGCCCATCGAGCCGCTGGTCGGTGCCAGCTGGCTGGCGAAGGTGCTGAAGGGCCAGAAGCGGTGCACCCAGGTCGCGAAGTTGCCGGCGCCGTTGCAGAAGATGGTGTCGACCGGCAGCACCTCGCGCAGGTGCGTCATGACCTCGCCCATCTGCAGCGGGCCGGGAATGCGGATCGGCGCCGGGTTGCTCCAGGCCAGGAAGTCCTGGTGCGCCTTCGTGGTGGTGGCCGCCCAGGCGGGGGGCGCGGACGGGCGCAGCGTTGCCACGGCGGCCGCGAAGGCTTGCGGTGTGGCGTGAATCGCCTGGGTCGCGCGGTACAGCTTGCCCAACTCGTCGGCGTCGGCGTTCACATGCACCAGCGCTTGCTGCGGCGTCGGGATGCCGATCAGCTCGTAGCCTTGCGAGGGCACTTCCGACAGGCGTCCGCCGATCAGCAGCACCAGGTCGGACGATCGGATGGCCTGCAGCAGCTTCGGGTTGGCACCCAGCCCCAGGTCGCCGCCGTACGACGGATGCTTGGCGCTGCACAGCATCTGGCGCCGGAACGAGCAGTACACCGGCAGCGCGAAGGCTTCGGCGAAGCCGGCGAACTGCTGCACCGCGGCGTCGGACCAGCGGCTGCCGCCCAGGATGACCACCGGCCGCTCGGCCGCCTCGATGCGCTGCTGCAGCTCGGCGATCTGCGCCGCGCCCGGGTGCGTTTCGGTCACCGCATAAGGCAGGGCGTCGGCCACGGTGGCGGCTTCGGTCAGCATGTCCTCGGGCAGCGCGATGACCACCGGGCCGGGCCGGCCGGAGGTCGCGACATGGAAAGCGCGCGAGATCAGTTCGGGCATGCGCGCCGGGTCGTCGATCTGCACCACCCACTTGGCCATGGTGCCGAATACCGCGCCGTAGTCCAGTTCCTGGAAGGCCTCGCGGCCCAGCGCGTCGCGCGCCACCTGGCCCACGAAGAGCAGCAGCGGCGTCGAATCCTGGTGGGCGATGTGCACGCCGGCCGACGCGTTGGTCGCACCGGGGCCGCGCGTCACGAAACAGATGCCGGGTTGGCCGGTGAGCTTGCCCTGCGCCTCGGCCATCATGGCCGCGCCACCTTCCTGGCGGCACACGGTCACGGCGATCGAGGCGTCGTGCAGCGCGTCGAGCACGGCCAGGAAGCTTTCGCCGGGCACGCAGAAGAGCTGCTCGACGCCGTGGGTGATGAGTTGGTCGACCAGGATCTGGCCACCGGTGCGAGGTGAGTTCATGTGCGTTCCGAGAAGGTGGATCTGTTCATTCGAGCGCGGCGCAGGCCGCGGCGATGCGAGCGCAGGCTTCTTCCAGCTGCGCCATCGACGTTGCATACGAGATGCGGAAGTACGGTGCCAGGCCGAAGACGCTGCCCGGCACCATCGCCACCTCGAAATCCTGCAGCAGGTAGCGGCAGAAATCGCCGTCGGTCTGCAGCAGGGTGCCGCTGCGCGTGTGCTTGCCGAGCGCGCCTGCGCAACTGGCGTAGGTATAGAAGGCGCCTTCGGGCACACGGCAGCGCAGGCCGGGCGCGCCGTTCAGCGCGGCCACGACAAAGTCGCGCCGTGCCTGGAAGTCCGCACGGCGCGCGGCCACCAGGTCCTGCGGCCCGGTCAGCGCCTCGATCGCCGCTGCCTGGCTGATCGACGAGGGGCACGAGGTCGTCTGGCTCTGCACCACCGCCATCGCCGCGATCAGCGCGCGCGGCCCGGCCCCGTAGCCGAGCCGCCAGCCGGTCATGGCGTAGGCCTTCGACACGCCGTTCACCGTCAGCGTGCGATCGCGCAGCCGCGGCGCCACCGCCACCGGCGTGGCGAAGGCGAGGCCGTTGTAGAGGATGTGTTCGTAGATGTCGTCCGCCAGCACCCACACCGACGGATGCCGCAGCAGCACCTCGCACAGCGGCTTCAGTTGCACCGCGCTGTAGGCCGCGCCGCTCGGGTTCGACGGCGAGTTCAAGAAGAGCCAGCGCGTGCGCGGCGTGATGGCCGCCTCGAGCTGCGCGGCGCCGAGCCGGAAGCCGTTCGCCTCGGTGCACGCGACCGGCACCGGCACGCCGCCGCAGATCTGCACGATGTCGGCGTACGACGTCCAGTACGGCGCCGGCAGGATCACTTCGTCGCCCGGGTTCAGGCTGGCCATCATCGCGTTGAAGATGACCTGCTTGGCGCCCGCGCTCACGGTGATCTCGTCGAGCGCGAAGTCCAGGCCGTTGTCGTGCTTGAACTTGTGCTGCACCGCGGTCTTCATCGCCGGGCTGCCGTCGAGCACCGTGTAGCGCGTCTCTCCGCGACCGATGGCGCGCACCGCGGCGTCGAGCACGTTTTGCGGCGTGTCGAAGTCCGGCTCGCCCGCGCCCAGCACGATCACCGGCCGGCCGGCGCGCTTCTGCGCATTGGCCTGGTCGGTGATGCGCAGGATCTCGGACACGCCGATGGCGCGCACGCGTTGCGCCGGAACGAAGGCGGTCGTCACGCTCAGTCCCCGATGTCGAAGGTCACGCCTTGCGCGAGGGGCAGCGCCGTCGAGTAGTTGATGGTGTTGGTGGCGCGGCGCATGTAGGCCTTCCAGGCGTCGGAGCCGGCCTCGCGCCCGCCGCCGGTTTCCTTTTCGCCACCGAAGGCGCCGCCGATTTCCGCGCCGCTCGGGCCGATGTTGACGTTGGCGATGCCGCAGTCCGAACCCGCCGCCGACATGAAACGCTCCGCCTCGCGCATGTCGAGCGTGAAGATCGACGACGACAGGCCGGCGCCCACCGCGTTGTGCCATTCGATGGCTTCGTCGAACGACGAATAGCGCACCACGTAGAGGATGGGCGCGAAGGTCTCGCGCAGGGCCGGGCCGGCATGCGACTTCAGTTCGACCAGCGCGGGGCGCACGTAGTAGGCGTCCGGCGTGCCGATGCCGTCGACGCGCTGGCCGCCATGCACGGTCGCGCCGATCTCGCGGCTTTCACCCAGCGCCTTCTGCATGCCGTCGAAGGCGGCGCGGTCGATCAGCGGGCCGACCAGCGTGCCGGCCTCGCGCGGATCACCGACCTGCACGTTGCCGTAGACCTTGGCCAGCTTGGGCACCAGCGCGTCGTACACGCTGTCGTGCACGAACAGGCGGCGCAGCGTGGTGCAGCGCTGGCCGGCCGTGCCCATGGCGGCGAAGGCGATGCCGCGCAGCGCGAGGTCGAGGTCGGCCGACGGCGACACGATGGCCGCGTTGTTGCCGCCCAGCTCGAGGATGGCGCGGGCGAAGCGCGCAGCCAGCTTCGGCGCCACCTGGCGGCCCATGGCGGTCGAGCCGGTGGCCGACAGCACCGGCACGCGGTGGTCGTCGACCAGCACCTCGCCGATGTCGCGTTGGCCGATCAGCAGTTCGAGCAGGCCGTCGGGCGCGTCCGAGCCGAAGCGGGCGATGGCGCGCTGGGCGATGGCATGCGTGGCGAGCGCGGTCAGCGGCGTCTTCTCGGACGGCTTCCACACCACCGAATCGCCGCAGACCAACGCCAGCGCCGCGTTCCACGACCACACCGCCACCGGGAAGTTGAAGGCGGAAATCACGCCGACCACGCCCAGCGGATGCCAGGTTTCCATCATCCGGTGCTCGGCGCGTTCGGTGGCGATGGTCAGGCCGTAGAGCTGGCGCGACAGGCCCACGGCGAAGTCGCAGATGTCGATCATTTCCTGCACCTCGCCGGCGCCTTCCGACGGCACCTTGCCGACTTCGAGCGTCACCAGCCGGCCGAGGTCGGCCTTGTGCAGGCGCAGCTCCTCACCGAGCAGGCGCACCAGTTCGCCGCGGCGGGGTGCCGGCACGTTGCGCCATTTCAGGTAGGCGGCATGGGCACGGCCGATGGCCTCGGCGGCCTGGGCGGTGGAGGTCTCGGCCACAGCCGCGATCTGTTCGCCCGTGACGGGCGAACGCACCGCCAGCGCGCCGCCGGTGTGGGCGGCTCGCGGCACGCCGAGGCGTTGCAGCAGTTCGCCGACTTCGGTCGGCAGGGAGGAGGGGGTGGAAGCGTTGGGCATGGCGGGGGTCCGGCTGGGGAAAGCGATGGCGACACTGTCCGCCAGCGCGACCGGCTTGCATAGCGAAAATGCGGAACGAGTTGATGCCGAGGGAGAATGAAGTCGGCAGAATACCGTGTCTCACATGTAAGAAGGCGTCGATCGAGTCAGCGCTTCATTCCCCCTCCGAATGACGATGTTCAAGAAGTCCTTCCTCCCGCCGGTCGCCGACCTGCTCGCCTTCGAAGCGGCGGCGCGGCACCACAGCATCTCGCGCGCGGCGGACGAGCTGCACCTCACGCAGAGCGCGGTGTCGCGGCAGATCCGCCAGCTGGAGCAGCAGCTGGGCATCGCGCTGTTCCACCGGGTGCGCCAGCGCATCGTGCTCACCGACATCGGCCGCGTCTATGCGGCCGATGTGCGCGCGGTGCTGCAGCAGCTCTCGGGTGCCAGCCAGAAGGTGATGGCGTCGGCCGGCGGCGGGCTGCTCAACCTGGCGGTGCTGCCCACGCTGGGCACGCGCTGGCTGATCCCGCGGCTGGGCGGTTTCGTGGCGCGGCACCCGGAGGTCACGGTGAATTTCGCCGCCCGCTCCGAGCCCTTCGACTTCGCGCAAGAGCCCTTCGACGCCGCCATCCACTTCGGCGCGCCGCACTGGGCCGGCGCCGCCTGTGTCTACCTGATGCACGAGGCGGTGGTGCCGGTTTGCAGCCCGGCCTTTGCGGAGCGCCATGCGATCGGCCGCCCGGAAGACCTGGCGGCGGTGGTGCTGCTGCAGCAGAGCACCCGGCCGACGCAGTGGGCGGAATGGTTCGAGCAGGTCGGCGTGGCCGGCGCGCCGGCGCTGCGCGGCCCGCGTTTCGAGCAGTTCGCGATGATCGCGCAGGCGGCGGTGTCGGGCCTCGGCGCGGCGCTGTTGCCGAGCTTTCTGGTCGAGGCGGAGATCGCCGCCGGCGCGCTGACCGTGCTGTTCCCCCAGGCGCTGACCAGCGCGGACGCCTATTACCTGGTCTACCCCGAGTCGCGCGCGCAGGTGCCGCTGCTGCTGGCATTCCGCGACTGGATCGTCGGCGAGGCGCAGGCCGACGCAGCGGCGATCAATCCACCTGCGGCAGCTCGATCTTCTGCGCGGCCGGCGAGCTCGCCAGGCTCTGCGTCGGGCGGCGCAGGGTCGCATCGAAGGGGTTGATGCGCGGGCCGATGGCGGCCGCCTCGCGCTTGAGCAGATCGACCACCGTGGGCATGCGGTCGGCGTTCAGCCGGTCGGCGATGGTGCCCACGCTCAGCGCGGCCACGGCGCGGCCTTCGCGGTCGCAGATCGGCACCGCCACGCCGGCCATGCCTTCGAGCAGCCCGGTGTTGCGGCCGGCGTAGCCCTGCTGGCGCACCTTCTCGATCTCGGTGCGCAGGTAGACCTCGTCGTACACGCCGTACTCGCGCACCCGCGACAGGTTGAAGCGGATGACCTCCTCGCGCTCGGCCTCCGGCAGGAAGGCGAGGATCGCCAGCGCACCCTGGCCCACACCCAGCGCGATGCGCCCGCCGATGTCGCCGGAGAAGGAGCGGATGGGGAAGGGGCCTTCGCTGCGGTCGAGGCAGACGGCGTCGAAACCGCTGCGCACCAGCAGGAAGATGCTGTCGCCCAGGCTGGCGCTCAGGCGCAGCAGGGCGGGCCGGCACAGGGCGCGCAACCCGCCGCCTTCGCCAGCCTTTGCCGCCAACGCGAAGAAGTCGATGCTGAGCCGGTAGAGCTTGCTGCGCTCGTCCTGCTCCACCACGCCCTCGGTGACCAGCGATTGCAGCAAACGGTGCGTGGTGGCCTGCGTCAGGCCCACATTGCGTGCGATCTGGGTCACGCGGCCGCCCTCGGCCTGCAATTCGGCCAGCGCGCGGATCACCAGGAAGGCGCGGGGCACGCCCCCGGTGGTGGTGGAAGTGGTCGTCATGGGCGGGTCCTGCGGAATCTCTTGACTCCAGTTTATCGCAAACATTCCAATGAACGGAATAAAACAGAGATAACTTCCGATTAATGGAATACCACGAGCATTCTGGTTCGGTTATTGCAATAGATTGGTTCGAACGCCACGGGGATTCATACCTGCGGTGGCTCCCCGATCGATGAAAGGCCGTCCATGTCATTTCTTCAACTCACCGGCGTGACCAAGTTCTACGGCACGACCTGCGCCGTGCAGGCCATGAACCTCACCGTGGAGAAGGGCGAGTTCGTCTCGCTGCTCGGCCCCTCGGGCTGCGGCAAGACGACCACGCTGCAGATGATCGCGGGCTTCGAGGCCGTGAGCAGCGGCCGCATCGAACTCGACGGCAAGGACATCACCACCGCCAAGGCCAACACACGCGGGCTGGGCATCGTGTTCCAGACCTACGCGCTGTTCCCCCACATGACGGTGGCCGACAACGTGAGTTTCGGCCTCGAAATGCGCAAGATGCCCAAGGCCGAGCGGCAGGAGCGCGTCGCGCAGGCCCTGGCGCTGGTCCACCTCGAGGTGCACGCCAAGAAGTACCCGCGCGAACTCTCTGGCGGCCAGCGTCAGCGCGTCGCCCTGGCCCGCGCCCTGGTGATCGAGCCGCCGGTGCTGCTGCTCGACGAGCCGCTGTCCAACCTCGACGCCAAGCTGCGCGAGGAGATGCAGTTCGAGCTGCGGCAGATCCAGCGCAAGGTCGGCACCACCACCATCATGGTCACGCACGACCAGAGCGAGGCGATGTCCATCAGCGACCGGGTGGTGGTGATGGAAGGCGGCCGCGCCACGCAGATCGACCATCCGCACCGCGTGTACGAGCACCCGCGCACCCGATTCATCTCGACCTTCGTCGGCAAGGCGAACCTGCTGGAAGGCCGCGTGGTCTCGGTCGGCACCCGCACGCGCGTCGAGATCGGTCCGCTCGCCGTCGAGGTGGACGACGCGGGCTTCCGCCCCGGTGCCGCCGTGCTGCTGAGCGTGCGGCCCGAGAAGGCGCAACTCGTCGCCGCGGGCAGCGGCCGGCTCCAGGGCGTGGTGGGCGAGCGCTTCTTCCTCGGCAGCCAGTGGCTCTACCGCGTGGGCACCGTCGTCGGCGATCTGATGGTGCTGAGCCCCAACGACGGCCGCGATGCGCTCGACGAAGGCCAGGCCGCCGGCATCGACTGGCCCGACCACTGCACGCGCCTGCTGCCAGCCGACGAATCCGTCGCGGCGGAGGCGGCCGCCCTATGAGCGCGCTCACCCGAAAGTCCACGCCCTGGTGGCTCTCGGCCCCGGCGCTGGTGCTCTTCACTGTGCTGCTGCTGGTGCCGCTGCTGCTCACCGCGGTGCTGTCGTTCAATGTCTACGACCCGGCGCTGGGCGTGAAGAGCGGCGAGTTCACGCTCGAGCACTACACCCACCTGTTCACCGACTCCTACTACTACGGCATCTTCTGGCGCACCTTCTGGATCTCGGCGCTGGTCGCACTGATCTGCGTGCTGATCGGCACGCCCGAGGCCTATGTGCTGAGCCGCATGCGCAACCCGTGGCGCTCGATCCTGCTGCTGGTGGTGCTCGCGCCGCTGCTGGTGTCGGTGGTGGTGCGCGCTTTCGGCTGGAGCATGCTGCTCGGCCCCGAGGGCCTGGTGAACGGGCTGCTCGGCGTCTTCGGCCTCGGTCCGGTCAAGATCCTCTACACCGAGACGGCCATCGTCATCGCGCTGGTGCACGTGATGCTGCCCTTCATGGTGATCCCGGTGTGGACCTCGCTGCAGAAGCTCGACGGTGGCGTCGAGAACGCGGCCCTGTCGCTCGGCGCCACGCCCTTCACCACGCTGCGGCGCATCGTGCTGCCGCAGGTCATGCCCGGCATCCTGTCGGGCAGCCTGATCGTCTTCGGCCTCGCGGCGAGCTCCTTCGCGATTCCGGGCCTGCTCGGCGGCCGGCGCCTGAAGATGGTCGCCACGGTGGTGTACGACGAGTACCTGCACGAGCTGAACTGGCCGCTCGGTGCCGCCGTCGCGCTGGTGCTCCTCGTTGCGAACCTCCTGGTGATGCTGAGCTACAACCGGCTCGTCGAAGGCCGCTACAAGAAGTCGTTGGGCTGAACCATGACCCCCACGCTCCTTCACTTCGTGTATTCGCTGCCCCCCAAGGGGGCGCAGGCCTCCCTTGGGGCGGCCCGGCGGGAGGCCTCATGACCAAGAACGGCCCCCTCGCCCTCGCGTTCAACGCGCTCGTCATCGCCTTCATGCTGGCGCCCCTGGTGGTCGTCTGCGTGGTGGCCTTCACGCCCGAGAACACGCTCACGCTGCCCACCACCGAGTTCTCGCTGCGCTGGTTCCGCGCGGTGTTCGAGCATTCGGACTTCATGCAGTCCTTCTGGAACAGCCTGTGGCTGGCGCTCGCCTCGGCCACCATCGCGACACTGCTCGCGGTGCCGGCGGGCATGGCGATCACGCGCTACGCCTTTCCGGGGCGTGACTTCCTCAACGCGCTGTTCCTGTCGCCGCTGATCATTCCGCACCTGGTGCTGGGTGTCGCGCTGCTGCGGATGTTCGCGCTGGTGGGCGGCACGGGCAGCTTCGGCTTCCTGATCTTCGCGCACGCGCTGATCGTCACGCCCTACACGTTGCGCCTGGTGGTGGCCGCGCTGGTCGGCTTCGACCGCAGCGCCGAGCAGGCCGCGCTGTCGCTGGGCGCGAGCCAGGCGACCGTGTTCAAGCGCATCACGCTGCCGATGATCCTGCCGGGCGTTACGGGCGGCTGGTTGCTGGCCTTCATCAACAGCTTCGACGAAGTGACGATGTCGATCTTCGTCACCTCGCCGAGCACGGTGACGCTGCCGGTGCGCATGTACATGTACGCGACCGAGTCGATCGACCCGCTGATGGCGGCGGTGTCGGCGTTGATGGTGGCGGTCACGGCCGTGGCGATGATCGTGCTCGATCGGCTCTATGGCCTTGACCGCGTGCTGGTGGGCGGGCACCGATGAGCGTCGTCACCGTCCAACCGCTGCTGCGCCGCGTCGCCGAGACGCAGCGCGCGGCGGTGTCGTTCACGCTCGACGGCCGGTCCGCGCAGGCGCTGGAAGGCGACACGGTGCTGACCGCCGTGCTCACGCAAAGCGCGCAGCTGCGCCGCAACGAATTCAGCGGCGAACCGCGTGCCGGCTTCTGCCTGATGGGCGCCTGCCAGGACTGCTGGATCGCCACCGTCGATGGCGCCCGGCTGCGCGCCTGCTCGACCTTCATCGCGCCCGGCATGGCTTTACTGAGTGACGTGAGCGGCGTGAGCGGTGGAGCGCCCGCATGACGACGGCGTTGCAACCCGTGATCGTCGGCGCCGGCCCGGCCGGCATCCGCGCCGCGCAGACGCTCGCGGCGCACGGTCTGCGGCCGGTGCTGATCGACGAGGCCGCGCGCGCCGGTGGCCAGATCTACCGCCGCCCGCCCGCGCATTTCAAGCGCACGCCCAAGACGCTCTACGGCACCGAGGCCGCCCGTGCCACCGCCGTGCATGCGGCCATCGACGGTGTGCAGGACCGCATCGACCATCGCCCCGACAGCCTCGTGTGGAACGTGCAGGACCACCAGCTCGACGTGCTGCACGGCCCGACGCAGACCACGCGCACGGTGCCGTACCGGCAGCTCATCGTCGCCACCGGCGCCACCGACCGCGTGCTGCCGGTGCCGGGCTGGACGCTGCCTGGCGTGTACACGCTCGGCGGCGCGCAGGTGGCGCTCAAGTTCCAGGGCTGTGCCATCGGGTCGCGCGTGGTGCTCGCGGGCACCGGGCCGCTGCTCTATCTGGTCGCGTACCAGTATGCGAAGGCGGGCGTCGAGGTGGCAGCGTTGCTGGACACGGCGCATTTCGCCGATCAGCTTGCGGCCGTGCCCGCGATGCTGCGGCAGCCTGCGGTGTTGGCGAAGGGTGTGTACTACGTCGCCTGGCTGCGCGCGCACGGTGTCGCGCTGCACAGCGGCGTGCGGCTGGTCCGCATGCAGGGCGACGAGCGCGTGCGTTCGGTCGTCTGGGCCAAAGACGATGGCGAGCACACGATCGACTGCGACGCCGTCGGCTTCGGCTACGCGCTGCGCTCCGAAACCCAACTGGCCGATCTGCTCGGCTGCCGCTTCGCCTTCGCGCCGATGCACCGTGCGCACCTGCCCGAGCGCGATGCGGCCGGGCGCTCCAGCGTGCCGGGCGTGTACCTCGCGGGCGATGGCGCCGGGATCATGGGTGCCGATGCGGCCGAGTGGGCCGGCGAGTTGGCGGCGCTGACGCTGCTGACCGACCGTGGCGTCGCCATCGACACGCAGCGCGCGGGCGTGTTGCAGCAGCAACTCGCCAAGCTGGCCGGCTTCCGTGCGGGTCTCGAACGCGCCTTTCCCTTTCCCACCGAGTGGGCCGCGCACGCGCCCGACGAACTCGTCGTCTGCCGCTGCGAGAACGTCACGGCCGGGGAGCTGCGCCGCACCATCGCCGACAGCGGGGCCGACGAGATGAACCGCCTCAAGGCCTTGACGCGCGTCGGCATGGGCCGTTGCCAGGGCCGCATGTGCGGCGTTGCGGCGGCGGAAATCCTCGCGCACGCCACGGGACAGCCGGTGGCGCAGGTCGGCCGCTTCCGTGGGCAGGCACCGATCAAGCCGATCCCGATCCATCTGGTGCATGCGCCGAGCCCTGCGCACAAAGAGGTGGCGGCATGACGCAACGGATCAGCACCGACGTCGCCATCGTCGGTGGCGGCATCGTCGGCAGCTCGGCCGCACTGGCCCTGCGCCGGATGGGGCTGCGCGTAGTGCTATTGGAGCGAGACCTGTGCGGCTCGCGCTCCAGCGGCGTGAACTACGGCGGCGTGCGCCGCCAGGGTCGGCCGATTAGCCAGTTGCCGCTGGCGCAGCGCGCGCACGGCATCTGGGGGCGCCTGCCCGAACTGCTCGGCACCGATGGCGAGTACATCCGCTCGGGCCACTTCAAGATCGCCCGCAGCGAGGACGACCTCGCCGCACTCGAGATCTACCGCGACAAGGCACGCGACTTCGATCTCGGGATCGACATCCTCTCGGGCGCGCGGCTGCGCGAACAGTGCCCGTGGCTCGGCGGCAAGGCCGTCGGTGGTTCGCTCTGCATGGAAGACGGCCAGGCCAATCCGCGCCTGGTGTCGCCCGCCTTCGCCCTCGCGGCCCGCCGCGCCGGCGCCGACATTCACGAGCGCACCCGCGTCGACGAGATCGCGCACGACGGCCAGTTCTTCCATCTGCGCGCGGGCAACACGCTGGCGGTGAAGTCGCAGGTGCTGCTCAACTGCGCCGGCGCCTGGGCCAACACCATCGCCGAACAGTTTGGCGACACGGTGCCCATGCACTCCGGTCACCCGGCCATGGCAGTCACCGAACCGCTGCCCTTCTTCATGGACTGGAGCCTGGGCGTGGAAGGCGGCAGCGTGTACTGCCGGCAGGTCGCGCGCGGCAACCTGGTGCTGGGCGGCGGGCCGGGCCGTGCGCTCGATGCCGACCGCGCACGGTCCGACCGCGCCTCGATGGCCGCGCTCGCCGCGCAGGCGATCGAACTGCTGCCGGTGCTGCGCCACGCCCATTTCATCCGCACCTGGAGCGGCACCGAAGGCTACCTGCCCGACCGCCAGCCGGTGATCGGCCCGAGCCGCACCACGACCGGGCTGTTCCACGGCTTCGGCTTTGCCGGCGCCGGCTTCCAGGTCGGGCCCGCCGTGGGCGAGGTGCTGGCGGAACTGGTGAGCGATGGCCGCAGCACGACGCCCATCGACGCCTTCGGCATCGGCCGTTTCGCCAACGCACCCGTTGCCGAGCCAGCGCTCGCGCACTGAACCGTTCTCTCTCCGCATCCCCTTCACCCACCGAAAGGAAAGCCATGTCTACCTACCGCATCGCCCCCCGGACCGCGGCCCTGCGCCGCACCGTCTTCACCGCGGCGGCTGCCGCCGCCCTGGCCGCCAGCGGCACGGCCGGCGCGCAGACCAAGACGATCTACATCGGCATGAACGGCGGCACCTTCGAGAAGGCGTACACGCAGTACGTCTTCCCGGCCTTCGAGAAGGCCAACAACGTCAAGGTGGTGGTCGTGCCCGGCACCTCGTCCGACATCCTGGCCAAGGCGCAGGCCAACAAGGACCGTCCGCAGATGCATGTGATGTTCCTCGACGACGGCATCATGGCGCGCGCCATCGGCATGGGCCTGTGCGAGAAGCAGCGCCCGAGCGCCGCGCTCAACGAGATCTACCCGGCCGCGCGCTTCAAGGGCGACATGGCCAGCGGCGTGAGCCTGGGCATGACCGGCCTGGCCTACAACGCGAAGATGTTCAAGGAAAAGGGTTGGGCCGCGCCGACCTCGTGGATGGACCTCGCCGACCCGAAGTACAAGGGCAAGGTGGTGTTCCAGTCGGCCTCGGCGTCGTCCTTCGGCCTGCATGGTTTCCTGATGTTCAACCGCATCCAGGGCGGCAACGAGAAGAACGTCGAGCCCGGCTTCAAGGCCTGGCCGACGACCATCGGCCCGAACGTGCTGGAGTACATCCCGAGCTCGGCCAAGCTCTCCGAGATGGTCCAGACCAACGAGGCGGCGATCTTTCCGCTGACCCCGACGGCCGTGGCGGCCATGAAGACCAAGGGCATCCCGGTCGAATACGCGAACCCGAAGGAGGGCTCGGTGGTGCTGATCGTCGGCCAGTGCGTGATCGCCAACAACAGCGAGCCCGAGCTGGCGCAGAAGCTGACCGAGTTCCTGCTGTCGCCGCTGGCGCAAGCGAACGTGCTGCAGTACGGCAGCCAGATCCCGACCAACCCCAAGGCACCGGTCATGGGTGAGGGCGTTGCCCAGGTGGCGGCGATCAACGGCTACATGAAGACAGCGATCACGGTGGATTGGGACAGCATCAATGCGAATCGGCCGGCCTGGAATGCGCGGTGGAATAAGACGATCGAGCGTTAAGTGCGGGGTGGACGCGATCGTTGTGCATTTCCAGCGAGCGCAATCGTCGCGCCCGCACCGCCTGCCGGGCGCTCTCCATAGCGCCTACTGCGACTAGCGTCCGAGCACCCACCCCGCCGCCTTCTCCGCCATCATCAACGTCGGGCTGTTCGTATTCCCACTCGTGATCGTCGGCATCGCCCCCGCATCCACCACCCGCAGCCCCGCAATCAACCCGCCACGCCCATCCCGCACCCGCAAGCGCGAATCCAGCACCGCCATCGGGTCGCTGTCGGCGCCCATCTTCGTGGTGCCCACCGGATGGAAGATGGTGGTCGCGATGTCACCGGCCAGGCGCGCCAGGTCGTCGTCGCTCTCGTACTGCGGCCCCGGTTTCCATTCCTCCGGCTTGTACTTCGCGAGCGCGGGCTGCGCTGCGATGCGGCGCGTGACGCGCAGCGAGTCGGCAGCGACCTTGCGGTCTTCGTCGGTGCTCAGGTAGTTGGGTGCGATGGCGGGCGCATCTCCGAAGCGTGCGCTCTTGATGCGCACCGAGCCTCGGCTCGTCGGGTTCAGGTTGCACACGCTCGCGGTGAAGGCCGGAAAGGCGTGCAGCGGCTCGCCGAAGGCGTCGAGCGACAGCGGCTGCACGTGGTATTCGAGGTTCGGCCACTCATGGTCGGGCGAACTGCGCGTGAAGGCGCCGAGCTGCGACGGCGCCATGCTCATCGGCCCGCTGCGCTTCATCAGGTATTCGAGCCCGATCTTCGCCTTGCCCATCATCGAGGAGGCCAGCACGTTGAGCGTCGGCGCGCCGTCGATCTTGAACACGGCGCGGATCTGCAGGTGGTCCTGCAGGTTCGCGCCCACGCCGGGCAGGTCGGCCACCACGTCGATGCCGCGTTCGCGCAGCAGGTCGGCCGGGCCGATGCCCGAGAGCTGTAGCGTCTGCGGCGAGCCGATGCTGCCGGCGCACAGCAGCACCTCGGCGGTGGCGTGAGCCGTCACCATCTCCTGGCCGTCCCACACGTGCGCGCCGGTGCAGCGCTGCGAGCCGTCGGGCTGCGTCTCGACGATCAGCTTCGTCACCTGCGCGCCGGTCCACATCTCGAAGTTGGGGCGGCCGTAGCAGACCGGCCGCAGGAAGGCCTTGGCCGTGTTCCAGCGCCAGCCGTTCTTCTGGTTGACCTGGAAGTAGCCCACGCCTTCGTTGCTGCCGCGGTTGAAGTCGGTGGAATGCGGAATGCCGGCTTCCTGCGCGGCCTGCGCGAAGGCATCGAGGATGTCCCAGCGCAGGCGCTGCTTTTCCACCCGCCATTCGCCGCCGGCGCCGTGCATCGCGTCGGCGCCGAGGTAGTGGTCTTCATGCTGCTTGAAGGCGGGCAGCACGTGCTCCCATTTCCAGGCGTCGTCGCCGGTGAGCTGTGCCCACTGGTCGTAGTCGCGCGCCTGGCCGCGCATGTAGATCATCCCGTTGATGCTGGAACTGCCGCCCAGCGTCTTGCCGCGCGGGTAGCGCAGCGTGCGGCCGTTCAGGCCCGGGTCGGGTTCGGTGCTGTAGAGCCAGTCGGTGCGCGGGTTGCCGATGCAGTAGAGGTAGCCGACCGGGATGTGGATCCAGTGGTAGTCGTCGCGGCGGCCGGCCTCGATCAGCAGCACGCGCTTGCGCTTGTCCGCCGAGAGCCGGTTGCACATCAGCGCGCCGGCCGTGCCGCCGCCGATGACGATGTAGTCGAATGTGGTGTCGCTCAACGCGTTGTCTCCAAACTGAACAAACAAAAAGCCCGGGCCGGTGTATCCGGGCCTCGGGCTTGGCAGTTTAGGCGGCAATCGCTGGCGCGATGCTTACGTCACGGGTCGGTCGTTCACACGTTCTCAGGCCACCTCGGCGAGCGCGTCGCCCAGGGCGTTGATCATGCGGTCGATCTCGGCCTTCTCCGCGATGAAGGGCGGTGCGAGCTGGATCGTGTCGCCGCCGTAGCGCACGTAGAAGCCCTTCTTCCAGCACGCCATGGCCACCTCGTAGGGGCGCTTGGCCGGCTCGCCGGGCACCGGTGCCAGCGTGATGCCCGCGGCCAGGCCGAAGTTGCGGATGTCGGTGACGTGCTGGCTGCCCTTCAGGCTGTGCACCGCGTTCTCGAAGTGCGGCGCCAGCGCGCGCACGCGACCGACCATGTCTTCGCTCGTCAGCACGTCGAGCGCCGCGATGCCGGCGGCGCAGGCCACCGGGTGGGCCGAGTAGGTGTAGCCGTGCGGGAACTCGACCAGGTAGTCCGGGCCGCCGGCGGCCATGAAGGTGTCGTAGATCTCCTTGCTGGCGATCACGGCGCCCAGCGGCTGCGCGCCGTTGGTCACCTGCTTGGCGACGTTCATGATGTCCGGCGTCACGCCGAAGGCGTCGGCGCCGGTGAGTGCGCCCATGCGGCCGAAGCCGGTGATGACCTCGTCGAAGATCAGCAGGATGTTGTTCGCGGTGCAGATGTCGCGCAGGCGCTGCAGGTAGCCCGCGGGCGGCACGATCACGCCGGCCGAGCCGGACATCGGCTCGACGATGACGGCGGCGATGTTCGACGCATCGTGCAGCGCGATGAGGTCGAGCAGCCGGTCGGCCAGGTGCGCGCCTTCGGTCGGCATGCCGCGCACGAAGGTGTTGCCGGGCAGCACGGTGTGCGGCAGATGGTCGGCTTCCACCGCCTGGCCGAACAGCTTGCGGTTGCCGCCGATGCCGCCGACCGAGATGCCGCCGAAGTTCACGCCGTGGTAGCCCTTCTCGCGGCCGATCAGCCGCGTCTTGCTCGCCTGGCCCTTGGCACGCCAGTAGGCGCGGGCCATCTTGAGCGAGGTGTCGGCGGCTTCGGAGCCCGAGCCGGTGAAGAAGACGTGGTCCAGGCCGGCGGGCGTCAGTTCCTTCAGCTTGTTGGCCAGCTCGAAAGAGGCCGGATGGCCGAACTGGAAGGCCGGCGCGTAGTCGAGCTTGGCGATCTGGCGGCTCACTGCCTCGGTGATCTCCGGGCGGCCGTGGCCGAGCCCGGTGCACCACAGGCCCGACAGTCCGTCGAACACCTTGCGGCCGCTGTCGTCGGTGAAGTACGCGCCCTTGGCTTCCACCACCATGCGCGGATCGGCCTTGAAGTTGCGGTTGCCGGTGAAGGGCATCCAGTGCGCATCGAGCCAGGCGGCGTCGGTGCGGGTGGCGGCAGGTGGCGTCGGGGCGGTCGAGGTGGTCATGGACGGTGCCGCGGACGGCGTGGTGGGGGAAGTGAACGAATTGTTGAGCGCGCGCTTATTCGTGAAAATGGCGCAATGTCGAAGTTCACTTGAGCATTCATGCAAGTAAATCCTCCCCACAACCCCAACGAAAAATCACGCGCATTGCTCGGCCAGCTGAGCGACATGGACCTGCGCCTGCTCAAGGTGTTCAAGAGCGTCGTCGAATGCGGTGGCATGGCGGCGGCCGAGCTGGAGCTGAACATCGGCACGTCCACCGTGAGCCGCCACGTCAAGGACCTGGAGACGCGCATGGGCCTGGTGCTGTGCCGGCGCGGGCGGGCCGGCTTCGCGCTCACGCCCGAAGGGCAGCGCGTGTACGACGAGACGCTGCGCCTGCTGGCCTCTGTCGAGGCCTTCCGCAGCAGCATCGACGACATCCACCACCGCATGGGCGGGCAGCTCGACGTGGCGGTGTTCGACAAGACCGCGAGCAATCCGCAGGCGCGCGTCGGCGACGCCATCGCGCGCTTCGCCATGCGGGCGCCCGAGGTGCGGCTCAACATCCACGTCGGCTCCATCAACGCCATCGAGCGCGGCGTGATCGATGGCCCTTTCCAGGTCGGCATCATCCCGGCGCATCGCAGCTCGAAGACGCTGGCCTATGCCGACCTGTTCGGCGAGACGATGCTGCTGTATTGCGGCGCGCGCCACCCGCTGTTCGGCGTGGCGCATGCCGGCCTGACCTGGGAGAAGTTGCGCGCCCATGCCTTCGCCGGCCTGGGTTTCCACTCGCCCAACATGGAGTTGAGCCACCGCGCCCGGCTGGTGCGCAAGGCCACCGGCTTCGACCAGGAGGCGATCGCGATGCTGGTGCTGTCCGGCCAGTACCTGGGCTTCCTGCCCGACCACTATGCCAAGGGCTTCGAGCAGGAAGGGCTGATGCAGGCGGTGGCGCCCAAGCGCTTTCGTTATGCCTGCCGCTTCGTCAGCGTGCTGCGGCGTTCGCCGGCGCCGTCGCGTGCGGCGCAGTTGTTCCAGGACTGCCTGGTGGCGGCGCACGAAGGCGGCTGAGTGGCCGGATACTTGCAAGGCACTATCGCGGCGCACCAGGCGCCGCATTCATTGAAGAGAAGAGAAACGGAAATTGATATGACGATGGCAATGAGCTGGTCCGAATGGGCGGACCACGATGCGGTGGCACTGGCCGAGCGGGTGCGCAAGGGCGACGTCAGCCCGGCCGAGCTGGCGGCGCAGGCGAAGGCGGCCATCGACAAGGTCAACGGCCCGCTCGATGCGGTGGTCGAGGTGTTCGACGACGCCGTGGCCGACCCGGTGAGCAATGGCACGAACACCGGCGGCACCTTCGCCGGCGTGCCCTACCTGATGAAGGACCTGGGCCCGACGCTCAAGGGCCGCCTGCAGGAATTCGGCTCGCTGCTGATGCAGGGCCACCGCCCGACCGAAGACAGCTTCCTCACCGGCAAGATCCGCCAGGCGGGCCTGAACATCATGGGCCGCACCACCACGCCCGAGTTCGGCGTGTGCAGCTCGGCAGAAAACTCGCTCTACGTCACGCGCAACCCCTGGGACACGGCCTACACCACCTACGGCTCTTCGGCCGGCACCGGCGCCATCGTGGCCGCTGGCGTGCTGCCGATGTCGCATGCCACCGACGGTGGCGGCTCGATCCGCATCCCGGCTGGCGCCAACGGCAACATCGGCCTGAAGGTCTCGCGCGGCGTCTTCTCGCTGGCGCCGAACCTGTCGGACCTCTCGGGCCTGGTGTCGATCCAGGGCTGTCACAGCCGCACGGTGCGCGACACGGCGGCCTTCGTCGACCAGTGCCGAGGCGGCGCACCCGGCGAGTTCATGCCCTTCTGGGCGCCGGCCGAGCCGTACAGCGAACTGATCCAGAAGGACCCGGGTCGCCTGCGCATCGCGCTGTCGCACGCGTGGGGCGACTACCGCGCCACGCCGCATTTCGTGGCCGAGCTGGAGCGCGTCGGCCGCTTCCTCGAAGGCCTGGGCCACCACGTGGAATGGGCGCTGCCGAAGGTCGACTTCCAGACCGCCTTCGCCGCGCAGACCACCTGCTACATCAGCAACTTCGCGCAGGTCATTGCCGGCCAAATCGCACGCCTGGGCCACGAGCGCCCGCCGGCCGAACTGCTGGAGCCGATCAACATCAAGATCTGGGAAGCGGGCCTGAACACCACCTACGGCGAGCGCTCGAAGATGCAGGCGGTGTTCAACACCACCTCGCGCGCCTTCGGCAATTTCTTCGAGGACTGGGACATCATCCTCACGCCGGTGACCGCGCTGCCCACGGTCAAGGTCGGCACGCCGGAGTACCTCACCACCAGCGACACGCCTTCGGTCTACGACTGGTTCGCCAACCTGTGGCAGAACTTCGCGTACACGCCGCTCGCCAACCTGTGCGGCATGCCGGGCATCTCGTTACCGTTGGCTGCGCAGGAGAACGGTCTGCCGCTGGGCATCCAGGCGCAGGCGCGTCAGGCCAACGACGGGCTGCTGCTGCAACTGGCGGCGCAGATCGAACGAGCCATCGGGGGCCAATGGAACGCGGGGCTGCGGCCGGGTGTGCATGTGACGGGCGCTTGAACTCGGTTTGACGGGGCGAGGCTTCAAAAGAAAAACGCCGCGAGCCAACAAAGGCCCGCGGCGTTTTTCATGGAAGCAGTCGAGTTACTTGGCCGTCGGCATCACGAACTCGGCACCCTTGCCGATGCTCTCCGGCCAGCGCTGCATGATCGACTTCTGCTTGGTATAGAAGCGCACGCCTTCTTCGCCATACGCATGCATGTCGCCGAACAGCGAGCGCTTCCAGCCGCCGAAGCCATGCCAGGCCATCGGCACCGGGATCGGCACGTTGATGCCGACCATGCCGACCTGGATGCGGCGGCCGAATTCGCGCGCCACGTTGCCGTCGCGGGTGAAGCACGAGACGCCGTTGCCGAACTCGTGCGCGTTGATCAGGTCCACCGCGTCCTTCAGGTCGGCCACGCGCACGCAGCCCAGCACCGGGCCGAAGATCTCTTCCTTGTAGATGCGCATTTCGGGCGTGACGTGGTCGAACAGCGTGCCACCCATCCAATAGCCGTCGTCGCAACCGGTGCCGGCCTTGGCACCGTCGAACTTTCGGCCATCCACCAGCAGCTTGGCGCCTTCGGTCACGCCCAGGTCGATGTAGCCGGTGATGCGTTCATGCGCAGCGCGCGTGACGATCGGGCCCATCTCGGCGTCGAGGTTCTCGCCGTCGAGCACCTTCAGCGTCTTGGTGCGCTCGATCAGCTTGGGCAGCAGGCGGTCGGCCACGTCGCCCACCAGCACCGCCACCGAGATTGCCATGCAGCGCTCGCCAGCCGAGCCGTAGCCGGCGCCGATCAGCGCGTCGACCGCCTGGTCGATGTCGGCGTCGGGCATCACGACCATGTGGTTCTTCGCGCCGCCCAGGGCCTGCACGCGCTTGCCGTGGCGGGCGCCGGTTTCGTAGATGTAGTTGGCGATCGGTGTGGAGCCGACGAAGCTCACGGCCTTGACGTCGGGGTGCTCGAGCAACGCATCGACCGCGACCTTGTCGCCCTGCACCACGTTGAACACGCCGTCGGGCAGGCCGGCCTTCTTCAGCAGCTCGGCCATCATCAGCGAGGCGCTCGGGTCGGTCGGGCTCGGCTTCAGCACGAAGGTGTTGCCGGCCGCGATGGCCACCGGGAACATCCACATCGGCACCATCACCGGAAAGTTGAACGGCGTGATGCCGGCCACCACGCCGAGCGGCTGGCGCAGCGTCCAGTTGTCGATGCCGGTGCTGACCTGGTCGGTGAAGTCGCCCTTGAGCAGCTGCGGAATGCCGCAGGCGAACTCGACGATGTCGATGCCGCGGCTGACTTCGCCCTGCGCATCGGTGAAGACCTTGCCGTGCTCGGCGGTGATCAGGTGCGCCAGTTCGTCCTTGTGCTCGTTGAGCAACTGCAGGAACTTGAACATCACGCGGGCGCGGCGGATCGGCGGCGTGTCGGCCCAGGCCGGGAAGGCGGCCTGTGCCGAGGCGACGGCGGCGTTGACCGCCGCCTTGTCGGCCAGGCCGACCTTGCCGGTGACCTTGCCGCTGGCGGGGTTGGTCACGTCCTGGCTGCGGCCGGACTCGTTGGCCACGGCGCGGCCGTGGATGTAGTGGTCGATGGAGGCGATGGTCATGCGGTGTCTCGGGTGCGAGGAAGGATGACCGGCAGTTTAGGCACGCGGCACCGTGGCGCCAAGCCGCCTTGGGCTTAACTGATTGTTCGCGTTGATGAACAATGCAGTCATGGACTCTCGAAAGATCGAAGCGCTCTGGACCCACCTGCACGCCCTCACCGTGCTGGCGCAGCAGGGCAGCTACACGGCCGCCGCGCAGCGCCTGGGCGTGAGCAAGGCGGCGATGAGCCAGCGCATCGTCGAGCTGGAGCAGGCAGCGGGCGTGCCGCTGGTGCAGCGCACAACGCGCAGCGTGCGGCTCACCGAAGCCGGCCAGCGCCTGGTCGACGAGATGCGCCCGAACTTCGAGCAGATCTCCCACAGCTTCGCCGGCGTGCGCGACCTGGCCGGCGTGCCGCGCGGGCGGGTGCGGGTGACGGCACCGGTCGCCTTCGCACGCCAGCAACTGGTGCCGCGGTTGGCGGATTTCCTGCGCGCCTACCCCGAGGTGCGCATCGAGCTCGACCTGTCGGACCGGCTCCGCTCGCTGGCAATGGAAGGCTTCGACCTCGCGATCCGCCACACCGCCGCGCCGCCTGACACCCATGTCGCCTGGGTGCTGTGCCCGACGCGCTCGGTGCTGGCGGCCAGCCGCGGCTACCTGCGCCGCCGCGGCACGCCCGATTCGCCGGCGGCGCTCGCCGCGCACGACTGCCTGCATTACCCCCGCGCGCAGGACACGCCGACCTGGCACCTGGAGCGGCGCGCCGGTCGCGCCGGGAGTGCGGGAAGCGACGGCCAGCGCGTCACGGTGCCGGTGTCGGGCCCGCTGGCGGCCAACAACAGCGAGGCCTTGCGCGACGCGGCCCTGGCAGGGCTGGGCATCGCGCTGCTGCCGGACTTCAGCGCGCAGGCGGCGCTGCGCGCGGGCAAGCTGGTCGAGGTGCTGCCGCAGTGGACGCCGGTCGGCGCCTTCGGGGAGCGGCTGTATGCCATCCGCCCGTACGCGAGCCATGTGCCGCGCGCGGTGGCGGCCTTTGTCGCCTGGCTGCGCACCTCGCTGGCCGAGGGCTTTGGCGCCAAGCATTGACGCGCGCGTCATACCCTCCGGTTAGGATGACGCGCCACCACCAACGAGCCTCCCGGAACAGACCGCCTCCATGCCACTTTCCGCGCCGAACACTGCGCCTGCCACGCTCACCGCCGCGCCGAACGAGCCGGTGCGTGCACCGCCCCGCGTGGCGCGCGGTGGGGAAGGCGCGGCGGTGGCGGAAGGCCAGTGGACAGCCCTGGCCTTCTCGTCGCGCCAGGACTGGACCGTTCTCGCCGACAGCCTGCACGCGCTGCCGAACGGCGATGTCGCCTGGGACCTTCGTCCCATCGAGCAGCTGGACCACATCGGTGCCCAGGTGCTGTGGCGGCACTGGGGTGGCACCTGGCCCCAGCGCATCGAGATGGACCCGCCGCACAAGGCCGTGCTCGAGCACGTGGCGCGGTTCACCTGCGCCGCGCCGTCCGACGCCGGCCCCACGCTGGCCGACCGGCTCAAGGCCTACGCCCACCACGGCCCGCGCGCACTCGCGGTCGCGCGCGACCTCCTGCGGATGATCGGCCAGCTCGTGCTGGACATCGGCACCTTGGTCCGCGCACCGCACCGCGCGCCCTGGCGCGACCTGTCGGGCCAGCTCTACCAATTCGGCACCACGGCGCTGCCGATCACCGCGCTGGTGGGGGCGTTGATCGGCGTGGTGCTGGCCTACCTCATGTCGAACCAGCTGCGCAACTTCGGTGCAGAGGCTTTCATGGTCAACATCCTGGGCCTGTCGCTGATCCGCGAACTGGGGCCCGTGCTGGCCGCGGTGCTGGTCGCCGGCCGCTCGGGCTCGGCCATCACGGCGCAGATCGGCGTGATGCGGGTGACCGAGGAACTCGATGCCATGCGCGTCATGGGCATCCCGCACGGCTACCGGCTGGTGATGCCGCGGGTGCTGGCGTTGGCCATCGCGATGCCGCTCATCAGCATGTGGACCTCGATGGCGGCGCTCGCCGGCGGCATGGTCGCGGCCAACCTCACGCTCGACCTGTCGCCCGCTTATTTCATGCAGGCGCTGCCGCGCGCGGTGCCGCTGTCGAACCTCTGGCTGTCGCTCGGCAAGTCGGCGGTGTTCGGCGTCCTGATCGCGCTGGTGGGCTGCTACTTCGGCATGAAGGTCAAGCCCAACACCGAGAGCCTCGGGCGCGGCACGACCTCGTCGGTCGTGACCTCGATCACCGTGGTGATCCTGGTCGACGCGCTGTTCGCCGTGCTGTTCCGCAGCGTGGGGTTCCGATGATCGATGTGCCCGCAGCCGACGCGCCGGTGGTGGTCGACATCCGCAAGCTGTGGACGACCTTCAAGTCGCCCGACGGCGAGCAGGTGGTGCACCGCGACCTCGACCTGTCGATCCGCCGCGGCGAGGTGTTGTCGCTGGTCGGCGGCTCGGGCACCGGCAAGACGGTGCTGCTGCGCCAGATCCTCGGGCTCGAACATCCGACGCGCGGCGAGGTGACGGTGCTGGGCCAGCGCCCCGGCCAGCTGGGTGCCCGCGATGCGGCCAAGGTCGGCATGCTGTTCCAGCACGGCGCGCTGTTCTCGGCCTTCAGCGTGCTCGAGAACATCGCCTTCCCGTTGCGCGAACTGCGCCTGCTGCCCGACGACCTGATCCGCGACGCGGCCCTGGTCAAGCTGCAGATGGTGGGCCTGAAGCCCGAGCATGCCAACCGCAGCCCGTCGGACCTGTCGGGCGGCATGATCAAGCGCGTGGCCCTGGCGCGCGCGCTCATCATGGACGCGCCGCTGCTGCTGCTCGACGAGCCCACCGCCGGCCTCGACCCCGCGGCCTCCGACAGCTTCTGCGACCTGCTGCGCAGCCTGCACCGCGAGCTGGGGCTGACGGTGGTGATGGTCACGCACGACCTCGACACGCTGTTCGACCTCTCCACGCGCATCGCGGTACTGGCCGACCAGCGCGTCATCGTCTCGGGGCGCCCGCGCGAGGTGATCGCCTACGAGCACCCGTTCATCCACGACTACTTTCTGGGCGGGCGCGGCCAACGCGCCATGGAAGCCCTGCACGACACCCCCGCCGGCAACGCGCCGGCCGAAAGGTAGACCCCATGGAAAACAAGGCCCATGCCCTCGCCGCCGGCGCCTTCGTGCTCGGCCTGGTCGCCGTGCTCGTCGCGCTGGTGGTCTGGCTCACCCGCGACGACACGGTGCGCAACACCTACGAACTCTCGACCCGCGACGCGGTGAGCGGCCTGCAGCCGCAGGCGATGGTGCGCTACCGCGGCATCGCGGTGGGCAAGGTCACGGCCATCGACTTCGATCCGAAGGTCAAGGGCAACGTGCGGGTGCGCATCACCGTCGATCAGCGCGTGCCGCTCACGCAGTCGAGCTTCGCCACGCTGAGCTACCAGGGCGTCACCGGCCTGGCCTTCATCGCGATCGACGACAAGGGCGAGTCGCAGGTGGCGCTGGCGCCCGACGAGTCCAACCCGCCGCGCATCCCGCTCAAGCCTTCGGTGCTGGCGCAACTGCAGGACCGCGGCGAAGTCATCCTCAACCAGGTCGAGGAAGTGACGAAGCGGGTCAATGTGGTGCTGGGCGACACCAACCAGAAACGCATTGCCGACGCGCTGGAGAACATCGCGCAGGCCGCGGCCAGCGCCAACCAGTTGACCAAGCAGCTCGACAACACCGTCAAGACCGGCCTGAATCCGGCGCTCACGGCGCTGCCGCCGCTGATCGACCGCACGCGCGACACGATGGGCAGCGTCAAAACCGCGGCCGGCGACATCTCGCGCGTGGCCAACAACCTGAACACCACCGCCAACCGGCTCAACGCGCCCGATGGCCCGATCGACCGGCTGGGCGACGGCACCAAGGCGCTGTCGCAGGCGGTGGACAGCTTCAACATGGCGACGCTGCCGCGGATCAACCGCGTGGCCGACGACACGTCGGGCGCGGTGCGCCGCCTCGGCCGCGCCGCCGACGGCATCAACGACAACCCGCAGTCGCTGCTGTTCGGCAGCGGCGGCGCCGTCGCCGGCCCGGGCGAGCCGGGCTTTTCCGCACCGGCCGCTGCACGTCCTTGAGGTTGATGACCATGCCCACCACACGCTTTCTCCCCGCCGCGGTCTTTGCCGCTGCCGTCGTTCTTCTGGCCGGATGCGGCGCGCTGCCCGACCGGCCGTCGCGCGCGATGCTCTACGACTTCGGCCCGGTGTTGTCGGCCGGGGCACCCGCCCCCGGCGATGCGACACCGCGCCCGACGCTGTCGCTGGCCGAGATCGATGCCAGCGCACGGCTGGAGGGCACGCAGATCCTGTACCGACTGGCCTACGCGGACGCCAACGAGCTGCGGCCGTACGGGCAGTCGCGCTGGAGCGTGGCGCCCAACCAGTTGCTCTACAGGCGCCTGCGCGACGCCCTGGCCGAACGCCGCACGGTGCTCAGCCGGGAAGAGAGCGCGAGCCTGGCGCGCACGGCGGGCCGCGTGCCGCGCACGCTGCGCGTATCGCTCGAGGAATTCAGCCACTACTTCGAGGCGCCGACGCAGAGTGTCGGGCTGGTGCGGCTGCGTGCCACGCTCGTGCAGAGCGCGCCCGGCGGCGACAGCGTGGTGGCGCAGCGCAGCTTCACCGCGCAGCGCCCGGCGTCGAGTGCGGACGCGCCGGGTGGTGTGCGGGCGCTGGCCCTGGCCAGCGATGCGGCGATCGCGGAACTGGTCGCCTGGGTCGATCGGCAACCCTGAAGTCGACGCCGCCGTGCGCGCTCAGGGCACCGCGATCCGGCCGAGGATCGGAAACAGTTTTCCCAGCCCGTCGGCCATCACCTCGACCGCCAGCGCGGCGAGGATCAGGCCCATCAGCCGCGTCATCACGTTGATGCCGGTCTTGCCGAGCACGCGCGCGATCGGCTCGGCCAGGGAGAAGGCGATGCCGGTCGCCAGCCCGATCACCACGCCGTAGCCGACCAGCACGGCCAGCTCCCAGAGGTGGCGCGTCTTCTCGGCATAGATCACCATCGTCGACATGGTGGCCGGCCCGGTCAGCAGCGGGATGGTGAGCGGCACGACGGCGATCGACGCGCCCAGCGAGGCCTTGACCTCGGTGGCGCGGATCTCTTCCTTGTTGGTCTTGGCCTCGGCCGGCTGCGCGTTGAGCATGTTGAGCGAGCTGATGAGCAGCAGCATGCCGCCGCCGACCTGGAAGCTTGCGATCGAGATGCCGAAGAAGCCGAGCAACTGCAGGCCCAGCAGCGCGCTGATCGCGATCACCACGAAGGCGCTGAAGGCCGAGATCCACGCGGTGCGGCGGCGCTGGCGCTCGTTGTATTCCTGCGTGTAGTGGATGAAGAAGGGCACGATCGCCAGTGGGTTCACGATGGCCAGCAGCGTGATGAGCGGCTTGATCAGGTCCATCGTCGGGGTGGCCATCAGCGTCCCCTGGTGACGTCGAGCAGCGCTGCCGTCGTGTAGCTGGCCTCGGGCGAGAGCAGCCACAGCACGGCCCCGGCAATCTCTTCGGCGCTGCCGACGCGCTTCATCGGCACGGTGGGCGCGAGCATGGCGGCGCGCTCGGGCATGCCGCCGGAGGCGTGGATGTCGGTGGCGATCAGGCCCGGCCGCACCGCGTTCACGCGGATGCCTTCGTCGGCCACCTCCTTGGCCAGGCCGATCGTGAAGGCGTCGATGGCGCCCTTGCTCGCCGCGTAGTCGACGTATTGGCCGGGCGAGCCGAGCCGCGATGCCGCGCTGGAGATGTTGACGATGGCGCCGCCGCTGCCGCCATGCTTCGTGCTCATGCGCCGCACCGCTTCGCGGGCGCAGACGAAGCTGCCGATCACGTTGATGCGGAACATGCGCTCCAGCCGCGCCACGCTCATCTCGTCGACGCGTGCCTGCATGTCGACCACGCCCGCGTTGTTGACCAGGGCGGTGAGCCGACCGAGCTTGGCGTCGACCTTCTGGAACATGGCCAGCACCTGTGCCTCGTCGCCCACGTCGGCCTGCACCGCGATGGCGTTACCGCCGCCGGCGCGGATGGTGCGCACTACCTCGTCGGCCGCCAGCGAGTTGCTGGCGTAGTTGACCGCCACCGCATACCCGCGCTGTGCGGCGAGCAATGCGACGGCAGCACCGATGCCGCGACCACCGCCCGTGATCAAAAGGATCTGCTGGTCCAATTCCCGCCTCCTGCACGAAAGCCGTGCGTGGGTTAAAAAAGCGCCCCGGCGCGATTACATCATCGCTGCCTTCCTGGAGACATCCATGCCCCGTACCGTCGACTACTACTTCACCCCGCAGAGCCCCTGGACTTACCTCGGCCACGCCCGCTTCGCCGCCATCGCGCAGGCGGCGGGCGCCACTGTGCGGGTGCGGCCGGTCGACTTCGGCGCGGTGTTCCCGGTCTCGGGCGGCCTGCCGCTGGGCAAGCGCGCGCCGCAGCGCCAGGCCTATCGGCTGGTCGAGATGGCGCGCTTCTCGCAGCACCTGGGCCTGCCGATGAACGTCAAGCCGCGCTTCTTCCCGGTGGCGGGCGACGATGCATCCAAGCTCATCATCGCGGTCGACATGCAGGACGGCGCCGACGCGGCGATGCAGGTCTGCGGTGCGATCTTCACGGCCGTGTGGGTGCAGGAGCGCAACATCGCCGACCCGAAGGTGCTGTCGGCGATCGCCGTCGAATGCGGCCTGCCAAGCCAGCGCGTCGAGCAGTCGCAGAGCCAGGCCGTGCAGGAGCGCTACGAGGCCTACACGCAGGAAGCCATCGACGCGCAGGTATTCGGGGCCCCCACGTACGTGATCGACGGCGAACTGTTCTGGGGCCAGGATCGGCTGCACTTCGTCGAGCGCGTGCTGCAAAGCAAGCCCCACTGATTTCCTCAATCCAACCGGAGCAACGACCATGGGTCAATTCATCGATCTCGCCGCCAAAGACGGCTTCACCTTCCCCGCCTACGTGGCCGAGCCCGCGGGCCAGCCGAAGGGCGCCATCGTCGTGTTGCAGGAGATCTTCGGCGTCAACTCGCACATCCGCTCGGTGGCCGACGGCTACGCGGCCGCGGGCTACCTGGCGGTGGCACCGGCGACCTTCCACCGCGTGAAGCCCGGGGTCGAACTCGGCTACACCGGCGACGACATGCAGGCCGGCTCGGCGCTCAAGGCCGCGGTCGAAGCGCTGCCCGCCCCCGGCGTGCTGCAGGACGTGCAGGCCGCGGTGGAATACGCGGCGAAGGCCGGCAAGGTCGGCGTCGTGGGCTACTGCTGGGGCGGCCTGCTGACCTGGCGCTCGGCTGCAGGGGTGGCCGGCATCGCGGCGGCGGCGCCGTACTACGGCGGCGGCATGACCACGCCGGAAGAGGCGGCGCTCAGTCCCAAGGTGCCGGTGCTCGCGCACTTCGGCAGCAAGGACCACTGGATCTCGCTCGAGTCGGTCGAGGCCTTCAAGAAGGCGCAGCCCGAGGTCGAGGTGCATGTGTACGAAGCCGACCACGGCTTCAACTGCGACCAGCGCGGCTCGTACGACGCAGCCGCCGCCAAGCTGGCGAAGGAACGCACGCTGGCCTTCTTCGCCCAGCACGTGGGCTGACGCCTATTTCCTGATCGCTTTCGCGCGGGCTCCGATGCGGGTCTGCAGGAAGTCGAGCAGGGCCTTCAGCGCGGCGCTGTTGTGGCGCCGCTGCAGGTAGGCCGCGGACAGCCACATGTCGCCACGCACATAAGGCGCGAGCACCGGCACCAGCTCGCCGCGGTCGAGGTGCGGTTGCACCAGCAACGCCGGCATGTAGATCACGCCGAAGCCGTGCAGGGCCACCTCGATCAGCGGCCCGGCCTCGGTGGCGTCCATGCGGCTTTTCACCGACACGTCCAGCGGCTTGCCTTCCACGTCGAAGCGCCATTGAGGATGCGTGCCCAGGCGTGAATGCGTCAAGGCGTCGTGGCCGACCAGATCGGACGGGTGCGCGGGCGTGCCGTGTTTCTTCCAGTACAGCGGCGACGCACACACCACCAGCGGCATTTGCAGCAGCTTGCGCACGATCAGGTTGTCGTCGGCGATGGGCCCGAAGCGCAAGGCGACATCGATCGCTTCTTCGGCCATGTCGACCGTGCGGTTGCTCAGGTGCAGGCTGATGCTGACGTCGGGGTAGTAGCCCATGAACTGCGCCAACAGCGTGGGCAGGTCGCCCTGGCCCATGCCGTGCGGGGCCGAGATGCGCAGGCGGCCGGTGGGCCGGCTCGCATGCTCCTGGATCTCGGCCTGCGTGAGCGCCACCATCTCCATCACGGGCGTGCTGCGTTCGAGCAGCAGCGCGCCGGCGTCGGTCAGGCTCACCGAGCGTGTCGAGCGGTTGAGCAGCCGCACGCCGAAGCGGGTTTCGAGTTCGGCAACGTACTTGCTGACCGTGGCTTTCGACATGTCGAGCCGCTTGGCCGCGCGCGAGAAACTGCCCAGGGTTGCGACCTCTCGGAAGGTCTTCAGAAGGTCGAAGCTGTCCATTTTTTAAGAGCGGGCGCGCCGGTTTGCGGCGCGTTCCATTGTTTCGTTTTCATGAACACGGTGGTTCGTTTTCTCACGGGTTTACCCGGCATTTTCCTTCGAGAATTTGTTCCACGGGCCAGCCGCCAGATGCCAGCCCGATCTTTGAATAAACATCCGAGGAAACGAAAAATGAAGACCACCCAGATCATCGCTGCTGCTGCCCTGACCCTGCTCGCCGCTGTCGGCGCCCAAGCCGAAACCTACGACGGCGTTCAGCAAGTCGTGTCGGTCAAGAGCCGTGCCACGGTCGACGCCGAAGCCGTCGCTGCTGCGCGCGCACCGGACCAGAACATCAACCGCAGCTCGAAGGTCGCGCCGGCCCTGGCGTCGCCGGCCAGCCGCGCTGCCGTGGCCGCCGAAGCTGTCGCTTCGGCCAACGCCGCCAACCAGAACCTGGACCGCAAGTCCTTCGTGAACAGCACGGTGCCGGCCGAGTACACCAACGGTTCGCTCGCCACCAAGCGCGCCGGCCTGTGATCGCGGCGGCCGCCCCGTGCGGCCGCGGTTGATTCAGACCTTCGACAAAAAGGCCGGACGGTGCATCGCACCGCCCGGCCTTTGTTCGTGCCGACTCAGTGCGCGGTGCGGGCGAGGTAGCGCTTGCGCCAGAACACCAGGACCAGCGTCACGGCGATGACGCCCATCGAGCCCATCGCGATCCAGAAGCCATCGGCCTTGTGGATCAGCGGGATGAATTCGAAGTTCATCCCGAAGATGCCGGCAATCAGGTTGAGCGGCAGGAAGATGGCGGTGAGTGCTGTCAGCACCCGCATGATGTCGTTGGCACGGTGGCTCTGCACGCTGAAGTGCATCTGCACGGCCGTTTCGGCGTTCTGCTCGAGCCGGCGCACATGGTGCACCACGCGTTCGATGTGTTCGAGTACATCGCGGCTGCGCACCATGATCAGCTCGCGCTCGCGCACTTCGGTGGGCAGGTCGGGGGTGGGCAGTGTCTCCATCGCGTCGATCCAGTCCTGGACAGCCGAACGCTGGTCTTCGCAGATCTCGTTGAGGTGGTGCAGCGACTGCCGCGCTTCCATCAGCGCACTCCAGTTGGTGAAGCGGCTGCGCGGATCGATCAGCTCGGCCTGCCAGTGGTCGAGCTGGCGGGTGAGTTCGCGCCGCAGGTCCAGATAGGCATCGACGATCTGGTTCACCACCCGCAGCATCAGGTCGGCCGGCCCGGTGGGAACCCGGGCGCTGGTGGCGCGCGCATCGAGGGCCGGGGCTGCCGCATCGGCGCGATCACCGAGTGCGGCTGCCATCAGCTTGGCGGCATAGACGTCGCGCACCGCGCCGTCTTCCGGGTGCACCGAGAGCAGCACCCGGTCGAACACCGCGAAGCCGACCGGTCGGGTGTCGACGCGCCGCAGCACCGGCGGACCTCTGCGACCGGTCGCCGGTTCGCCGGCCGGCACCGCGCTGCGTTGCCCCGCCGCCAGGCGGCGGAACACGAGCACGTCGTACTGCGAGGTGTAGTCGTAATGCGAGGGCAACTGGTCGTTGAGCAGGTCGCTCACATGCAGGTCGACCAACTGCATGCCGCACAAGGTCTGCAGAATGTCCTGCACGTCGGCCAGCGATGCGCGGAACTCGTCGCGGGTCAGCGAGAGCCACACGTAGCCGTTCTGGCATGCGCCGGGCAATGCCAGGGGCGCCAGGGCGTCGTGTTCGGCGACCTGCGAGCCGGTGATCTCGAAAATTCGCACGGGACCGGCTGCTTCAGCGCTGCTGCTTCAGCAGCCGGGCGGCTTCGAGCGCGAAGTAGGTCAGCACGCCATCGGCGCCCGCGCGCTTGAAGGCCAGCAGGCTTTCAAGCATGACCGCGTCGTGGTCGAGCCAGCCGTTCTGCGCGGCGGCCTTGAGCATCGCGTACTCGCCGCTCACCTGGTAGGCGAAGGTGGGCACACGAAACTCGTCCTTCACGCGCCGCACGATGTCCAGGTAGGGCATGCCGGGCTTCACCATCACCATGTCGGCGCCCTCGGCAATGTCGATGCCGACCTCGCGCAGCGCCTCGTCGCTGTTGCCCGGGTCCATCTGATAGACCTTCTTGTTGCTCTTGCCAAGATTCGTGGCGGAGCCGACCGCGTCGCGGAACGGGCCGTAGAAGGCGCTCGCGTACTTGGCGCTGTACGCCATGATCCGCGTGTGGATGTCGCCGTTGGCTTCGAGCGCATCGCGCACCGCGCCGATGCGGCCGTCCATCATGTCGCTCGGCGCGACGATGTCGACGCCGGCCCCGGCCTGCGTCAGCGCCTGCTTCACCAGTACCTCGACCGTCGGGTCGTTGAGCACATAGCCGGTGTCGTCGAGCAGGCCGTCCTGGCCGTGGCTGGTGTAGGGGTCGAGCGCCACGTCGGTCATCACGCCCAGTTCGGGGAAGCGCGACTTGAGGGCCGACACGACGCGCGGGATCAGGCCGTCGGGATTGAAGGCCTCGTCGCCGGCCGGGGTCTTGAGCGCGCCGTCGATCACCGGGAACAGCGCCATCACCGGGATGCCGAGTGCCACGCATTCCTCGGCCACCGGCAGCAGGGTGTCGAGGCTGAAGCGCTCCACGCCGGGCATCGAGGCCACCGCATCGCGCTTGTTCTGCCCTTCCTGCACGAACACGGGGTAGATCAGGTCGTGCGCGCTGAGCGCGTGCTCGCGGACCAGGTTGCGCGTGAAGCTGTCGCGGCGGAGGCGGCGCGGTCGGCCAGCGGGGAAGGGGGCATGCAGGGTCATGTCGAAAATTGTGCCCGATGTGGCCTTCACGCCGCTTCGGCGTCCGGTCGCGCCGTGCGCAACGGGGGCTGGGCACGAAGCGAAGGGGAGGTGACGGAATGTGCAAATGTCAGAAAAAGTTAACCATTTGCTTGATACGTTGATTTTGCTTTGTTAAATTCTGACCTGGGCGGCTTGCCGCTCCCCGCTTTTCCTCCCTGAGCGGGTGCCTTGATGTGTGACAGCAAAAGGGCTTCCCAGCCCGACGCTTTGGCGTCGGGCTTTTTTTTGAACATTTTTGCTCGCCCCCAGGTCGCGCGCACTGCGTGTCGCGCTCCGCACCCCCTACCGGGGGCAACACCGGCGGCCGGGCGGAGCCGTTCCGCGGTGTTTCACGAACAGAGCGCGCCTCGACGTCTGCCGGGGCACGGTCTGTGCGGTCTTTGTTCAGCTCCCACTAAACTGGCCGCCATGCTCTGGATCAAATCGCTGCACATCGTCTTCATCGCCAGCTGGTTTGCCGGACTCTTCTATCTCCCACGCATCTTCGTCAATCTCGCCATGGTGCCGCCCGGCTCCGAAGCGGAGCGTGCCCGCCTGCTGCTGATGGCGCGCAAGCTGCTGCGCTTCACGACCTTCCTGGCCGCGCCGGCGATCGTTTTCGGCATCTGGCTGTGGATGGGCTACGGCATCGGCCGCGGCCCGGGCAATGGATGGATGCACGCCAAGCTGGCGCTGGTGCTGGTCGTGATCGGCTACCACCACGGCTGCGCGGTGATCCTGCGAAAGCTCGCCGCCGGCACGGACCGGCGCAGCCACCGCTGGTACCGCTGGTTCAACGAATTGCCGGTGCTGCTGCTGCTGGCGATCGTGGTGCTGGTCGTGGTCAAACCCTTCTGAGGCGGCGCCGGTCGACCGTGCCTCACGTCCGCATCGCCCGGTGAGCACCCCGCACAAGTCCGCCGCCCTGCCGCTTGCGCTGGCCTATGCAGCGCTGATCGTCTACGCCAGCCTCTATCCGTTCGCGGACTGGCGCGACCAGGGCATCGCGCCGTGGTCCTACCTGTGGGCGCCGTGGCCCAAGTACTGGACTGTCTTCGATTTCGGCATCAACGTGGCGGGCTATGTCCCCCTGGGGGCGCTGATGGCGCTGGCGGTGCTGAGGACGCGGCCCGGCGTCGGTGGCGGGCAGGCGGTGTTGCGGGCCGGGCTTGCCGGCGCTGCCATCGCCTTCGCGATGGAGACCCTGCAAAGCTACCTGCCGGCGCGCATCCCGTCGAACGTCGACCTGGGCCTGAACACGCTCGGCGCGTTCGCTGGCGCCGTGCTGGCCGCAGCGCTCGAGCGCGCGGGCGCCGTTGCCCACTGGGCCCGCGCCCGCTCGTACTGGTTCGTCGAGGACGCGCGCGGTGGCCTGGTGCTGCTGGCGCTGTGGCCGGTGGCCTTGCTCTTTCCGGCGGCGGTGACCTTCGGGCTCGGCCAGGTCTTCGAGCGGCTCGAGGCGGCGATCGCGGAATGGCTGGCCGACACCCCTTTTCTCGACTGGATGCCGCTGCGCCAGTTCGAGCTGCAGCCGCTGGTGCCGGCCGTCGAACTGCTGTGCGTCATGCTTGGCGCGCTGGTGCCGTGCCTGCTCGGTTTCCTGGTCACGCGATCGGCCTCGCGTCGCGCCCTGCTGATGCCGGCGACCCTGCTCGCCGGTGTGGCGGCCAGCGCCTTGTCGGCCGCCCTGAGCTGGGGCCCGCAGCACGCCTGGGCCTGGCTGAGCCTGCCGGTCCAACTCGGCATCGCGGCGGCGGTGATCGTGGGCATGCTGCTCCTCGGCGCGCCCCGCCGGCTCTGTGCCGCGCTGCTGCTGGTGGCGCTGGTGCTGCATCTGAGTCTGCTGAACCAGGCGCCCGAGAGCGCCTACTTCGCGCAGACGCTGGCCACCTGGGAGCAGGGGCGCTTCATCCGTTTCCACGGGCTGGCGCAGTGGCTGGGCTGGCTGTGGCCCTTCGCGACACTGGGCTACGTGCTGGTGGCGCTGTCGCGTCGGGTGCGCCAAACCTAGAATCGGTCGATGTCCAGTTCACCGACTTCCGCCGCGTCTGGCTACTACGCGCGCCACATCTTTTTCTGCCTGAACGAACGCAAGAATGGCGAGGACGCCTGCGCCAAGCACCACGCGCAGGAAGGCTTCGACCGCTGCAAGTCGAAGGTGAAGGAAGCGGGGCTCGCTGGCGTGGGCCAGGTGCGCGTCAACAAGGCGGGCTGTCTGGATCGCTGCGCCGGCGGCCCGGTGGCGGTGGTGTATCCGGAAGCGGTCTGGTACACCTTCGTGGACGCTGACGACATCGACGAGATCGTCGAGTCGCACCTGAAGAATGGCCAGATCGTCGAGCGGCTGCTGCTGCCGTCCGACGTCGGCCGCTGACCGCGAAACTGCGCTCGTGATGAATTCGCAGACCGAAAAACTCCGCCTGGAAGGGGGGGTGGGCGTGATCGAAGCCCAGCGCGACCGGCCGGCCGATGGTGCTGCATCGCGCGGCGTCGCCGTGATCGCCCACCCGCATCCGCTCTTCGGCGGCACCATGGACAACAAGGTGGTGCAGACGCTGGCACGCGCCTTCGTGGCGAGCGGCTGGACGGCGGTGCGCTTCAACTTCCGCGGCGTCGGCGCCAGCGAAGGCGTGCATGACGACGGGCGCGGCGAAGCCGAGGACTTCGCCGCACTGCTGGCGCAGGTCGCGCCGGAGGGCCCGGTGGCCGTGGCGGGCTTCTCCTTCGGCGGTTTTGTGGCGGTCAACGCGCTGCAGACCTTGTGGTCGGCGCGCGAGGTTCAGCAAGTGGTGCTTGTGGGGACCAGCGTGGCGCGCGTGGTGCCGCCGCCGCTGCCCGAAGGCGCGCTCGAACGGGCACTGGTCGTGCACGGCGAGGCCGACGACACGGTCGCCCTGTCGGCCGTGATGGATTGGGCGCGGCCGCAGTCACTTCCTGTCACAGTCGTTCCCGGAGGCGGCCATTTCTTTCACGGACAATTGCCGCTCTTGAAAAATCTCGTGGCCCGCCATCTGCGCGCGGGCTGATTGCAGGTCGTCCCCCATCTCCCATGAATCGTTTGTCTGACGCGCTCCGCGCGCTGGTGCTGGCCGCTGCCGCATCCTTCTCCATGCTTGCTTCGGCCCAGGTGCCGGCACCACCCGAGGTGGCAGCGCGCAGCTACCTGCTGCTCGACGTCACCGCCAACCAGCTCCTGGCGCAAAAAGACATCGACAGCCCGGTCGAACCGGCCTCGCTGACCAAGCTGATGTCGGCTTATCTGGTGTTCGACGCCCTGAAGTCCAAGAAGATCAGTCTGACGCAGGCGCTGCCCGTGAGCGCACGGGCTTGGAAGATGCCGGGCTCGCGCATGTTCATCGACCCGAAGATGCAGGTGCCGGTCGACGACCTCGTCAAGGGAATGATCGTCCAGTCGGGCAATGACGCCACCATGGCGCTGGCCGAGGCGGTCGGCGGCACGGCCGAGCACTTTGTCGAGCTCATGAACGAGCAGGCCAAGGCGCTTGGCATGAAGGCCACGGCCTACAAGAACCCCGAAGGCCTGACGGTGCCCGGCCACACCACGACGGCGCGCGACCTGAGCATCCTGGCCACGCGGCTGATTCGCGACTTTCCGGAGTACGTCCACTACTACGCGATCAAGAAGTACCGTTACCCGGGCACGCCCTCGACCAACGACACCAACCGAAATCTGCTGCTGTTCCGCGATCCGACGGTCGACGGCCTGAAGACCGGCCACACCGATGCGGCCGGCTACTGCATGATCGTCACCGCCAAGCGCGACTTCCCGAACCTCGGCGGCGGACGGCGTCTGTTGTCGATCGTGCTGGGCGCATCGAGCGAAAACGTTCGCGCGAACGAGTCGCAGAAGCTGCTCAACTGGGGCTACACCGCCTACGACGCCGTCAAGCTGTTCGATGCCAATCAGCCCGCCGCCACGCCGCCTGTCTGGAAGGGCAAGGCCGACACGGTCAAGCTGGGCCGGCCCGAGCCGATCGTGGTGGCGGTGCCCGCCGGCTCTGCGAGCAAGATCAAGACCCAGGTCGCGCGCCCGGAGCCGCTGGTGGCGCCGTTCGCCAGGAACCAGGCCGTCGGTTCGCTCAAGGTCACGCTGGGCGACGAGCCGGTCGCCGAAGTCCCCCTGGTTGTGCTCGAGCCGGTGGAGCAGGCCGGCATCCTGGGCCGGGCATGGGACGCCCTGCGCCTCTGGATCAAGTAATCCGCCCCAAGGCCTGGGCGGCCTGCTATACTCGCAGGCTTTTCGGAAATTTCCGAAGGGTTTCACGTTTTCGTCATTTCCCGGCCTCTCATGTCACGATGAGGCGCAAGGTCGGGGTGTTTTGGGATTCATTCATTCATGCCAACCATCAATCAACTGGTGCGTCAGGGTCGAACGGTCGAAAAGATCAATTCGAAGAGCCCTGCCATGCAGAACTCGCCGCAACGCCGCGGTGTCTGCACCCGCGTCTACACCACGACGCCTAAGAAGCCCAACTCGGCGCTGCGTAAGGTCGCCAAGGTGCGCCTGACCAACGGCTTCGAAGTCATCTCCTACATCGGCGGCGAAGGCCACAACCTGCAGGAACACAGCGTCGTGCTGGTTCGCGGCGGTCGTGTCAAGGACTTGCCCGGTGTTCGCTACCACATCGTGCGCGGTTCGCTCGACTTGCAAGGCGTGAAAGACCGCAAGCAGTCGCGTTCCAAGTACGGCGCGAAGCGTCCCAAGAAGGCTTAAGCCTTCCTGTCATCAGAAAACAAGCGGTGTTCGGTTGCCTTGGCGGGCACATCGAGCGAAGTGACCCAATGTCGGGTCGAGTAAGTGAGAGTTCTTGTTGGCTCTCGCGGCACCGGAATCGGTGCCAACTGAAGCAAAGAGGTTAGTAACATGCCACGTCGTCGCGAAGTCCCCAAACGTGAAATCCTGCCGGACCCGAAGTTCGGCAATGTCGAGCTGTCCAAATTCATGAACGTGATCATGGAAGGCGGCAAGAAGGCTGTGGCCGAACGCATCATTTATGGTGCGCTCGAGCAGATCGAGAAGAAGAACCCGGGCAAGGACCCGGTCGAAGCCTTCACGATGGCCATCAACAATGTGAAGCCGATGGTCGAAGTGAAGTCGCGCCGCGTCGGTGGCGCGAACTACCAGGTGCCCGTCGAAGTGCGCCCGGTGCGCCGTCTGGCGCTGTCGATGCGCTGGATCAAGGAAGCCGCCCGCAAGCGTGGCGAGAAGTCGATGGCCCTGCGTCTGGCCAACGAACTCATGGAAGCCACGGAAGGCCGTGGCGGTGCCATGAAGAAGCGCGATGAAGTGCACCGCATGGCTGAAGCCAACAAGGCGTTCAGCCACTTCCGCTTCTAAAGAACCGTCCTTAAATCAGACAGGCTGGAAGCCCGACCTACCGTGTGGTGGGCGGGCTTTCATCCGTTAACGGAGTAAATTTTCATGGCACGCAATACCCCCATCGAGCGCTACCGCAACATCGGTATCTCGGCGCACATCGACGCTGGCAAAACCACGACGACCGAGCGCATCCTGTTTTACACGGGCGTGAATCACAAGATCGGCGAAGTGCACGATGGCGCTGCCACGATGGACTGGATGGAGCAGGAGCAGGAGCGTGGCATCACGATCACCTCGGCTGCTACCACCTGCTTCTGGAAGGGCATGGCCGGTACGTTCGACGAACACCGCATCAACATCATCGACACCCCCGGCCACGTGGACTTCACGATTGAAGTCGAGCGCTCGATGCGCGTACTCGACGGCGCTGTGATGGTCTATGACGCCGTCGGCGGCGTGCAGCCCCAGTCGGAAACCGTCTGGCGCCAAGCCAACAAGTACAAGGTTCCGCGCCTCGCGTTCGTCAACAAGATGGACCGCACCGGCGCCGACTTCCTGCGCGTGCGCCAGATGATGGTCGACCGCCTGAAGGCCAACCCGGTCGTGATCCAGATCCCGATCGGTGCCGAAGACCGCTTCCAAGGCATCGTCGACCTCGTCAAGATGAAGTCGATCATCTGGGACGACGACAAGGGCGTGACCTTCAAATACGGTGAAATCCCTGCCGACCTCGCCGACGTGTGCGCCGAATACCGCGAGAAGCTGGTAGAGGCCGCTGCCGAGTCGAGTGAAGAGCTGATGAACAAGTACCTCGAGGGCGAGGCCCTGACTGAACTCGAGATCAAGGCTGGCATCCGTCAGCGCACCATCGCCGGCGAGATTCAGCCGATGCTGTGCGGCTCCGCGTTCAAGAACAAGGGCGTCCAAGCCATGCTCGACGCCGTCGTCGAATACATGCCCGCACCGACCGACATTCCGCCTGTCAAGGGCATGGATGAAGACGAGGTACCGACGACCCGCAAGGCCGACGACGGCGAAAAGTTCTCGGCGCTGGCGTTCAAGCTGATGACCGACCCGTTCGTGGGCCAGTTGACCTTCGTGCGCGTCTATTCGGGCGTGTTGACCAAGGGCGACAGCGTCTACAACCCGGTGCGCGGCAAGAAAGAGCGCATTGGCCGGATTGTGCAGATGCATGCCAACAACCGCGTGGAAGTCAACGAAATTCGCGCTGGCGACATTGCCGCCTGCATCGGTTTGAAGGAAGTGACCACGGGTGAAACCTTGTGCGATCCGACCTCGATCCTGACGCTCGAGCGCATGGTGTTCCCGGAATCGGTGATCTCGCAAGCGGTCGAGCCCAAGACCAAGGTTGACCAGGAAAAGATGGGCATCGCATTGCAGCGTCTGGCGCAGGAAGATCCGTCCTTCCGCGTGAAGACCGACGAAGAGTCGGGCCAGACCATCATCGCCGGCATGGGTGAACTGCATCTGGAAATCATCGTGGACCGCATGAAGCGCGAGTTCGGCGTGGAAGCCAACGTCGGCAAGCCGCAGGTGGCTTACCGCGAAACGATCCGCAAGACCGTCGAAGATGCCGAAGGCAAGTTCGTTCGCCAGTCGGGCGGTAAGGGTCAGTATGGCCACGTCGTGCTCAAGGTCGAGCCGCAAGAGCCGGGCAAGGGTTTCGAGTTCGTCGACGCCATCAAGGGCGGCGTGGTTCCTCGCGAATACATCCCCGCGGTCGAAAAGGGCGTCATCGAAGCATTGGGCCAGGGCGTGCTCGCCGGTTATCCGGTGGTGGACGTCAAGGTCACGCTGCACTTCGGTTCGTACCACGACGTGGACTCGAACGAAATGGCATTCAAGATGGCCGCGATCTTTGGTTTCAAGGAAGGCTGCCGCAAGGCCAGTCCGGTGATCCTCGAGCCGATGATGGCCGTGGAAGTCGAAACGCCTGAAGACTACGCCGGCAACGTGATGGGCGATCTGTCCAGCCGTCGCGGCATGGTGCAAGGCATGGAAGACATGATGGGTGGCGGCAAGGCCATCAAGGCCGAAGTGCCCTTGTCGGAAATGTTCGGCTACTCGACCACGCTGCGCTCGATGTCGCAAGGCCGGGCCACGTACACGATGGAGTTCAAGCACTACGCTGAAGCGCCCCGCAACGTGGCCGAGGCGATCGTCGCTTCTCGCGCCAAGTAAGTTTCAAGAATGTGGGGCCGCGCGGTGCGCGGCTCTTCTTGTCTGCGATCCGGTGCCGCCCTGTTCCCGTGCGGGGCGAACCAGCAATCGGATGCAGACATAAAACCAATACACGGGACTGCTCTTTCTAAGGATTGAAAATGGCAAAAGGTAAATTCACCCGCACCAAGCCGCACGTGAACGTGGGCACGATCGGTCACGTCGACCATGGCAAGACCACGCTGACGGCGGCGATCGCCACGGTGCTGTCGGC
>NZ_JBPJZU010000013.1:0-124473 GCF_051216635.1 Variovorax sucrosi | reverse complement strand
GTTGCCCATGGCGTCGAGGGTGAAGCTGCCGCTCTCGCCGCGGTTGTTGCTCCAGCCGGTCAGGCGGTGGGCTGCGTCGTAGCTGTAACTCAAGCTCAGGCCGGTGGGCAGCGTGAGCGTCGCGATGGCGCCGAAGGGCGTGTAGGCGAGCGTGGTGCTCTGCTGGCCGCCGACGGTCTGGGTAAGCAGGCGGTCGCGGGCGTCCCAGGTGTAGGTGGTGACCAGGCCGTTGGGGGCGGTCTGGCTCAGCATGCGGTTGGCGCTGTCGTAGCTGTAGCTGCTGACGTGGCCCAGGGCATTGGTGGCGCTGAGGGCGTTGCCGAAGGCGTCGTAGGTGTAGCTGGTCGCTGCACCGTTCGGGGCGGTCTCGGTGGCGACCAGGCCCTGTGAGGTGTAGGTCCAGCTGGTGGTCTGGGTCTTGTTGCCGGCGGCGGTGTGGGTGACGGTTTGCGTGAGCGGTCTGCCCTGCGTGTCGTAGGTGTAGGCGGTGGTGCGACCGGCCTCAGTGACGAATTCTGGCAGCGCCCAGGTGGTGTGCCACTGGGTCGTCGTCGTCTGGGCCTCGGGTGTGCCGGCGGCGCGGGTGACAGTCGTGGGCAGGCGGCGGGCGACGTCCCAGGTGGTGGTGGTCTGTACGCCCTTGAAGTCGGTCTCGGATGTGATGAGGCCGTTGGCGTCTTGCTCGCGCGTCTGGGCGTCAGCTGCGCTGGTGTCAGAGGGCCTCGAACTGCCCGCCACGGCCAGCTTGCCGAAGATGGTGCTGTAGCTGTACAAGCGCGCGTTGCCCAGTGGGTCGATGACGCTGGCCGAGCTTGTCGAGGGATAGCTCACTTGGTAGCGCGCGACAGTGCCGGCGAGTTCGGTGCTGATGGCGCGGCCCTTGGTGTCGTAGGCGAAGGTGCTCCAGCGTGCGCCGGTCTCGTCGAAGATGCCGGTCAGGGCATGCGGGAACGATGCGTTCTCGTAGGCGAAGGTCCGGGTCTTGGCGTCGGGGTAGGTGACGGTGCTCAGGCGGGCGGTGCTGTCGTAGGCGTAGCTGATGACGCGGGAATCAGGGGTGGTGACACTTAATAGCTGATCGGTCCCGTTGTACTGAAAACCAAGCGTGCGGCCGAAGGCGTTGGTGACGTAGGCGAGATGACCACCGCTGTAGGCGTAGGTGGTAGTCCAGCCGTTGCGCTCGGTCTGGGTGAGCAGGCGACCGTCGGTGTCGAAGGACTGGGTGATGTCGTCTTCGGCGCGATGGTAGGTCCAGTTGCCGTTGCCGCCGCCGGCCAAGGTGTCGGCGCCGTTGGTGGCCGTCCAGACTGATGCACCAAAGGTCTTGAAGAAGGTTCTCAGGTACCCCTCGGACGTTGTGATCGACACGGCCTGCGGCGTTGCGGCTGCATCTCGGGCAGTGACCTTCAGCGATGTGCTGTGGTTGTGCGTCCAGGTCCTGCCAAGAGAGCCGACTGGACGGGAGGCGTCAAATCCCCAGGTGCTTCTGTACGTACGAACGAAGGAGAGGGCAGCGGGGCCGGCGTCCATGAAGTCGAGTTGGGACTCAACCTTCTCGCTGGTGGGGGGGGAGATAGGATTTCCAACCGTCAATCCGGCCGGCGCTTTGCAGCTGCCGGGTGAATCAGCCGCTTGCGGCGGGACTGGAATTTCGCACGTTGAAGCCGTTAAACTTTTAATGAATCCATCATTACATTGGCAATAGCCACTATTTGGCGTAAAACCACTGGCATTAGAGCTATTGTCAGGGCATTTAAAAATGGCGTTAATGGATAGTCGATTTATCGTCGGGAAATTGTCCTGAAAATAACCATAGCCACCCGCAGACGTCGATGGGGGATCTTCGCAAAATGCGAATGTGATAGTGTTTACTTTCCAAGGATAAAGGGTGTCGTATAAGGCCTGCAACAGTGGCGTCATTGCTGCACAAGTCAGTTCTGGCGTCGAACCTCTGGCAACGGCACCGGCGTACTGGATCTCATAGGAGTACGGCTTTACGTAAAACCATGCCTGAGCGTTGGCAAGCGGCGCCACAAAACTGAGTAGCAAGGCCAGCGCTAAGTGCCTCCACAGTGCAGCAAGCTGGAAATTACTTCCAGTCGAAAGACCCCCGGCAGCAAATGTATTAGCCCTCTGTTTTAATTTGAAGAATGCACGCATTCGCCCCCCGTTGCATTTGTTGTAGAAAAGACGCCCCTTGCGTCCATCGGCGTCTCGGATAAGAGTCCAGATTGGACGAGCGCTCAGCAGACTCATGCTGCGATTGCTCTAATTTCCAAGTTGATTGAGTTGCAAAATGTAACACAGCACAAGGCTGGGGGAAGCTCAGGTTTGAGGGCGGTCTTTCGTCGAGGGTGCAGTTTGCCGCGGGTTAGATTCTGATCAGCTTGACCTCGTCGAGCGACACATGATCCTGCCGCCGGTCATAGAGCCCCGTCGTGCGCGCGCTCTCGTGGTTGGCCATCCGTTGGGTCACTTCGAGCTTTCCGCCGTTGCGTAACTACTCGGTGACTCCAGTGGCGCGGAAGGAGTGGCAACCGATCTTGGTGCCTACCGAAGCAGTTGCGGCGCGCCGGCCGATCATCCGGTAGACGTTAGCCTGACTCATCGGCAGCGACGACAACTGCCCTCCCCGCCCCTTGGCCGATCGGAACAGAAACCCCTTCTTCTCGTCGCTCAGTCCATCAACGCTCAGATACGCATGTACGTATTCGTTGAGATTGTGGTGGCAGGGCATCTCGTGGACCTTGCCGCCCTTCTCATGCAGCCGCACCCAGGTGCACCGACCCTGGACATAGACGTCCTCGACGCGCATACCGATCGCCGCACCAGAGCGTGTTGACGTAGATCGCGTCGAGCATCGACCCAGTCCCCCTTGGCGCGATCAACAAGCAACCCAGTTTGCTAGCGGTCACCCCGCCCCGCAGCACTTCTTGTACTTCTTCCCGCTGCCACAGGAACACGGGTCGTTCCGCCCCGGCGTCGCTTCCTTGCGGATCGTCTCCACCCGCGGACCCAGGCTCTTCCACAGCTGGCGGAGGTCATACACCGCCCAGATCGCCTCGCCGAAGTCGTCGAGGCGGCGCTGGCTCACGCTCGGTGGGCCGTCTTCGCTGAACATCGACACCTCGGGCTTGCCGGTGTCGTCCTCGGTCAGGGCGACGATGGATTGCAGCGCGTCGTCGAGCATGCCGGCGGCTTCCTTGTCGCGCGGCGCGGCCCAGTCGTCGGGGAAGTTCTCGACCGCGTACATGAAGCCCAGGGCCCACACCTGCGCGAAGGACGGGATGGCCTCGCCCTCGACCTCGGCGCGCTCTTCCTCGGGCAGCGACGCGATGGCGCCGCGGGTGTCGAGCACCTCGGGCTGGAAGCTGCGGTCATCGTCGAGCGCCTGCACGTCGGCATCGAGCGCCTGCTCGATCTCGCGCCAGCGGCGCTTCCAGTGCCAGACGAATTCCATCTGCTGCGCGGGCACGAAGCTGTCGCCCAGCAGCACCGACCAGTATTCGGCGGGAGGGATGGCGCGGCGCGAACACACCAGCGCGGCGAGGAAGCCCTCGCAGAACTCCCATTGCGGAATCTCCTCGTCCTTCTCGCGCATGGCGTCGAGCAGGGTGTCGAGCAGGTCGAAATCCTCGGGGCCGAGCGGCTGGGCATCGGTCGAGGGGATGGGCGCATCGGCCGCGGTGTCGGAATTCGTGGTCATGGAGAAGTCGGAATGAGCCCTCTATGATGCAGCAGGCTCCGGGAGACCCCCCATTTCGACCCCCACGTTTTCACTTTTTCCGGCCCGCTACGCGGCCTTCGCCCTTTGTATCGTCGGCCTGGCCGCCAGTGTTGTTTCCGTGGTGCTGCTGCCGCAGGCCTGGCTCGGCTGGATCGCATTGGCCGCGTTCGCCACGCTGTCGGGCGTGGGCGTGCATGACCTGCGGCAGGAGCGGCACGCCATCCTGCGCAACTACCCGGTCATCGGCCACCTGCGCTTCCTGCTGGAATTCATCCGGCCCGAGATCCGCCAGTACTTCATCGAGAGCGACAGCGAGGCCGCCCCCTTCTCGCGCGCTCAGCGCTCGCTGGTGTACCAGCGCGCCAAGGGCGAGCCGGACAACCGGCCCTTCGGCACCCAGCTCAACGTGACGATCTCGGGCTACGAATGGATCAACCATTCGATGCAGCCGACGACGCTGGCCAACCACGACTTCCGCATCGTCATCGGCGGCTCGCCCAACCCGGCGACGCCCGCGGGCTTCACCTGCACCCAGCCCTACAGCGCCAGCGTGTTCAACATCTCGGCGATGAGCTTCGGCGCGCTGTCGGCCAACGCGGTGCTGGCGCTCAACCAGGGCGCGAAGATGGGCGGCTTCGCGCACGACACCGGCGAAGGCTCCATCTCGCAGCACCACCGGGTGCACGGCGGCGACCTGATCTGGGAGATAGGCTCGGGCTACTTCGGCTGCCGTACGGACGACGGCCGCTTCAGCGAGGAACGCTTCGTGGTGAACGCGCGCGACCCGCAGGTAAAGATGGTCGAGATCAAGCTGAGCCAGGGCGCCAAGCCCGGCCACGGCGGCGTGCTGCCGGGGCCGAAGGTGACCGCCGAGATCTCGGCCGCGCGCGGCGTGCCGGTGGGCGTCGACTGCATCTCGCCCTCGTCGCACAGCGCCTTCTCGACACCGGTCGAGATGATGCATTTCATCGCCAAGCTGCGCGAGCTGTCGGGCGGCAAGCCGACCGGCTTCAAGCTGTGCATCGGTCACCCGTGGGAATGGTTCGCCATCGTCAAGGCGATGCTGGCCACCGGCATCACGCCGGACTTCATCGTGGTGGACGGCGCCGAGGGCGGCACCGGCGCGGCGCCGGTGGAGTTCATCGACCACGTCGGCGCGCCGCTGCAGGAAGGCCTGCTGCTGGTGCACAACACGCTCATCGGCGTGGGCCTGCGCGGCCGCATCAAGATCGGCTGCGCCGGCAAGGTGATCACTGCCTTCGACCTGGCGCGGATGATGGCGCTGGGCGCCGATTGGTGCAACGCGGGCCGCGGCTTCATGATGGCGCTGGGCTGCATCCAGGCACAGAGTTGCCACACCGGCCACTGCCCGACAGGCGTCACCACCCAGGACCCGGTGCGTCAGCAGGCGCTGGTGGTGCCGGCCAAGGCCGAGCGGGTGCGCAACTTCCATCGCAGCACGCTGCATGCGCTGCAGGAACTGGTGCAGGCCGCGGGGCTCGACCATCCGCAGCAGATCACCGCACACCACATCGTGCGGCGCATCTCCGATACCGAGGTGCGGCTGCTGAGCAACCTGGTGATGCAGGTGCAGCCGGGCGCGCTGCTCGGTCCGCTGGACCATCAGCACACCGTGTTCCGGATGTATTGGCCGCTGGCCAGCGCCCGCAGTTTTCAACCGGTGCCGGAAGACCTGTCCGACGCAGCCGACGAGGCCCTGGCGGCATGACTCCCCTCAGACGAGGTGGCGGCGGCGGCAGTGGCCGCATCCAGATGCGCAAGGGCGTGGCGTCGGCCCCGGCCCCGCTGACGGCCGCTGCGCACGATACGCAGCCGGGCGACTACGCGGCGTTCCTGCGCGACATGCTGCCCCGGCAGGCCGCCACCGTCGCCAGCCACCGCTTCGGTGCCGAGCGCGTCTGGCTCAAGAAGGCCGGGCCGCGCCATGGCAAATGGGGCTACCGGTTGCTGGGGCTGATTGCTCGCACGCTGCGCCTCGATGTGCTCACGCCGGTGCCCAACCCGGGTGGCGAGGCGGCCATCGCCATCGAAGGCCGGCGCCTGCGCGAACTGGGCGCGGCCGGGCTGCGCGTGCCGGCGGTGCTGGCGCAACAGACCGATGGCCTGCTGATGTCCGACCTGGGCGAGAGCCGCGCGACCGTGGTCGTGCTACGGGAACGGCTCGAGCACGCCGCCGCCGTCGGCCCCGCGGCCCTGCTGGTCGCCTGGCGCGACGGCCTCGAAGCCATCGCACAGGTCCATGAACGCGGCGCGTACCTCAGCCAGTCCTTCGACCGCAACCTGGTGCAGTGCCCCGACGGCGTGATCGGCTACATCGACTTCGAGGACGACCCGGGCGAGACCCTGGGCCTGGCCGACTGCCAGGCGCGCGACTGGCTCAGCTACCTGCACTCGACGGCGATGCTGGTCCGGGCCGCCTCGCCCCAGGCCGCAGGCGACCACTGGCATGCCGTGCAGGCCGACGCCAGCGATGCAGTGCGCGAACGCATCGCCCACGCCGCGCGGCGCATGCGCTGGCTGCGGCATCTGCCCGAAGGGCGGCGCTGGGGCCGCGACACGCAGCGGGTGCGTGCGTCAGCGCGGTTGCTGGGGCGCTGGTACGCCCCGGGCCTCTGAGCAACCCTGCCCGCGCACGAAAGGCTCGGCGCTCATGGCGCGTCCCGCAGCAGGTGCACCCGCAGCGCGCCCAGCTGCGCGTGCAGCTGCTGCACCGTGGCGCCATCGAGCGCCGAGAACATCCCGAGGATCCACTGCTCGTGCTCCTTCGCCATGGATTCGAAGGCGCGCCGGCCCTGTGGCGTCAGGCTGACGATCCAGGAGCGCCGATCGTCCGGGCTGCTTCGGCGCGTGACGGCGCCCTCGCGCTCGAGCTCGTCGGTGAGCGCAGTCACGTTGCCGCCGGTCACCATCAGGTAGCGCGACAGCGCCCGCATCGAGAGCCCTTCGCGGTAGCGGTGCAACTGCGCCAGATAGTCGAAGCGCGCCAGCGTGATGCCGAAGCGCTCGCGCAGCCGGGTCCGGATCTCGCGCTCGATCTGGGTGGTAGTCGCGAGCATGCGCAGCCAGAGCCTGAGCACCGCATGGTCGCCGCTGCCGGCACGCGCCTCGTGGCCGAGTTCGCTGGCGCGGCTGAGCAGCGTGTGCGAAGGGTCGTCGGGCTTCATGACAGGTCTCCGTACGGCACAGGCGCGCTCAGCGCTGGCGGTCCCAGGTGCCCGGCGTCACGCCGCGCTCGCGCAGGCGAAACTTCTGCACCTTGCCGTTCTCGGTGCGCGGGAGGTCGTCGACCAGGTCGATGTAGCGCGGGATCGCGAAGTACGGCAGGCGGCCGTCGCAGTAACCGGCGAGGTCGGCCGGCGTGGCCATGGCCTCCGGCCGCAGGATGACCGAGGCCATCACCTCGTCCTCCGCCAGCTCGGAACGCACCGGGTACACCACCACCGTCGCCACCGCCGGATGGCCCTGCAGCACCTGCTCGACCTCGTAGGAAGAGATGTTCTCGCCGCGCCGCCGGATCGCGTCCTTCAGCCGGTCGATGAAGCGGAAGGCGCCGTCGGCCTCGCGCACCACCCGGTCGCCGGTGTGGAACCACAGGTTGCGCCAGGCTTCCACCGTCTTGTCCGGCAGGTTGAAGTAGCCGGTCGCGAAGGCGAAGGGCGCGTCGGCGCGCAGCAGCAGTTCACCGGCCTCGCCGTCGGGCAGCGGCGCGTCGAAGGCGTCCGCCACCCGCGCCTCGAAGCCCGGCTGCAGCCAGCCCATGACGCCTGTGCGTTCACTGTCTGGCCGGGTGGCGATGACGAAATTGGTTTCGGTCGAGCCGTAGCCTTCGAGCAGCTTCACGCCGGTGCGCTCACGGAAGGCGGCACTGGCCGAGGCCGGCACGCCCGGGCCGAGCCCGGTGCGCACCCGGTGCGCCCGCTCGCCCTCGCCGGCCGGCTGCGCCAGCAGGATCGGCACCATCGCGCCGAGCAGGTAGACCACCGTGGCGTTGCAGGCCTGCATCGCGGGCCAGAAGCCCGAGGCCGAGAAGCGCGGCAGGAACACCACCTCGCCGCCCGCCAGCGAGGCCTGCGCGAAGGTGTTGAGCGCATTGATGTGGAACAGCGGCAGCGTGGTGGCCAGCACGTCGTCGGGCCCCAGGCCCAGGATGCGCGCGGTGTTGGCACCCCAGCCGTGGTACTGGGCATGCGGACAGACCACGCCCTTGGCCGGCCCGGTGGTGCCGGAGGTGTAGAGGATGGCGAGTGCCTCGCCGGGCTGCACCGCCGCCGGCGCCACCGCGTCGCCCAACTCCGGGTAGGCCTCGCAGCGCAGGCCCTGCGGCGCGGGCAGCGGTCCGTCGCCACCCACCACCCAGACGCGCTCGAGCGCGGTACCGGCCAGCTCGGCGGTCTGCAGACGCTCGAGAAAAGGCGCTTCCATCACCAGCAGCCGCGCGCCGCTGTCGGCGAGGAAGTAGGCGATCTGCGGTCCCATCGAGGCCGAATTGATCGGCACCGACACCGCACCGATCCAGCCGCAGGCCAGGAAGACCTCGAGGAACTCGACCCGGTTGCCGCACAGGATCGCCACCCGGTCGCCGCGCCCGACACCGGCGGCCAGCAGCGCGGCGGCCCGGCGCGCCACCGCCTCCACCGCGCCGGCATGGGTCCAGCGGCTGCCGGCCACGGTGAGCAGCGGCCGATCGCCCAGCGCCACCGCCTGCCGCTGCAGCAGGCACGGCACGGTGCGCTCGGCCAGCGGCCAGGCCTCGTCCGCAGCGAGCGCAGGGTTCTCAGTCGTCATGGGTCCCGCCACCCAGGTAAGTCGCCTGCACCCGCGGGTCGCTCGCCAGCGACTGCGAGGCACCATGCAGCGCGATCTCGCCGGTCTCCAGCACATAGCCTTCGTCGGAACTCTCCAGCGCCGCGCGCGCGTTCTGCTCCACCAGCAGGATCGACACGCCGTCGTCGCGCAGGCTGCGCACGATGGCCAGGATGTCGCGCACGATCAGCGGCGCGAGGCCGAGGCTGGGCTCGTCGAGCATCAGCAGCCGTGGCCCCGACATCAACGCGCGCCCCACGGCCAGCATCTGGCGCTCGCCGCCCGAGAGCGTGTCGGCGCGCTGTGCCTTGCGCTCGGCCAGCCGCGGAAAGCGCTCGTAGACGGAGGCCAGCCGCTTCTTCAGCACCTCGCTCTTGAGCCGCCGCGAGTAGGCACCCAGCTGCAGGTTGTCCAGCACGGTGAGCTCGCCGAAGAGCTCGCGCTTCTCGGGTACCAGCACCAGGCCCCGTTCGACCCGCGACTCGACGTCCAGGCCGTGCAGGTCCTCGCCCTCGAAGCGCAGCACCCCTTTGGACGGCAACAGGCCCATGGCCGCGGCCAGGAGCGTGGTCTTGCCGGCGCCGTTGGGCCCGATCACCGAGACGATCTGGCCCTTGTCGAGCGAGAGCGACACGCCCCGCACCGCATCCACCTGGCCGTACGAGACGTGCAGGTCGCCGAACTCCAGCATGGCCGCGCTCATACTGCGACCTCCGCCCTGCGGGCTGCGGTGCTGAGCGCCTTCGGGCGGCCGGGCGGCGCTCATACGACGCTCCCGAGGTAGGCGGCTTGCACCCGCTCGTCGGCGCGCACCGCCGCGGGCACGCCCTCCACCAGCTTGGAGCCGAAGTTCATCACCACCAGGCGATCGACGAGTTTCATGACGAAGTCCATGTCGTGTTCGACGATGAGGATGGTCACGCCCTCCTCCCGAAGCTTGCGCAGCAGTTCGCCCAGCGCCATCTTTTCCTTGCGGCGCAGGCCGGCCGCCGGCTCGTCGAGCACCAGCAGCACCGGGTCGGCCGCCAGCGCGCGGGCGATCTCCAGGATGCGCTGGGTGCCCAGCGGCAAGCTGCCCGCCAGTTCGTGCGAGCGGTCGCCCAGGCCGATGCGATCGAGCTGGCGCTGCGCCTCCTGCAGCACCTGCCGTTCCTCGGCGCGATCGAGCCGCAGCCCGGCCTTGAGCACGCCGGCCCCGGTGCGCGCATAGGCACCGAGCGCCACGTTGTCCAGCAGCGTCATCTGCGGTCGCAGCTTGACGTGCTGGAAGGTGCGCGCGAGGCCGAGCCGCGCCACCTCGCGCTGCGGCAGGCCGGCGATGTCGCGGTCGAGGAAGCGCACCTTGCCGGCCGTCATCGGCGCGGTGCAGGTCAGCAGGTTGAACATGGTCGACTTGCCGGCACCGTTGGGGCCGATCAGGCCGATGATCTCGCCGGCGTTCACCTCGAAGCTCACGTCGTTCACCGCCACCAGGCCGCCGAAGCGCTTGACCGCGCCCTCGACCGACAGGATGCGGGTGCCGTGCACCGGCAGCGCGCGCTGCGGCAGCGGCGCCACCGGCTCGCTGGGCGCGGTGGCCGGCGGCGCCTGGAAGCGGCCCTTGGTGATGCGCCGCACGAAGCCCATCAGCCCGCTGCGCGCGAAGTGCAGCAGCAGGATGAACAGGGTCGCGAAGGCGATGGCCTCCAGCTGCCCGGCACGCTGCGTGAGCATCGGCAGCACGTCCTGCAGCCCGTTCTTCAGCACCAGCACCAGCGCCGCACCGACGAGCGCGCCCGTGAGCTGGCCGAGCCCGCCGGCCACCGCCATCAGCAGGTACTCGATGCTGGCACGGACGTCGAAGGGCGCCGGGCTCACGAAGCGGTTCATGTGGGCATAGAGCCAGCCCGCGATGCCCGCCAGCAGCGCCGCAGTGACGAAGAGCGTGAGCCGCACGCGGTAGGCATCCGCCCCCACGCTCGCCAGCAGGGTCGCGCCGCCGCGCAGCCCGCGGATGGCACGGCCCGGCCGCGACTGCAGCAGGTTGTGGCCGAACAGGAAGGCCAGGCCCACGATGCTCCAGATCAGGTAGTAGATCGAGCGCGGGTCCGACAGCACCCAGGCGCCGATGCGCAGCGCCGGGATGTTCGACAGGCCCGTGTGGCGGCCCAGCGCGTCGACGTTGCCGAACAGCATCGCGATCGACAAGCCCCACGCAATGGTCGACAGCGGCAGGAAGTGCCCGCCCAGGCGCAGCGTGAGCATGCCGATGGCCAGCGCCGACAGCCCGGTGAGCAGCAGCGCGAACAGCAGCCCGATCCAGGGCGAGAGCCCCTGCGTCGTGGTGAGCCAGGCGGTCGCGTAGGCGGCGATGCCGACGAAGGCGGCCTGCCCGAAGGAGGTGGCCCCACCCACGCCGGTCAGCAGCACCAGGCCGAGCGCGACCAGCGCGCCGATGCCGATGTCGTTCATCAGCGAGACGGTGAAGTTGCCGGCCACCATCGGCGCCAGCGCGAAGGCCAGCACCAGCAGGCCGAGCCAGAGGCGGCGCGAGAAACGGCTGGACGAACGGCTGGAAGAACGGGCGCTCATTGATCCACCTCGTCTTCTTCCTCTTCCGAATGCACGCTCAGGAAGGAGCGCAGCATCAGCACCGGGATCAGCAGGCTGAAGACGATCACGTCCTTCAAGGCACCGCTCCAGAATGACGCGAAGCTCTCGACCAGACCGACCGCGATCGCGCCGATGGCGGTGATCGGGTAGCTCACCAGGCCGCCGATGATGGCCGCCACGAAGGCCTTCAGGCCGATGATGAAGCCCGAGTCGTAGTACATGGTGGTCACCGGCGCGATCAGCACGCCGATCAGCCCGGCCAGCAGCGACGCGCAGCCGTAGGCCAGGATGGCGGTGCGCGCCGGCCGGATGCCGACCAGCCGCGCCCCCACCCGGTTGACCGCCGTGGCCCGCAGCGCCTTGCCGGCCACGGTGCGCTCGAACACCAGGAAGAACAGGCCGCTCAGCACCACGGCGGAGCCGACCATCAGGATCACCTGGGCGCTGACGGTGAAGCCGTTGCCCAGGGTCAGCACGCCCGACGCCAGTGGCTGGGTGCGCGAGCCTTCGGGCCCGAAGAACAGCAGACCCAGGCCCGACAGCAGGAAGTGCAGCGCCAGCGAGACGATCAGCAGCACCAGCACCGAAGCATCGGCGATCGGCTGGAACACGATGCGCGCCAGCAGCGGCGCGATCGGCACCACCAGCAGCACCGAGGCGGCGATCTGCACCGCCGCCGGCATGCCGCTGCGCGCGGCCAGCCAGGCCAGCAGGCAGGGAACGGCCGGCAACAGGCCCCAGAGGGCGATCGCCTTCGGGATGCGCGCGGCTTCGTGGCGGCGCAGCAGCGCAACCACCTCGACCAGCACCGCGATGGCGGCCAGCGTGAGCACCAGGCCGATGGTCGGCGGCGTGCGACCGGTCTCGAAGGCGGCGAGCGTCAGCGCCGCGAAGGCGGCGACGTCGCCGAAGGGCACGAAGACGACCCGCGTGACCGAGAAGATCAGCACCAGGCCGAGCCCGGCGAGCAGGTACACCGCGCCGTTGGCCAGGCCGTCGATGCCGAGGATGAGTGCGACGTCCCAGGTCATCGTGCGCTGCTCCCGGCGTAGGGCTGCAAAAGAAGAGAAGTGACGGAGATCAAGGTGCGAGCTTCCACTGGCCGTTGTCGAGCTTGACGATCACCCGGGCGCGTTCGTCGACGCCGTAGAGGTTGCCGGGCTTGAAGCTGTAGACGCCGTGCACGCCCACCAGCTCCTTGGTGCTGAAGATGGCGTCGCGCAGGGCGACCCGGAATTCCGGGGTGCCAGGCTCGGCCTTGGCCATCGCACGGGCCGCAGCATCGGCGAAGACCAGCCATCCGTCGAAGGAGTAGGCCGAGAACGCATCGGTGGTCGGTGCGTTGTTCACTTTCTGGAACACAGCCCGGAAGTCGAGCCCGATCTTCTTGCTCGGGTGCTCAGCCGGCAGCTGCTCGGCCACGATGATGGGGCCGGTGGGCATCAGCGCCCCCTGCCCCGCCGCGCCCACAACGCGCACGAAGTCGGGGTTGATCAGGCCGTGCTGGCCGTACACGCCGCCCTTGAAGCCGCGCTCCTGCAACGCGAGAAAGGGCAGCGCGCCGGGCGTGCCGGCGCCGCCGGTCATCACCGCCTCGGGCTTGAGCGCCAGCAGCTTGAGCACCTGGCCGGTGACCGATGCATCCGCGCGGGCATAGCGCTCGTTGCCCAGCACCGTGATGCCGGCGGCCGGCGCCGCTTTCATCAGCGCGGCGTACACCAGGTCGCCCCAGGCGTCGGAGAAGCCGATGTAGCCCACGCTCTTGACGCCGTTGCGCTTCATGCGTTCGACCACCGCGTCGATCATGAGCTGGGTGGGCTGCGCCACCGTCATGACCCAGGGGTTCTCGGCCGGGTCGAGCATGATCGGGGTGAGCCCGATCAGCGCGGTCTTCGACTCGCGCCCGACCTGTGCCATCGCGATCGCCGAGGGCACGCCCGAGGTGCCCATGAGCACGTCGACCTTCTCCTCGTCCACCAGCTTGCGCGCATTGCGCCCGGCAGCGGTCGGATCGGAGCCGTCGTCCAGCACCACCAGCTGGATCTTGCGGCCGTTGACCTCGCCCTTGTACGCCAGCGCCGCCTGCATGCCCTTGGCGTAGGGCACACCCAGCGACGAGTTGGGGCCGGAGAGCGAAACGCTCAGGCCCACCTTCAGGTCGGCCGCCTGCGCGGCCGGCAGCAAGGCGGCGAAGGTGGCCAGGGCGGCGGCTGCGGTGGCGCAGCGTGTCAGGGTCCGGATCAAGCGCTTCATGGCGGGGGCCTCGTGGGTGGGTGGATGGAAAAAGGGAACTAGATGAACAACTGGATCGCCGGCAGCGGCCGCTCCGGCTGCAGCAGGTCGACGCGCTTTTGCCGCAGGCGCAGCACGCCGGCCTCGCGCACCAGCGTGTGGCGATAGCGGCCGGTCAGCAGCAGCTCGCGCTCGCCGCGCGCCTCGATATAGACGAAGGGAGTGCGCAGCACAGCGAATCCGGCATCGAGATCGATGGACTCCACTCGCGGTCGCTGCAGCACGTGCTGCCCCTGGCTGGGCGGATGCTGCGAATGGGCACGCGGGTTCTTCAGACGCTCGATGCGCAGCTGCAGGAGCAGCCGGTCTTCGTACGCGATCGAGTTGTGGGTGTGGGGGTCGGCCTGGCGCGCGCCCAGCAGCGGCACCCAGTAGTGGCCGTCGGCCGCGAAGAGCGCCAGCCATTCGTCGTAACGGCCGTCGTCGAGCAACGCGGTCTCGTCCTCGACGAAGCGCGACAGGGCATCCTCCGAGAACAGGCCGTCCGTCATGCCGCCGCCTCCATGCCCTGGGTCATGAAGCGGGCCCAGGCGCGGAACTGGTTGCGCATCAGCAGCTCGTTGGTGCCGTTGACGGTCTGCACCGGCGTGTCGGCCTCGCCGGGGCGGTGGTCGCGGTGCAGGCTGATCCACTCGTTGCCGTCGGCGCGCAGGCCCTGTTGCATGCTCTCGAACAGCGCGACGTCGTCGTGCGCGACGATCGACATCGGCGAGAACACCAGCCGGTTGTAGGTGAGTGAACGCTCGAACAGCAGCTCGGGCGCACCGGCCGGCCGGAAGGCCCAGGCCTCGACCAGCGTGCGGTCGGCCGCGAGCGGACGGATCACTCGGATGGCCTGCGGCGAGCCCTTGGCCGCCAGGCTCGGGAACAGCACCGCGTTCTGCGGCGAGCGCTGCAGGATGTCGGCCGCGCGCTCGGCGCCATGCGCCGCGGCCATCGCCGCCTCGTAGGCCGGCACCTGCGCGTAGCTGGAATGGATGCTGAAATTGACGCCCAGCAGGCTGTGCCCGTTGGCGAACACCCGACCGCCCATGCGGTCGAAGAAGTCGTAGCCCGCGCCGAAGGGCAGGATCTGCTCCATCGCCATCGGCTTGGGCTCGTCCGGCCCGTGGCCCTGCCACAACTGGTTGGCCGCCTGAGTGGCCGACTCGTGGGTCGACATCGGATGCACCGTGTCGTTGATGTTCTCCAGGTACATCTTCCAGTTGCAATGGATGATGTTGCGCATCGCGCCGCCGGCGACCACGAGGCGACCTTCGGGCGAGCGGTCGACCAGGTTGTCGATCGCCTGCAGCACGTCGCCGAAGTAGTCCTCGAACGAAGGCCCGGCCTCGCTCAGGCGCACGAAGACGAAGTCGCGGTACACCGCCACGTTCGCCAGCGCCACCATGCCGCGGCCCGACTCGCACTGCTTGAGCTGCGTGCCCTCGTAGCCGGCTTTCAGCGGCAGGGCCAACGGCGCACCGTCGAGCCGGTAGGTCCAGGCGTGGTAGGGGCAGCGGAAGAACTTGCCGGTGTTGCCACAGGGGTCGCTCACCAGCTGCGTGCCCTTGTGGGCGCAGCGGTTGTAGAGCACCTTCAGCCCGCCGTCGGGCTGGCGCACCATCACCAGCGGACGGCCGGCAATGTCCTGCGTCAGGTAGTCGCCCGCGTTCGGCACCTGGCTCGCGTGGCCCAGGTAGTTCCAGGTCGCGGCGAAGAACTGCTCGCGCTCCAGGGCGAACAGTTCTTCGCTCAGGTACAGGTCGCGGTGGACGCGGTCGTCCTGCACCAACGCACGGACGGCGTCGGGTCGGCCTCGGTAGCGGTCTGACATGGGGATGGACACGGCGGCGTGGCTGCTGCGTCTCAGGGCACCAGCTTCCACTGACCCTTCTCCATCTTCACGATCACCACCGCGCGCTGGTCGGAACCGTAGCGGTTGTCGGGCGTGAAGTTGTAGACGCCGTGCGTGCCCACCAGCTCCTTCGTCGTGACGATCGCATCGCGCAGCGCGGTGCGGAAGGCCGGCGTGCCGGGCTCGCCCTTGGTGCGCGCGGCCGCATCGGCGAGCAGCAGGTAGGCGTCGTACGTGTAGGAGGAGAAGGCATCGGTCGGGACGCTGCCGTGGGTCTTCTGGTAGGCCGCGCGGAAGGCGAGCGAGACCTTCTTGATCGGGTTGGTGTCGGGCAGCTGGTCGGCCACCAGCACCGGGCCGCTGGGCACCTGCAGGCCTTCGATGGCGCTGCCGCCCACGCGCACGAAGTCGGCATTGATCAGGCCGTGCGTGCCGTAGATCGGGCCCTTGTAGCCGCGCTCGGCCAGCCCGAGGTAGGGCAAGGCACCGGGCGTGCCGGAGTTGCCGGCGAACACCGCATCGGGCCGCTGCGCGACGATCTTCAGCACCTGGCCGGCGACCGACGAATCGCTGCGCGCATAGCGCTCGTTGGTCACCACCTTGATGCCCGCGGCCTCGGCACTTTTCAGCAGCGAGTCGTAGGCCAAGTCGCCCAGCGCGTCGGAGAAGCCGATGAAGGCGACCGACTTCACGTTGGATTTCTTCATGCGCTCGACCACCGCCGACACCATCAGCGGGAAGGGCTGCGACACGGTCACGGTCCACACGCCTTCCGGCCCCGGGATGGTGACCGGCGTCGGCGAGATGAGCGGCACGTTGAGCTCGCGCGCCACCGCGGCGATGGCCATCGCGCCGGGCACGCCGGAGGTGCCGATGAGCACGTCGACCTTGTCGTCGACCACCAGCTTGCGCGCATTGCGCCCGGCGGTGGTCGGGTCCGATGCGTCGTCCAGCACGATCAGCTCGACCTTGCGCCCGCCGATGGACGGATGCTCGGCGATGGCCGCGCGGATGCCCTTCTCGTAGGGGATGCCGAGTGCCGCGACCGGCCCGGACAGCGAGCTGATGAAGCCGATCTTGAGATCGGCGGCGAAGGCCTGCGAGACGGACAGCGCCAGCGCCGCGGCGGCCAGGAGGGATGTGGGCTTGTTCATGGTGCGATCAGTAAGTGATGAAAGTGAGGGGCGGGCTCAGGGCACCAGCTTCCACTGCCCCTTCTCGAGCTTCACGATCACGCGCGAGCGTTCGTCCGAGCCATAGCGGTCGGTGGGCTTGAAGTTGTAGACGCTGTGGGTGCCGACCAGCTCCTTGGTGCCGACGATGGCGTCGCGCAACGCCGTGCGGTAGGCCGGTGTGCCCGGCTCGCCCTTGGCGCGCGATGCGGCGTCCAGGAACAGCAGCCAGGCGTCGAAGGAGTAGGCCGAGAAGGCATCCGTGGGTGCCGCGCCGTTGGCCTTCTGGTAGGCCGCGCGGAAGTCCATCGACACCTTGCGGATCGGGTTCGACTCGGGCAGCTGCTCGGCCACGATCACCGGACCGGTCGGTGCGAGCAGGCCTTCGACCGCGGTGCCGCCGACCCGCACGAAGTCGGGGTTGATCAGCGCATGCATGCCGTAGATCTGGCCCTTGTAGCCGCGCTCGGCCAGCGCGATGTAGGGCAGCGCGCCGGGGGTGCCCGAGGTGCCGGTGATGACCGCATCGGGCTTGAGCGCCACGATCTTCAGCACCTGGCCGGTGACCGAGGCGTCCGCACGGGCATAGCGCTCGTTGCTCACCACCTTGATGCCGGCGGGCTCGACGCTCTTCTGCAACGCGTCGTAGACCAGGTCGCCCCAGGCGTCGGAGAAGCCGATGTAGCCGACCGTCTTCACGCCCGACTTCTTCATGCGCTCGACCACCGCGCTGACCATCAGCGGCGCCGGCTGCGGCAGCGTCACCATCCAGGCGCCCTCCTCGCCCGGCAGGTTGGCATTGGCGATGGAGATCAGCGGGGTCCTGGTCTCGCGGGCCACGGCGGCGATGGCCAGGGCTCCGGGCGATCCTGCGGTCCCGATGATCACGTCGACCTTCTCCTCGTCGATGAGCTTGCGGGCATTGCGCGCCGCCGTCGACGGATCGGAGGCATCGTCGAGCTGCACCAGTTGCACCTTGCGCCCGTCGACCTCCGAGCGGTAGGCCAGCGCCGCCTTCATGCCCTTCTCGTAGGGGATGCCCAACGAGGACACCGGGCCGGACAGCGAAGTGATGAAGCCGACCTTGAGGTCGGCGGCGAGCGCACTGACCGCCGCGAGGGAAGCGAGCGCGCCGAAGGCCAGCGCGATGCCGGTGCGCAGGGGGTGGCGGGACGAGACGTTCATGGCGATCCTTCCGTGGGTAGTGAGAGAGATGGGGGCGAGCGCATTCACAGCGTGAGGCTCCCGACACTGGTGCCGCCGCAGACATAGAGCACCTGGCCGGTGACGAAGCTGTTGGCCGCATCGGCGAAGAAACCGACGGCGCGCGCGACATCGTCCGCTTCGCCCAGGCGCCGCACCGGTATCGAGGCGGCCAGGGCGCGCTCCCGCTCGCCGGCCTGCACGATGTCGTAGAACATGTCCGTGCGCACCGGCCCCGGCGCCACGACGTTGACGGTGATGCCCTCCGGGGCGAGTTCGAGCGCCCAGGTGCGTGCCATGCCCAGCATGCCGGCCTTGGTGGCGGAATAGCTGGTGCGCGACTGCGCACCCACGGCCGCACGCGAGGACATCAGCACGATGCGGCCGAAGCGCTGGCTGCGCATGGCGGGCAGCACCGCCTGCACGAGCTGCACCGCACAGCCCAGGTGCAGGTCGACCAGCGCATCGAGATCTTCGAGCTTCACGTCGGCGATCAGCGCCGGGCGGATGACGCCGGCGTTGTGCACCAGCGTCGTGACCTCGAACTGGTGCGCGAGCTGCCGTGCGGCGGCCGCGGTGGCGGCGCGGTCCATCAAGTCGACCTCGATGCTGTGCATGCGCGGGTGCGCGATGTCGCTCGCGCGCCTTGCCAGCGAGATCACCTGGTAGCCCTTGTCGAGCAGGTCCTGGCAGATCGCCTTGCCGATGCCGGCGCTGCCGCCGGTGACGGCAGCCACCTTGCGCGCGCTCATGGCTGTTGCTCCACCAGGGCGAGCACGCGCAGCGGGCTGCCGCTGCCGTTCTCGATCTTCAGCGGCGGGCAGATCAGCACCGCGCCGGCCTCGGGCAGCAGGTCGAGGTTGCACAGGCATTGCAGGCCGTAGCGGCCCGCACCGTGCATGTAGTAGTGGCAGGGATAGGGCGGGCGCAGGTGGTAGCCCTGCCCGGCATCGGTGCCGATGGCCTCGGAGCCGAAGCCCAGCACGTCGCGCTGCTCCACCAGGAAACGCACCGCCTCGGCGCTCGGGCCGGGCGTGTGCTGCCCGGTCTCGTCGTAGTTCTGGTAGGCCTCGGGGTCCTCGCGCTTGGACCAGTCGGTGCGCATCAGCACCCAGGCGCCTTTCGGGATGCGGCCGTGCCGGGCCTCCCAGGCCTCGATGTCGTCCAGCGTGAGCAGGTAGTCGGGGTCGTCCTTCACCTGCGGCGAACAGTCGATCACGCAGGCCGCGGCCACGAAGTTCTGCGGCGGGATGGTGTCGACTGAATTGTTCGGCAGGTCGCGCCCGGAGATCCAGTGGATCGGCGCATCGAAGTGGGTGCCGGTGTGCTCGCCGCAGGAGAAGTTGTTCCAGTACCAGGCCGGCCCGCGCTCGTCGTACTTCGAAACTTCCTCGATGCGAAACGGCCAGCACTGGCCCATCTCGGGCGGCAGCGCGATCTGCGGGAAGTCGGGCGTGAGGGTCTGGGTGAGGTCGATCACGCGGATTCGGCCGCTGGCCATCGCGCTCACCAGGCCGCCGAGGATCTCGGTGGCGGACATCAGTTCGGTCGTGGGGGTCATGGTCTGCTCCTGGTCTCAGCTGCCGCCGTTGGCGAGTTCACGCTCCAGCACCTTGGGGTTGTCACGCCAGCGCTCGAGCCATTCCTGGGCCACGTCGCCCGGATAGACGTCTTCCACCCCGTCGCGCAGCGCCTTGACGATGGCGCTGGCCAGCGTGGCGGGGGCGAGCTTGGGCGGCGGCGTGTGCTGGTTCCATTCGTCGTCGATCGGGCCGGGGAACACGTTCACCACGCGGATGCCCGCCGGCCGCATCTCGGCGCGCAGGCACTGCGCCAGCGAGTGGGCCGCCGCCTTCGACGCGCTGAAGGTGCCGTGCGGCGGGAAGTTCGCCAGCGCGTAGATCGACAGCAGGTTGACCCAGGCCGTGGCGCCGGTCGGGCCGTCGGCCGAGCGGCCCTTGAGCGCCGGGCCGAACTCCTGCGCCAGGCGCAGCAGGCCGAAGTAGTTGATGTCCATCTCGGCCTTGGCGACATCGGTGCCGCGGCGCGCGCCGATGCCGAAGGTGCGGTGCACCTCGGCGTTGTTGATCACGATGTCGACCTTGCCGCCGATCTCGCCGGCCAGCTCGGTCACCGAGCGGCCGTTGGTCAGGTCCAAGGGCACCAGCGCGACCTGCGGCAGCGCCGCGATGTCGTCCAGGCCGCCGAGCTTCTTCCACGGCTCGGCATGGCCGACCCAGACGAGGTCGGCACCGGCCTTGACCAGCGAGCGCACCAGCGCCTGCCCGAGTTCGGTCTTGCCGTCGGTCACCAGCACCTTGCGGAACTTCGGGTCGCTGGTCATCTCGCGCAGCATCTTGTCGTCGGCCATATGGGCACTCCCTTCTTTCGGAAAACCAATGAGCACGGCCTGGCCCGCGCGGTCGAGATGGGCGCCCACGCGCACGCGCTGCGGCGCCTCGCCGACCTCGCCGTGCAGATGGACCATGAGCGTGGGGCCGGCATCCAGGCGCACCAGGCCCAGCCGCCAGGGCAACCGTTCGCGGAAGAACAGGTCGTTGCTGTGGTGCAGCGTGGTGCTGCCGAGCAGTTCGCCCTCGCCGCTCTGCGCGCGCCAGCGCAGGGCGGCCGACAGGCACTTGTGGCAGACCTCGCGCGGCGGGTACTGCACCGTGCCGCACTGGTCGCAGGTCTGCAGTTCGAAGCGGCCTTCGGCGGCGGCGGCGGTGAGGCCGAGCGCCACACGCCCGCGCGCGCCGGGCGGCAGGTTCATCTGCCGGGTGCGCAGCACCGGGTTCTTGCGCGGGGGGCGCATCAGGGGCATCGTCATGCAGACCTCCCGAGAATGACGGCGCCGGTGCACAGGCAGCGGTCGTAGGTCACCATGCCGAAGCCGGCGACGAGGCCCAGTTGCGCATCGGGCACGGCGCGCGAGCCGGCCTGGTCGGTCAGTTGCCGGATCGCCTCGACCATGCCGAGGAAGCCGCCCGCCGCGCCCGCCTGCCCCGCCGACAGCTGCCCGCCGCTGGTGTTGTTCGGGAAGCTGCCGTCGAAGGCCATGGTGTGCGACTGCACGAAGGCCGGGCCCTCGCCCTTCTCGCAGAAGCCGAGGTCCTCGAACTGCATCATCACGATCACCGGATAGTCGTCATAGGTCTGCACGAAGTCGAGCGCCTCGGGGCCGACACCGGCCTGCGCATAGAGGTCGTCGCGGTCCTGCAGCCAGCCGCCGCGGACCATCACCGGGTCTTCGGAGAAGGCGTTGTGGCGCTCGATGGCGCCGCGCACCACCACATGCGCCAGGCCGAGGTCGCGCGCGCGCGCCTCGCTCATCACCAGGAAGGCATCGGCGCCGGCGCAGGGCATCACGCAGTCGAACAGGTGGATCGGGTCGGCGATCGGCCGCGCCGCCATGTACTCGTCGAGGGTGAGCGCCTTCTTGAACATCGCGTTCGGGTTGCCCAGCGCGTTGGTGCGCTGGTCGACCGCGATGCGGCCGAAGTCCTCGCGCCGCGCGCCGTACTGGCGCATGTAGTTCGCGGTGATCATGGCGAAGATCGAATTCGGGCCGCCCGAGCCGTAGGGGTAGCTGGCGTCGCGCGCGAAGTTGCTGAAGCTGCCCAGCGTCTGGCGGAAGGAGTCGACATGGTTGGTGTCGGCGCCGACGCAGGCGACGATGTCGGCGTCGCCCGCCTGCACCGCGCGCGCGGCACGCCGCAGGCACATCACGCCCGAGGCCCCGCCGGTGGGCACATGGTCGAGCCAGCGCGGCGACAGGCCCAGGTGCTGCGTCACGCCGACGGCGGTGTCGGGCGCCAGAGAGAAGCTGCTGAGCGACAGACCGTCGATGTCTTCTTTGGCGACGCCGGCGGCCTGCACCAGCGCCTCGATCGCGCGGCCGATGAACCAGTGCGCGCTCTGGGTGGCGTAGCGCACATAGGGCACCGTGACGGGCACCGCCACGGCCACGCCGTCGTAGGAAGTGCGTTTAGAACTCGCCATCACGCCTGCCTCTTCTTCATGGCACGCGTATCGACGCAGTGCGGTTGTGTCGGCAGGGCCTGCGCCAGCGTGCGCAGCTCGCCGCGCTGGATCTTCTGCGACGGGGTGAGCGGCAGCGCATCGACAAAGGCGACATAGCCCGGCGCCTTGTAGTAAGCCAGTTGTGCGAGCGCATGCACCACGATGTCGGCCGCGAGCGCCGGCTGGCACCGCGCGTCGGCCGGCTCCTTGAGCACGATGCAGGCGAGCACCTCGTCGCCGCGCACCGCATCGGGTGTGGCGGCGACGGCCGACGCCTTCACCGCGGGGTGCTGGTTCAGCACGCTCTCGACCTCGACGGCCGAGATGTTCTCGCCGCTGCGGCGGATGACGTTCTTCTTGCGGTCGACGAAGAAGAAGTGGCCCTCGGCATCGCGGCGCACCAGGTCGCCGGTGTGGAACCAGCCGTCGGCCCAGGCCTCGGCGGTGGCGGCCTCGTCCTTCAGGTAGCCGGAGAAGAAGGCACGTTGCGGATCGTCGCCGGCCGAGCGCACCCACAGTTCGCCCGGTGCGTCGACCCCGCTCGCCTGCCCGGCGTCGTCGACCAGCCGCACCTCGACGAAGTTGGGCTGGCGGCCGAAGCAGGCGCGTCCCACCAGGCGCGGTTCGCGGTTGGCCATGATGCAGGCGGCCACGCCCGTTTCGGTCATGGCCCAGGCCTCCACCAGCGGGAAGCCGAAGCGTTCCTCGAAGGCGGCGTGGTGCTTGGGGTCGACGCCGGCACCGAAGGCCCAGCGGATCGCATGGTCGCGGTCGGCCGGCGACGGCGGTGCCGACAGCAGCATCGCCGGCATCACGCCCAGGTAGTGCACCACCGTCGCGCCGCTCTCGCGCGCGCTCTGCAGCCAGCTGCGCGGATGGAAGCGGTCGAGCTGCACCAGGCAGCCACCGGCGACCAGCACCACCATGGTCGAGCAGGCCATCGCATTCATGTGGGTGAGCGGCAGCGGCGTCATGACGCGCTCGGCGTCGGGCCGGATGCTGCAAACGCCATCGAGCGCGGCGTACCAGGCGCCAGCGTTCAGGAAGTAGGTGTTCGACAGGATGCAGCCCTTGGGCCGGCCGGTGGTGCCCGAGGTGTAGAGCAGCGCGCATTCGGTGTTCGCGCCCACCGGCTCGCCGGCGCGCGGCGGCGCGGTGGTGGCGGGCGGCACCGCGCCGTCGGGCGCCATGGTGGCGAAGCCGGTCACGCCGGCCTGCACTGCGGCGCTGCGCAGGTCGTCTGCCCGCTCGGGCAGCGTCACCGCGAGCGTGACCTCGCTGTGGCCGATCAGGTAGCTCAACTCGGCCGAGCGCATGTCGGCATTGATCGGCACCACGCTCGCGCCCAGCGCATTCAGTGCGAACCAGTGGAACAGGAAGGCCGGTCGGTTCTCCAGCAGCAGCGCGACCCGGTGGCCGTGGCCGTAGCCGGCTGCTGCATAGGCGGCACGCAGGCGCTCGACCTCGGCGGTCGCGGCGCCCCAGGCGATGGCACCCGGCGCGATGCCGTAGGCCGCAGCGGTCACCGCTTCGGTGAACAGGAAGTCGGCACCGGGCGTGCGGGCCGCGGTGGTGGCGAAGGCGTCGTGAACGGTCTGCATCGGGGCGCTCAAAGGCTCAGAGGAAAAGCTGCACCGCGGGCAGCGCCGCGTCGCAGTTGAGCAGGTTGACGCGTTTGAGCGTCATGCGCAGGGCGCCGTCAACCACTGTCAGGTGGTGAAAGCAGGTGCCGACGTAGAACTGCAGCTCGTCGCCCTGCGACTCGGTGTAGTGGAATTCGGTGCGCAGCACATAGCGGTTGGCGGCCGGTTCGTAGACCTCGACCGTCGGCAACTGCAGCAGGTGGTGGCAGCGGCTGGGCGGTTGCTGCGAGAAGGCCCGCGGGCTCTTGAGCCGCTCGATGCGCAGGTCGCGCAGCAGCTTGTCCTCGTACAGGTGCGAGGTGTGGTGGATGCCGTCCGGCTGGTCGGGCACCAGTGGGATCCAGTAGAACGCGTCGTCGGTGAAGAGCGCGTTCCACGCGTCGTACGCGCGCTCGTCGAGCAGGCGCGCCTCGCGCACCACGAAGTCGATCAGCACCTGACGCGCTGGTGCCGTGGCCGTGCCGGTGGGGATGTCGATGTCCGCCGCCATCACATCGTCTCCGTCATGTAGCGGCTCCACGCGCGGTACTGGTTGCGCATCGGCAGCTCGCTGGTACCCACGGTGGTGATCTCGCCGCCGCGGGTTTCGGCCGCGTCGTGGTTGCGGTGCAGGCTGACCCAGTCGTTGCCGCTGGCATGCAGGCCGGCCTGCATGCCGCGGTAGGCCTGCAGGTCGTCGTGGCCCACCACCGAGAAAGGCGAATTGATCAGGCGGTTGTACATGGTGGTGCGCTGCAGCAGCTCGTCGGGCGCGCCCTTCAGGCGGAAGGTCCAGCTCTCGACCAGCGTGCGGTCGGCCGCGATCGGCCGCGCCACGCGGATCGACTGGATCGCGCCCTTGATCGTCAGGTTCGGGTAGTACACGGTGTTGTGCCGCGCCATGCCGAGGATCTGCGCCGTCTTCTCTTCGCCGTAGCGCGCCTTCATGGCGTCGTCGTACGCGGGGATCGGCTTGTACTTGCTGTGGATGCTGAAGTTGACGCCGGTGAAGCTGTGGCCGTTGTCGTACGTGCGCACGCCCATGTCCTCGAAGAACTTGTAGTCGGACATGAAGGGCACAAACTGCTCGATGGCCATCGGCTTGGGGGCGTCGGCCGGCTGGTCGGCCCACATCGCCTTGGCGGTGCCGGCCGACGATTCATGCGCCACCATCGGATGCATCGTGTCGTTCAGGTTCTCGACGAACATCTTCCAGTTGCACTGGTGCATGAAGCGCAGGCAGCCGCCGGCGATTTCGAGCTCGCCTTCGGGCGAGCGATCGGCCATGTTGTCGATCGAGCTGAGCGAGTCGCCGAAGTAGCTCTCGAAGTCCGGCCCCACGTCGTTGATCTTCACGAAGATGAAGCCGCGGTACAGCCGCACGTTCTTCACTGCAACCAGTCCCTTGCCGGATTCGCAGTCGTGCAGCTGCGTGCCTTCGTAGCCGTTCTTCAGCGGGATCGCCAGCAGCGAGCCGTCGGTCCGGAAGGTCCAGGCATGGTACGGGCAGCGGAAGAACTTGCCGGTGTTGCCGCAGGGCGCGTTCACCAGTTGCGAGCCCTTGTGCGCGCAGCGGTTCATCAGCACCCGCACCGAGCGGTCGGTGTGGCGCACCACGATCAGCGGCCGGCCGGCGATCTCCACCCGGATGTAGTCGCCGGGCTCGGGCACTTGGCTGTCGTGGCCGGCGTAGTTCCAGGTGTTGGCGAAGAAGTGCTCCTGCTCCAGCGCGAACAGTTCCTCGCTGATGTAGAGGTCGCGGTGCACGCGGTCGGGCTGCACCAGGGCGCGCACGGCATCGGGGTTGCCTCGGTAGGTCGTCATCGGGTGGGTCCTCGTTCGTTGCGTTGCATCGCGTCAGAGGTCGAGCACCAGGCGGGCGCCCTTGGCGCGCGAGATGCAGATCTGCATCACGTTGCCTTCGGCCTTCTCGCGCGCGCTCAGCACATAGTCGCGGTGGTCGATCTCGCCGTCGATCACCGGCACGGCGCACACGCCGCATTCGCCGCGCTTGCAGTCGAACATCGGGTCGCAGCCGTTGTCGATCAGACAGTCGAGCAGGCTCTGGTCGGCCGCCACGGTGAAGCGCTGGCCCGACTGCGCCAGCTCGACCTCGAAGGGCCGGTCGCCCTCCTCCACCACCGGCTCGGTGAAGAGCTCGAAATGCACCCGCCCGGTCGGCCAGCCGCGTGCCTGCGTCGCAGCCAGCAGCGCGTCGAGCATCACCTTCGGGCCGCAGAGGTAGAGGTGGTCTTCGGCGCTGCAGGCGTCGAGCAGTGCCGCGACGTCGAGCGGCTGCCCCGCCTCGGCATCGGCATGCACCGACAGCCGCTCGCCCAGCAGCTCGGTCAGTTCGGGCAGGAAGGCCATCAGCGCGCGGCTGCGGCCGGCGTAGTGCATGCGCACCGGCGCGCCTTCGGCCATGCGGCGCGCGGCCATCGCGATGAGCGGCGTCACGCCGATGCCGCCGGCCACCAGCACGGTGGCGCCGCCGGGCGCGTCCAGCGGGAAGTCGTTCTTCGGCGCCTCGATCTGCAGCAGCGCACCGGGTTGCAGCAGATCGTGCATGAAGCGCGAGCCGCCGCGGCCATCGGCCTCGCGGCGCACCGCGATGCGATAGGCCGCAGGCGCCGCGGTTGCGGCCGGCTGGCCATCGGTGTCGATCAGCGAATAGTGGCGCCAGTCGCTGCGGCCGTCGGGCAGCGTCACCTGCACACGCACATGCGCGCCGGGCTCGAAGCCGGGCAGCGGTGCGCCGTCGGCCGCCACCAGGCGGAACTGGCGGATCAGCGGATTGAGCAGGGCCGCCTCGGCGACGCGGACGGTGAGCTGGGCGGTGTCGGGATGCGGCATGGTGGCGTTCCTCGGGGTCTCACTCGGCTCAGGCCAGCGCATGGCGCGCGAGTGCGGCGCGCAGGCGGTCGCCGTGCTCGTCGGCCAGGGCGGCATCGCGCAGCTCGCGCAGGGTGGCGGGTGCCAGTTGGGGGCCGGCGCGTTCGGCGGCGTCCATCAGCAGCGTGTAGTTGCGCAGGCCGCGCTCGTGGGTGTCGCTGTAGCCCTTGACCAGCCGCTGGCATTCCGCGATCTCGACGGCCAGCTGCGGATTGAGCGCGGCCGCCTGCGCGATGCGCGCCAGCCAGCCTTCGATCAAGGCGTTCTCCTGCGCGAAGCGGACGGTCGAGCGGCGCCAGCGGCGCGCCGTGGCCACCGCCCGCAGCAGCAGGTAGCCGCCCAGCGAGCTGGTGCGCACCACCCGGCCCTGCTGCGTCAGCCGCTCGACCAGGCGACGTGGCAGGCCGGAGCCCGCCAGCCAGCGCCCGATGCCGCCCGGCAGCGTCTCGCAGATCTCCTGCAGCCGCGGATGCATGTACTCGTGGATCGCCATCACCTGGCCGGGCTGCACGCGCGACTCCTCGCGCACCCGGTCGAACCGGGTGGCGCGGGTCTTCAGCGCGGCGACGCGGGCGGTGTCTTCGTACGACATCCAGAGCGCGAGGTGCCGTGCGACGGCGTCGGCCAGGCGGGCGCCGTCGTCGGCCGTGCGCTCGTAGAACGGCGTGAGCCGGTCGAGGTAGGTCTCGGCGTAGCCGATGTCCTGGTAGTCGATCAGCCGGCGCACGCCTTCGAGCAGCAGCGCTTGCGAGCCGGCAGGAAAGCGCTGCTGCACCCGCTCGACCAGCGCCCGCACCGCCGCATGGCGCGGCTGCGGCGGCGCTGCGACGGCCGTGGTGGCGCCGGGGGCCGCTGGCGCGTCGCCCTGCTGCGCGCGATCGAAGGCGGCGCCGAAGGCCTTCAGGCTCGGCTTCACGCCGACGCCGCCGCGTTCGACGGTGGCTTCGAACTGGGCCCGGCTGAAGGGCAGCACGCCGGCACCGGCGAGCGCACCGAAGAGCACCGCGCTGATCACGCTGCCGGCGCGTTCGGCCGCCTCGGCCATGTCGAAGCGGATGTAGCGTTTGGCGGCGCGGTCGGCCTGGCGTTCGAGCTGGGCGCTGTCGACCCGGCCATCGCCCATCGCCGACTTCTCGGCGATCGAGTACACGCGGTGCGTCGAGCCGATCAGCGTGGTGCGGTCGGCGGTGACGAGGCCGCGCTGCACCGCGCGGCCTGCTTCCATCAGTTCCGAGGCGAGCACCACGTCGACGTCGCCCGGCAGCGGCATCAGCGCCAGCACCGGACGGCCGCCGTCGGCCAGGGCGCGAGCCTCCGGGAACAGCTCGACGTAGTAGATGGTCGCGCCAGTGCGCTGCGCGACGCCGGGCACCGAGGTGGTCTGCGCGATGTAGCCGCAGTGCTCGCCGAGGTCGACGATCCAGTCGGCGAGCACGCCGCCGCCCTCGCCGCCCATGGCGAGGATCGCGATCTTGATGGGTTGAGCCGGATTCATCGTGGTTTTTTTGGGAGAGATCGTCTGCGGGACTAGAAGGCGTAGCGGTCGCGCTGTCGCGCTTCGGTGCGCTGCATCCAGCCCACCACGGCGCCGCCGACCTTGTCGCGCGTGCGGTCCCACCAGCTCGGGTTGCTCACGATCTGCGCCTTGTAGAACGACGGGCAGAGCACCGCCGCATGCGAGACGTCGCCGCAGTTGCCGCAGCCCACGCAGCTGTCGAGCACATGCGCCACCGGGTCGGTGCGCAGCGGATCGGGGTTGGCCTTGATGGAAAGCGAGGGGCAGCCCGACAGGCGGATGCAGGAGTGGTCGCCGGTGCAGGTGTCGGGGTCGACACCGAACTTCTCGCGCACCACGCGCTGGCCGGCAGCGACCGCCTTGCGCACCAGGGGCTTCTCGCGGCGCTGCTTGTTGAGCATGCATTCGGACTGCGCGATCAGCACCTTCGGGCCCTTCTCGCCGGTGGTGAGCGCCTCGCGCAGCAGCCGCCGCATGCCAGCCACGTCGTAGGTGCGGCGAATCGTCTTGACCCACTTGACGCCCACGCCGCGCACCGCGCGTTCGATCTCGTGGCCGGTGCTGCGCGTCGGGTTCTGGGCGGTCGACGACAGGATGTCCTGGCCGCCGGTGGCCGAGGTGTAGTTGTTGTCGACCACGATGGTGAGGTTGTCGCTGCGGTTGAAGACCGCGTTGGCGATGCCGCTCGTCAGGCCGTTGTGCCAGAAACCGCCGTCGCCCATCACCGAGATGGCGCGCTTGCCCGCCGGCACGTTGAGCGCCGCCGCACCGGCCGCGCCGAGCCCGTAGCCCATGGTGGTATTGCCGAGGTTGAAGGGCGGCAGGATCGAGAACAGGTGGCAGCCGATGTCCGCGCTGATGTGGTGCGTTCCAAGCTCGCGCTCGACCAGCTTGATGGCGCTGAAGATCGGCCGCTCCGGGCAGCCGGTGCAGAAGCCGGGCGGCCGGGCATGCACCGTGTCGTCGATCGCCGCGAGCGCCGGCTCCGGCGCCTGGTCGACGCCGATCGACGCCACCGCCGTCAACGGGATCACCTTGCGCGCCACCGGCACGATGGGCAGGGGCGCGATGCGCTCGTAGCGCTCGAAGAAAGCGCGCGCGGCTTTCAGCAGCACCGCCGCGGTGTATTCCCCGGCCACCGGCAGCAGGTCCTTGCCGTGCAGCGCGGTGTCGCAGCCGGCCTGGCGCAGCAGCGTGGCGACGTTCTGCTCGATGAAGTTGGGCTGCCCCTCCTCCACCAGCAGCACCGCGCGCTTGCCTTGGCAGAAGCGCACGACCTCGCTGTCGATCACCGGGTAGGCGACGTTCATCACATAGAGCGGCACCTGCGAGTTGCCGTAGACGTCGGCCAGGCCGACGCGCTCGAGCGCACGCATCAGCGTGTTGTAGCTGCCGCCCTGCACGATGATGCCGAGGTCACCTGCGTCCTCGGCGAAGAACTCGTTGAGCCCGCGCTCCTCGATGAAGCGCACCGCGGCGGGCCAGCGGTCGTTCACCTTCTCCTGTTCATGCACGAAGCTCGCCGGCGGCAGCACGATGCGCGAGACGTCGCGCTGCGGCTGCTCGAGCGCCTGCTTCAGGGTGAACGAGGGCGCGCGGTTGTCGGAAGCGACGAACTGGCCGTGCACATGGCAGGCACGGATGCGCAGTTGCAGCATGACCGGCGTGTGGCTCGCCTCGGAGAGCTCGAAGCCCTGCTTCACCGCCTCGACGATCGAGGGCAGGTTGGGCCGCGGGTCGAGCATCCAGATCTGCGACTTCATCGCGAAGGCATGGCTGCGCTCCTGCATGATCGAGGAGCCCTCGCCGTAGTCCTCGCCCACGATCACCAGTGCACCGCCGGTGACGCCGCCGGAAGCCAGGTTGGCCAGTGCGTCGGAGGCGACATTGGTGCCGACCGTGGCCTTGAAGGTGACGGCGCCGCGCAGCGGGTAGTTGACCGAGGCGGCCAGCGTGGCGGCCGCGGTCGCTTCGCTGGCGCTGTTCTCGAAACGGATGCCCTGCTCGGCCAGGATGTCCTGTGCGTCGGCCAGCACGTCCATGAGGTGGGAGATCGGTGCGCCCTGGTAGCCGGCGACGTAGGCCACACCCGACTCGAGCAGCGCCTTGGTCACCGCCAGGATGCCTTCGCCGCTGAAGACCTCGCCCTCACCGAGCCGCAGCTTCTTGACCTCTTCGACAAACGAACGTTCAGCCATGATGCTCCTTGCAAGCCCCCATGCCACGAGGCACGATGGGCGTATATTCTTTAGATGTGAATCTATCCACAATCATGAATAACCCTAGACTAGCAAGCACTGTGCCGGCCCCGGCCGCGCCGCGGCGCTTCGTCGACGACTACCTTCCGGCGCTGCTGGCACAAGCCAGCCACCTGATCTCTTCGGAGTTCCACAAGGTCGCGCGGGCGCACGGTTTTTCGGTCTCGGAGTGGCGGGTCATGGCGTCGCTGGCCGGCGGCCAGGCGCTCAGCATCGGCCGGCTGGCGCAGGTCGCGGTGATGAAGCAGCCGACCGTGACGCGCATGCTCGACCGCATGGCGGCCAAGGGGCATGTCGAACGCTTGCCCCATGACAGTGACCGCCGCATCACGCTGGTGCGCATCACCGACGACGGCGAGCGCACGGTGGCGCAACTGACGGAACTGGCCACCGAGCACGAGCGGCGCGTGCTCGAGCCCTTCGGCCTCCAGAGCGCCGAGGCCCTGAAGAACACGCTGCGTCGCATGATCGAACTGCACGAGAACGCCGCGTCCGAGGTGACGGACGAAGACGACTGAGCGGCCGGGCGCGCCTCAGTGCGCGGCGTCGAGAAAGTCGAGCACCGCCTGGGCGAAGGCCTCGGGCAACTGGTCCGGCAGCGGCACCCTGCCGCCTTCGATGTCGACGATGCGCGCATCGGCCAGGTGTATGGCGAGCTCAGCCGCGTGCGGCGATGCGAAAGGGTCGGACGGCGCGCGCAGCACGAGCGTGGGCTGCCGCACCTGGCCGATGCGATCCTCCATGCGGTATTGCGCCACCGCACGATGGCCACCCTCGAGCGGCCCGGAGATCTTGAGCGCATCGGCCACGAAGGCCTCCAGCAGATCGGGCCGTTGCGCCGGGTAGAAGCCCTGGCGCTTCTGCCACAGCGCGGCGAGGTGGGTGCCGTCCTCGCTGGGCGCCACCTCGTCGATCGGCGGACGGTCGGCCCGTGCGAGCCGGAACGCCGCATCGGTGTAAGGCGTCGAGGAAAGCACCAGCCGCCCCACGCGCGCCGCATGCGCGGCGGCAAGCTCCACAGCAATCACCCCGCCGGTGTGGTGCCCCACCACATGCGCGCGCGCGATGCCCAGCGCATCGAGCAGTTCCACCGCCACCGCGGCCCAGGCCTCGATGCTCGGCGGCCAGGGCGGCGCGCACGAATCGCCGAAGCCGACGGTGTCCATCGCGATCGCGCGGTAGCGCAGGCCCAGCAGCGGCAGCACCGCGCGGTACTCGGCCCAGCTGCGCGGCGTCTGGTGCAGCAGCAGGACGGCAGGAAGTTCGGCATCGCCGCAGTACGCGTAGTGCACCTGGCCGACGGAGAGGTCCGCGAAGGCGCGGCGGATGGGCGGCATGGGTTCAGCCCCTCAGTCCCGGGTGTGCTCGGCCGGCGGCTGCAACAGCCCCGCGTGGCGGAGCATGCCGAGGGTGCGCAGCAGCACGTCGGCCCGGTAGGCGCCGACGTCGCGCCCGGCGTAGTCGTAGAAGCCGCTGCCGGTCTTCAGCCCCAGCCGGCCCTCGTCCATCATCCGGCCGAGGATGGCCGGTGCGCGGTAACGCTCGGCATCGATCGACGCCGACATCTCGCGGCTGGCGTGGTGCAGGATGTCGGCGCCGCCGAAGTCGATGAACTCCACCACGCCGAGCGCTGCGAAGCGCAGGCCGAGGCCGAAGCGGGTGGCCTTGTCGATCTCCTCGGCCGTGGCCGCGCCCTCCTCGATCATCCGCGCCGCCTCGTTCATCACCAGCGCCTGCAACCTGGGAACGATGTAGCCCGGCGTCGGCCCGCAGACCACCGGCAGCTTGCCGATCGATTCCATCAACGCCTTGGCGCGCGCCAGCACCACCGGGTCGGTGCCGGCATGGTGGCTGAGTTCGACGACCGGGATCAGGTAGGCCGGGTTGAGCCAGTGGATGTTCAGGAAGCGCTCCGGCCGCTCGACGAATTCGGCGATCTGCGTGACCAGGATGCTGCTGGTGGTCGAGGTGAGGATGGCGTCGGGGCCGCAGTGCGCGTTGATGCGGGCGAAGGCCTCGCGCTTGGCGGCCAGGGTCTCCGGCACGCCTTCGAACACCAGCTCCGCACCGGCCAGTGCCGCCGCCGCGCCGTCCGAATCCACCAACTCCACCCGCGCCGCGATGGCGCTCACCTGCGCTTCATCGATCACGCCGAGCCGGGCCAGCCCGGCCAGGCTGCCCGAGATCTCGGCGCGTGCCTCGTCGTGCAGCGTGCGCCAGGCTTCGGGGGTGCGCTCGCGCAGATCGATCAGCGCCACCCGGTGCCCGGCATAGGCGAAGGCGATCGCGATGCCGCGCCCCATGCGGCCGGCGCCCACGGCGGCGAAGCGTGGCGGCCGCGCCGCGGGCTCAGGCGCCGTCATGCAGCCGCGCCTGCAGCGCCTCCGGTGCGAGCCCGGCCAGGCCGAGCACTTCGAAGCTGCGCGGCCCCTGGCGCAGGTCGCGCCCGAGGAAGCCGCCGACGATGGCCAGCAGGCCGTGCGCGATCGGCGCATCGACACCCGCGTGACGCGCCGCCGAGGCCAGAAAGGCCAGGCCCAGCACCGTGTCCTCGGTGATGTAGCGATGCGTGTGCAGGTCGATGTGCTCGCGCCAATCGCCCGACTTCACCAGCTTCTTGTGGGCATCGCCGTACATCCAGCGGTCGTTGTCGTAGTGATCGCGCAGCGGATAGTGCGGGCCGCCGTAGCCGAAGGCCTCGCGCACCGCGATGCGCTCCTGGTCGAGCTGGTCGGTGACGGCGCGCACCGACGGCTGCGTGCCTTCGTTGTGGATGTCCCAGCGCTCGAAATGCTGCAGCGGCGCGGCATTCATCACCATCAGCGGGGGGTGGATGATCGGGCCGGCATTCATCAGGGCGCCCGAGAGCGCGTCGCCGCAGCCATGCACGCTGGGGTAGGCCTGGCGGATCACCGCGATCGCGGTGTCGGCCTTGCGCGCCGGGTAGACCCCGGTGGGCAGCCGCAGCGCGCGGATGGTGAGGTTCACCTCGCGCTCGCCGTGCTTGCGCGCCAGGTAGGGCAGCGTGCCGGTCTCGGCCCAGGCGACATCAGCGCGGCTGCCCGCCTCGCGCACCAGCCCGGCCATCACCACGCTGCCGAAGGTGCCCGGCGGCAGGAACACCACCTGGCCATCGACCAGATGCGGCGCCATGGCACGCGCGATGTCGGCCTGCGCGACGGCGGGGGACGGCACCACGATGAGTTCGGCCTCGCGCAGCGCGGCCCCGATGTCGGCGGTGGCCAGCGCGATCGGCACGTCGCGCGCGCCCTCGGCATCCTTCAGGCGGATCGAGCCCGCCGCTTGCACCGCGGAAAGGGCTGCCGCATCGCGGCGCCACAGCCGGACCTCGTGACCGGCTTCGGAGAGATCGGCAGCCGCGGCATAACAGCCATGGCCACCGCCCAGGACGGCAATCTTCATGTACAGGCACTCCTTGACGAGGAAAGGAGGCCATCGGCAACGCCGACGACCCGGCGCCAGTACATTACTTTTCAAATGTTTAGATGTCAACGGTTCGCGTCGGAACCGAAAGGCGCGCAAACCTTGCGCACCAGGCTCAGTTGCGCGTCATCAGCCGTTGCAGCTCAACCGCATCGCCTCGATGCGGCCGCCGAAGCCCAGCTTGCGCATCAGGCCGCCTTCGCGGCTGTTGGCCGGGAAGGTCGCGGTGCGGTCGCGGAACATCGCGCGTTCGTAGACCTCCAGCGTGGCCTTCGGGCCAACGGTGACGCTGTCGATCTCGCGCTTCAGTGCGCGTGCCGTGCCCTTGTCCATGCTCACCACCGCGGCCGGGCCGACCAGCGTGACCATGTCGCCCTGGAAGTTGCGCTGCGAATAGAACTGCGCCCAGCAGCCCGACTGCAGGGCCGGGTCGGTGATCTGCACCGGGACCAGCAGCACGGTCGGGTCGGGCTGGTTGTCGCCCGCCGGTGCAGGCGTGGGGGTCGAGCAGGCACCCAATGCGAACAGGGCGGCGACGGAAAGGCAAGCGGCAATTTTTTTCATGCGGGCATCTTGGGCCGCCGGGCGCCGCGGCCAAGTAGGACGGCGCTGTTCTTGGCGCAGGCCGCCAGCCTCCGCCCCGCGGCTTCAGTCGCCCGGGAACATCGGGGCAACCTCGACGCCGAGGGTCGCCAGGCGCTTGCGCATCGACAGCACCGCGCGGTCCTTGCTCAGCAGCCGGGCCCGGTGGGCCACGGCCAGGTCGATGAAGATCTGGTCGTCCGGGTCCTTGCAGACGAATCGGGCCCGCAGCGGCACGCCGCCCACCGTCTGCACTTGCGCATCGAAGGCCGCAGCGACATGGGCCGGCTCGCGCGCGTCCTTCAGCAGGCGCTGGGCGATCAGCGGGTAGCCCAGTACGCGCAGCAGTTCGTCGCGCATGGCCGCGGTCGCCAGCCAGCGCAACTCGCCGGCAGCGAGCGCCGTGCGCAGCAGCGCCCAGCGCGGGTCGTCGAACACCAGCAGGTCGAGGACGATGTTGGTGTCGATGACGATGGGGCTCGCGCCCCCCGCCGGCGCCGCGCTCAACGCTCGATCGTCAATGCCACGCCCATGCCGCCGCCGATGCACAGCGAGGCGATGCCCTTCTTGGCGTCGCGGCGCTGCATCTCGTGCAGCAGCGTCACCAGGATGCGGCAGCCCGACGCACCGATCGGGTGGCCGATGGCGATGGCGCCGCCGTTCACGTTGACCTTGCTCACGTCCCAGCCCATCTCGCGGTTCACCGCGCAGGCCTGGGCCGCGAAGGCCTCGTTGATCTCGAGCAGATCGAGGTCGGCGGCCTTCCAGCCGGCGCGCTGCAGCGCCTTGGTCGACGCGCCCACCGGGCCCATGCCCATGATGGCCGGATCGAGGCCGACGGTGGCGAAGCTGGCGATGCGGCCGAGCGGCGTGAGGCCCAGGGCCGCGGCCTTCTTGGCCGACATCACGACCACGGCGGCGGCGCCGTCGTTCAGGCCCGAGGCATTGCCGGCCGTCACGCCGCCGGCCTTGTCGAAGGCGGGGCGCAGAGCCGCCAGCACTTCGGCGGTCGACTTGCGGTTGATGAACTCGTCCTGGTCGAAGACGACCGGGTCGCCCTTCTTCTGCGGGATGGTGACGGCGGTGATTTCGTCCTTGAACCTGCCAGCGTCCTGCGCGGCGGCCGCCTTGGTCTGGCTGCCCAGCGCGAGCTCGTCCTGCGCGTCGCGGCTGATCTCGTACTTCTTGGCGACGTTCTCGGCCGTGATGCCCATGTGGTACTGGTTGTACACGTCCCACAGGCCGTCGACGATCATGGTGTCGACCAGCTTCCAGTCGCCCATGCGCTGGCCGTTGCGCGAATTGGGCAGCACGTGCGGCGCCAGGCTCATGCTCTCCTGGCCGCCGGCGACCACGATCTCGCTGTCGCCGGTGGCGATGGACTGCGCGGCCAGCATCACGGCCTTCAGGCCCGAGCCGCACACCGCGTTGATGGTGAGCGCCGGCGTTTCCTTCGCGCCGCCGCTCTTGAGCCAAGCCTGGCGGGCCGGATTCTGGCCGACGCCCGCGGCCAGCACCTGGCCCATGATGGCTTCGCCGATCTGCTCAGGCGACAGCTTGGCGCGCGCCAGCGCTTCCTTGATCACGAGGGCGCCGAGCTCGGTGGCGGGAATGCCGGCGAGCGAGCCGCCGAACTTGCCGACGGCCGTGCGCGTGGCGGAAACGATGACGATGTCTTCCATGGAGTTCTCCGTTGCGTGATTGAGTGAGGATTCTTCGGATGTGCCCGGTCAGGCCTTCGCCTTGACGTAGCTGCCCGGCGCGGGCTCGCTCGCCTGGTAGGCGCGACCCTTGCCATACGCCTTGGGTGCGGCGATCTGCTTGCCGCCGAGTGGCTTGAGCCACTGCGACCAGTCGGTCCACCAGCTGCCCGGATGCTCGACGGCACCGGCCAGCCATTCGGCCTGCGTGGCCGGCAGCTTGCCGTCGGCACGGATCCAGTGGCTGCGCTTCTTCTTCGCGGGCGGGTTGATCACGCCGGCGATGTGGCCCGACGCGCCCATCACGAAGCGCTTCTTGCCGCTCAGCAACTGGGTCGACGCATAGGCACCGCCGATCGGCACGATGTGGTCTTCGCGCGAGCCGTAGACGTAGGCCGGGATGTCGATGCGGCCGAGGTCGATCTTCTCGCCGCACACCGTCAGCGCGTTCGGGACCGCCAGCTTGTTCTCGAGGTAGGTGTTGCGCAGGTACCAGGCGTAGAACGGGCCCGGCAGGTTGGTGGCGTCGCAGTTCCAGTAGAGCAGGTCGAAAGGTGGCGGCGTCTCGCCCTTGAGGTAGTTGCCCACCACGTAGTTCCACACCAGATCGTTCGGCCGCAGGAAGCTGAAGGTCGACGACAGGTCCATGCCCGGCAGCAGGCCGCCCTTGCCCATCTGCATCTCGCGGAACTGCACCATCGCCTCGTCGATGAAGATGTCGAGGATGCCGGTGTCGGTGAAGTCCAGCAGCGTGGTCAGCAGCGTGACCGAGGCGGCCGGCGTCTCGCCGCGCGCGGCCAGCACGGCCAGCGCGGTGCCGAGGATGGTGCCGCCGACGCAGAAGCCCAGTGCGTTGATCCGGTCGGTGCCGCCGATTTCCTGCACTACGTGGATGGCCTTGATGGCGGCGTCCTCGATGTAGCGGTCCCAGGTGAATTCGCGCATCGACTCGTCGGGGTTGCGCCAGCTCACCACGAACACGCGGTGGCCCTGCTCCACCGCATAGCGGATCAGCGAATTTTCGGGCTGCAGGTCGAGGATGTAGAACTTGTTGATGCAGGGCGGCACCAGCAGGAAGGGCCGCTCGTACACCTTGGCGGTCAGTGGCTTGTACTCGAGCAGTTGGAACAGTTCGTTCTCGAACACCACCGCGCCTTCCGTGGTCGCGACGTTGCGGCCGACCTCGAAGGCGCTCTCGTCGGTCATGCTCAGGTGGCCCTGGCGGACGTCGTGCACCAGGTTCTGGATGCCCTTGGCAATGCTCTCGCCCTGACTGACCAGCGCCTTGCGCTGCGCCTCGGCATTGAAGGCGAGCGAGTTGCTGGGCGACGACGCCGCCAGCCACTGCTCGATGGCGAAACGCAGCCGGGCACGGCTCTTGGCGTCGGTGTCGACCGCGTCGGCCATGCCGAGCAGCGTGCGCGCGTTGAGCAGATACACCGCCGCGGCGAAGGCCGACAGCGGGTTGTCGGTCCACGCCTCATTGGAAAAGCGCCGGTCGCCGGCCGGTGTAGCGGCAAAGCCCTGGCGCCAGAGCTCGCCGGCCTCGGCGACGTACTGTTCCTGGATGGCCTTGAGCTTGTCGGCCGCGAACGAAAGTTGCGGCATCTGAGGCGCGGCGCCCTGGGGGGCCATGGACTGAAACGACGCCAGCGCCTTCTGCCAGCCCTGCGTGAGCGTCTGTTGGAACGCGCCGAAGGCGTCTGCGGATGGGGCTTGCTGCTTCATGGTGTCTCCTGGCTCCTCGCCTGGGCTGCGTTCGACTTGAGTATCCTGCATTCATACGACCGCCCCTGCGGCGGCCATCGACTTCCAACCTCTTCGCGCGCATCCCATGTACATCGTCATCATCGCCTGGCTCTATGTGACCCTGATGATGGCCGTGGCCGAAGCCACGAATTCGAACGGCACGGTGCTGGGCGCGATCTTCACCTTTCTACTCTATGGCGTGCTGCCGCTCGCATTGGTGGTTTACCTGTTGAACACGCCGGCGCGTCGGCGTGTGCTGAAGGAACGCGAGGCGGCCGCGCAGGAAGAAGCGCGCCGGGCCGCTGCGGCAGCTCCCCATTCAACGCCGCCAGATGGCAACGGCGAACCGGCCGGTGGGCCCGCTGACCCCATCGCGCCGGTGCGAGAAAAAACGTAACGGGTTGCGCACGGTGCACCAGGCATCGCTGCCGTCGTTGCCGTACACCGCCTCGACGCCCGCCGCACGCAGCCGCTGACGCGCCAGCGCCGGCAGGTCGGACCACCACTTGCCCGGCGCCGGGCCGGGCCGGAAGCAGGCTGCGGCGTCCGCGGACTGCGCCACGAACGTCGCCCGGACCTCGTCGCCCACCTCGAAGGCATGGGGCCCGATGCAGGGGCCGAGCCAGGCCATTGGCTGCGTGTCGCCGAAAACGGCCGCAGTGCGCTCCAGCACGCCGGCCGCCAGCCCGCGCCACCCGGCATGCGCCGCAGCGACGCGCCGGCCTTCGCGGTCGGTGAAAAGCACCGGCAGGCAGTCGGCGACCATGATCGTGCAGGCGATACCCGCTTCGACCGCGGTGCAGGCATCGGCCGTGGCGCCATCGGGCGTGGTCGCATCGATCGGCAGCACGTCGGTGCCATGCACCTGTTGCAGGAACACCGGCCGCACGCCAATGGCTGCCTGCAACTGCGCGCGGTTGGCGGCGACGAACGCCGGGTCGTCGCCCACATGTCCGCCAAGGTTCAGACCACCGAACGCGCCTTGCGACACCCCAGCCGCCCGCGTGGTGCACACGGCGCGAACCCCTGCAGGCGCCGGCCAGTTCGGCACAAGCCAGTCGTGCATCAGGACTCGGCGTCCGGGCAACGGGCCGGTTGCGCGCGCTGCACCGCATCGGTCTGCATGGCCGCGTCGTAGGCCGCCATGGTGCGCGGCAGGCCGCTCAGGTCGCAATCGAAGCGCTGGGCGTTGAAGATTTGCGGCACCAGGCAGCAGTCGGCCATGGTGAGCGTGTTGCCATAACAGTAGATGCCCGCGGGCTGCTCCGCCAGTTGCCGTTCGAAGGCCTCCAGCCCTTCGCGCACCCAGTGGCGGTACCAGCTGTTCTTGGCGGCTTCGTCGAGCTTGAGTTCCTTGACCAGGTACTTCAGCACGCGCAGGTTGTTGATCGGGTGGATCTCGCACGCGACGATCTGCGACAGCGCCCGCACGCGCGCCCGGCCCACCGGGTCGTGCGGGAGCAGCGGTGGCTCGGGGTTGATCTCGTCGAGGTACTCGATGATCGCCATCGACTGCGAGATGCGCTCGCCGCCGGACGATTCGTCTTCTTCCAGCAGCGGCACCAGTTGCTCGGGCGCGATGTCCGAAAACGGCGGCTGGTGGTGCTCGCCGCGGGCAATGTGCACCGGCACGTAGTCGTAGGCCAGCCCCTTGATGTTGAGCGCGATGCGCACGCGGAACGAGGCGGACGAGCGGAAGTAGTTGTGCAGCTTCATCATGCGTCGAGCATAGCCGCAGCGCCGCCTCGCCACCCCCTCCCGCCGGCTCTGGCAAACTGCCGTTTTCCCGCATTCACCAGGACGAACAAGCAATGGCTTCCGAGTACGTTTTCCCTGCGCCGGCCGTGGTCAGCATCCCCGTGGTCGGCCAGCCTGCCCGCTTCCCCGTGCACCGCATCTACTGCGTGGGCCGCAACTACGAGGACCATGCCAAGGAAATGGGCTTCACCGGCCGCGAGCCGCCCTTCTTCTTCATGAAGCCGGTCGATGCGCTGGTGGTGGTCGACGCCGGCCAGACCGGCAGCATGGCCTACCCGACGCTCACCAAGAACCTGCACCACGAGATCGAGCTGGTGGTGGCCATCGGCACCGGCGGCAAGAACATCGCCGCGGCCGATGCGCACAAGCACATCTACGGCTATGCGGTGGGCCTGGACATGACACGCCGCGACCTGCAGAACGAGATGAAGAAGCAGGGCCGGCCCTGGGACATCGGCAAGGGTTTCGAGCAGAGCGCACCCATCGGCCCGATCGTGCCGGTGGCCGCCGCCGGCGACGCGCCCAACGCCGAGATCGCGCTGAAGGTCAACGGCGAAGACCGCCAACGCAGCACGGTCGGCAAGCTGATCTGGAACATCGGCGAAACCATCGAACATCTGTCGGCCGCCTGGGAGCTGCAGCCCGGCGACCTGATCTTCACCGGCACGCCCGAGGGCGTGGCGGCGGTGGTGGCGGGCGATACGCTGGTCGGCACCGTGGCCGGCCTGCCGACCCTGACCGTGAAGATCGCGTAGTCGATGTCCGTCGTCCACCTGCCCATCAAGCACTGCAAGAACTGCGGCGCCGCCGTGGTGTACCGCCTGCCGGACGACGGCGACACGCGCGAGCGCGCGGTGTGCCCGGCCTGCCACACGATCCACTACGAGAACCCGACCAACGTGGTGGGGACCATCCCGGTGCTGGGCGACCGGGTGCTGCTGTGCAAGCGCAACATCGAGCCGCGCTGGGGCAAGTGGACGCTGCCGGCCGGCTTCATGGAGCTCAACGAGAGCGTGTCGCAAGGGGCGGCGCGCGAGACCGACGAAGAAGCCGGCGCCCATTTCGAGATGGAAGGCCTGTTCTCGGTGATGAGCGTGGTGCGCGTGGGCCAAGTCCACATCTTCTACCGCGCCCGCCTGCTCGACGACGTGTTCGCCCCCGGCCACGAGACGATCGAGGCGAAGCTGTTCACCGAGGAAGAGATTCCCTGGGACGAGATCGCCTTCCGCACGGTGCGCGAAACGCTGCGCTGCTACTTCGAAGACCGCCGGCGCGGCAGCTTCGACCGCGTCCACACGCTGGACATCGTTTGAAAGCCCGCATGAAGCAACGCCCTTCCCTCGCCCTCCTCCTTCTCGGCGCGCTGGCCGCCAGCGCCGCCGCGGCCGAACAGGTCGGCGAAGTCGACACCGTCTTCAAGCTGATCGGCCCCGACCACAAGATCGTCGTCGAAGCCTACGACGACCCGAAGGTCAACGGCGTGACCTGCTATGTCTCGCGCGCCAAGACCGGCGGCGTCTCAGGCGCGCTGGGCCTGGCCGAGGACAAGGCCGAAGCGTCGATCGCCTGCCGGCAGGTCGGCCCGGTGAGCTTCGTCGAGCCGCTCAAGAAGCGCGACGAGATCTTCAGCGAGCGCCAGTCGATCATGTTCAAGCGCCTGCGGGTGGTGCGCATGGTCGATGTCAAGCGCAACACGCTGATCTACCTGAGCTATTCCGACCGCCTGATCGAAGGCTCGCCGCAGAACAGCGTGACCGCGGTCCCGGTCGACCGGGCCACGCCGATTCCTGCCAAGTGAAGAAAGTGGCTTTCCACGGATGACCGCCGCACCAGGCAACGCGATCCGCGAACTCTATGCGGCGCTGTGGCGCTTTGCCGAGGGCGTGCGCGGACAGTTCCTGGGCGCGACCGCGATGCTCACTGCATCGCAGCTCATCAAGCTCACGCTCCCCTACCTGGCCGGCCAGGCGATCAACGCGCTGCAGCGTGGCGACCTGCGCGGCGCCGGCCGCTGGATCGCAACGCTGACCGGCATCTACCTGCTCTCGTGGCTGCTGCACGGGCCCGGCCGCATCCTCGAGCGCAACGTCGGCGCACGGGTACGCGAGTCGCTGGCCGACCAGCTCTATGCCCGGCTCGCCGCCGCGCCGCTGGTGTGGCACGACGGCCACCATTCCGGCGAGCTGCAGCACCGGGTGCACCAGGCCAGCCGGGCCCTGTCGGACTTCACCCAGAACCAGTTCATCTGGCTGACCAACGCGGTGAACATCGTCGGCCCGCTGGTGGCGCTGACGCTGCTGTCGCGGGCCAGCGGCATGACGGCGCTGGCCGGCTACGTGCTCATCGGCCTCATCATCCTGCGCATCGACCGCGCGCTGATGCGGCTGGCCCGGGTCGAGAACGACGCCGACCGCCGCTATGTCGCCGCGCTGCTCGACTTCGTCGGCAATGCCTCGACCGTCATCGGCCTGCGGCTGCAGGGCGCCTCGCGCCTGCTGCTGCGCAAGCGGATGGCCGCGATCTCGGTGCCCTTCAAGCAGACCGTGGTGCTGAACGAAGCCAAGTGGTTCGCGGTCGACATGCTCGGCCTGCTGCTGACCTGGGGCCTGGTCGTGATGTATGTGTGGCAGTCGCGCACACCCGGCCAGGCGGTCATGCTCGGCTCGGTCTTCATGATCTACCAGTACGCCCAGCAGACCGCCGGCGTGGTGTCGTCGATGGCGGCCAATTTCCAGTTCTTCGCCCGCATGCACACCGACTACAGCAGTGCCGCGCCGATCTGGGCGGCCCCCACCGGCCCGGCGCTGACGACGCCGCCCGAAGAAGTGCCCGCGCACGAACGCATCGACACGGCCGCCGACTGGTCGGAACTCGCCATCCAGGGCGTGCGCTGGAACTACGCCCAGAGCACCGAGGCCGCGGCGGGTGGCGCGGGGCCCAGCGGCCTGCACGACGTGGCGCTGACGCTGCGGCGGGGCCAGCGCATTGCGCTGGTCGGCCCGAGCGGCGGCGGCAAGAGCACGCTGCTGCGGCTGCTGGCCGGCCTCCACGCGTCGCAGGGCGGCACGCTGCGCTTCGATGGCCAAGCGGCGGAGTGGGCCCGCCTGCGCCAGCTGGCGACGCTGATCCCGCAGGAAACCGAGGTCTTCGAGGCCAGCGTGCGCGAGAACCTCGGCTTCGGTCGGCCCTTCAGCGACGAAGCCATCCATGCCGCGCTGCACGCCAGCGCCTTCGACGAAGTGCTCGAGGCCAACCACAGCAGCCTCGACTCGCCGCTGTCGGAGCGCGGCTTCAACCTTTCGGGCGGCCAGCGCCAGCGCCTGTGCCTGGCGCGCGGCGTGCTCGCCGCCCGGGGCAGCTCGCTGCTGCTGCTCGACGAGCCGACCAGCGCGCTCGACGCCGGCACCGAAGCCCGCGTGCTCGAACGCATCGCGGCCGCCTTTCCCGACGCCTGCGTGATGGCCTCGATCCACCGCCTGAGCCTGCTCGACCGTTTCGACACGGTCGTGCTGATGGAAGCCGGCCGGGTGCTCGATGCCGGCCCCCGCAACGCCGTGCTCGCGCGCCAGCCGCTGCTGCAGCGGATGGTGCAGCCCCAGTGACGCACGGCCCCTCGCCACCTTCATCCACGACCGCATGCACCGTTTCACACCCCTCCTGTCCCAGGCCCTGCGCGCCGGCCTCGCCGCGATCGCGACCGCCGGCCTCCTGGCCTGCAGCAGCACCGGCCCGAGCACCGCCCCGAGCACCGGTAGCGGCACGGGCAAGTCCGGCGCCGCGCCGCAGGCCAAGCCCCTGTTCATCCGGCCGGCCGCCGGCACGACGCTGTCGCGCTTCAACGGCAAGTCCAACAAGGGCCTCGACATCGCCGGCAGCGCCGGCGATCCGGTGCTGGCCGCGGCCGACGGCCGGGTGGTCTACGCCGGCAGCCAGCTGCGCGGCTACGGCAGCATGGTCATCGTCAAGCACAACGAGACCTTCATCACCGCCTATGCCCACAACCAGGCGCTGCTGGTGAAGGAGAACGACATCGTCCGCCAGGGCCAGAAGATCGCCGAGATGGGCAAGACCGAAGCCGACCGCGTGAAGCTGCACTTCGAGCTGCGCAAGGACGGCAACGCGGTCGACCCCGAGCCCTACCTCAGCGGCAAGCTGAGGTGATCCCCGCGTTCAGCGGCCCAGCAAGGACAGCAGGCCGCTGGCCCGGTGGGTGCGCTGGGCCAGCGCTTGCGCGAAGGCGGGTGCCCGCGGCGTGACGAGCGTGAAGGCGCTGCGGGCCCGCGTGATGCCGGTGTAGACCAGCTCGCGCGTCAGCACCCGGCCGCCGTCGCGCGGCAGCACCAGCACCGTGTGCTCGAACTCGCTGCCTTGCGACTTGTGCACCGTCATCGCGAAGGCCGTTTCGACCGAGGCCAGCCGGCTCACGCCGACCGAGCGCGCAGTGTTGCCATCGAGGAAGTAGGCGCGCAGCGGCGCGTTGGGCATGGCCGGCGGCAGCGTGATGCCGATGTCGCCGTTGAAGACGCCGACCGCCGCATCGTTGCGGGTGATCATCACCGGCCGGCCTTCATACCAGGCGCCACGCTTGACGAGCGACCCCTCGGCCACCATCGCGCGCTCGATGGCGGCGTTCAAGCCTTCGGCGCCCCACTCGCCCTGGCGCACCGCGCAGAGCAGGCGGAAGCGCTCGAAGGCAGTGAGCACGGCCAGGACCCAGTCGGCATGGGCCTGCGCATCGCCGGGCGCCGGCCGCGCATGCAGCGCCGCCAGGTAGCCGTCGAAGCCGCCCGGCGCGCCAGGGCGGCCCCGCAGCGCGAGCGCGACGACGTCGACGGGCGATGGCGCATCGAGCCAGGCCAGTGCGCCGCCCCGGTCGGCATGCAGCAGCGTCACCGCCGATGTCGCATCGCCCTGGTTCACGGCGGCCGCGAGCTGCCCGATCGGCCCGCCGAAGCGATGGCTCTGGCGCAGCATGACGGTCTGCTGCGCCAGCGGCGGGCCGTCGCCGGCAAAGGCTTCGGGCACGCGCTGGCCGGTGACGGCTTCGAGGTAGGCGAGCGTCTGCGGCTGGTAACGCCCGGACTCGGCATCGCGGCACAGGTCGCCCAGCACCGCGCCGGCCTCGACCGAGGCGAGCTGGTCCTTGTCGCCCAGGAAGATCACGCGGGCCGTTGGCGGCAGCGCCTCGAGCAGCGCGGCCATCATCTCCAGGTGGATCATCGAGGCCTCGTCGACGATCAGCACGTCGACCTCCAGCGGATGGGCCGCATCGAAGCGGAAGCGCCGCGTGTCGGGCCGCGCGCCGAGCAGCGAATGCAGCGTGCGGGCGGGCTGGATGTGCGAGGCGAGTTCGTCGAGCGGCAACCGGTCGCCGACCTGCACGTTCAACGCATCGAGCGCCGCGTCGATCGACTGCTTGAGCCGCGCGGCCGCCTTGCCGGTGGGCGCGGCCAGCATCACGCGCAGGCGCTCGGGGCTGGCGTCCATCGCGAAGAGCAAGGCGAGCAGGCGCGCGGCGGTGTAGGTCTTGCCGGTGCCGGGACCGCCCGTGATGATCGAGAAGCGGCCGCGCAGCGCGAGACCGCAAGCGGCCTTCTGCCAATCGAGGGCCGATGCGGACTCCTCGGCTTTGGCCGCAACGGGAAACAGCAGGTCGAGTTGCCGGCGCACCGCCGCCGTGTCGACCGGCAGCGGCGTGGCGCCGCGCTGCAGCACCTCAGCCGCGACGCGCCGTTCGTAGTCCCAGTAGCGGCGCAGGTAGAGGCGGCCCTCGTGCAGCACCAGCGGCGCGCTTCCGGATGCATCGCCCGTGCCCACCAGCGAGCTCGCTTGCAAAGCCTCGGACCATGCAGCGGGCTCGGTGTGCAGCGACGCCATCGCCGCATGCAGCGCCGCCTGCGCATCGGCCAGCCAGCCCAGCAGCGCGTCGGTGTCGTCCAGCAGTTCGTCGAGCAGCAGGCAGGCGTGGCCGCGGCCTTCCATGTGCGCGACCAGCGCGCCGGCCATCAAGAGTTCGGCAGACGTGTCGGGATCGAGCTCATGCAGGAAACCGGCGAATGCGGCATCGAGGCGGCGCAACCAGCCGGACTCGGCCCACTGGCGCAGCACGGTCAGCAGCGATGCGGGAGTCATGTGCCGGCCTCCGCGGTGGCGCCCAGCAGGCGGTCGAGCGCATCGAGCAGCGGCAGCACCGGTGGCACGTGGTAGCACCCATGGTCCGGCCCGTCGATGCCGCGCAGGAACAGGAACACCGCGCCGCCGAGCTGCACCGCCGGGTCGTAGCCAGCGCCGAGGCGGCTGCGCAGCAGGCGATGCAGGGCGAGCAGGTAGATGGCGGACTGCACGTCGTAGCGGTGCGCGGCCATCGCGCCTTCGAGCGCGTCGCGGCCGTAGTCCGCATCGCCGTCGCCCAGGTGATTCGACTTGTGGTCGAGCACCCAGTAGCGCCCGCCGTGCTCGAACACGATGTCCGCGAAGCCCATCAGCATGCCGTGCAGCTCGCGCTCCGGCAGCGCCGGGCGGTCGCGGCCGCCCAGCAGGTGCTGGCGGCACAGGGCATCGATCTGCGTGGCGGCCAGACTCTGCGCGGGCAGCCAGAACTCCATCTCGGGCACGGTGACCGTCAACGCGTCGAGCGCGGCACCGACCGGCGGCAGCGGCGACTGCAGCACGCGCAGCAGCCAGGCCAAGACGTCGGGCGCGCGCTCTGCCCAGCCCTGCCGCTCGCAGCGGCGCAGCAGCTGTTGCTGGCGCTCGGGCGAGGCCGCGAGGTCGAAGCCTTCGGTCGCCAGCCATTCGAGTTGGTCGTGCAGGAAGTTGCCGGCAAAGGCGCCGCGCGGGAAGCGATGCCAGGGTGCGTCGATGGCCGCGACCGTTGCGGCCGCCGCGCGCGACGGGCTCGCAGCCGTGTCGCCCTCGGCCACATCGCCCGGCTCGTCGTTGCGCACCGCGGCCACGCTCGACGCCAGCACGCCCGAGATGGGTGATACGGCCGACAGCGTGCGCACCAGCGCCGAGAAACTGCCGATGGACCAGCGCCGGTCGAAATCCGCGTCGTACTTCGGCACCTCGCGCAGCGCCGCCGGCTCGCCGCGCGGTAGCAGGGGCGTGGTGCCGAGGCCGGCCATATCCTCGGCCGGCACCAGCGCGATGTCGGTACAGGGCTGCACCACGTCCTGGATGCGAGTCATCAACTGCTCGGGCAGCACCTCCTCGGTGCCGCCGAGCACGTAGCCGATGGCGCTGCGGTGCAGGGTCGGTGCATTGGCGTTGCCTTCCTTCAGGGCGGCCAGGCCGACCCACACGGCATGCCGGGCCCGCGTGAGCGCGACATACAGCAGGCGCAGGTCCTCGCGCTGGCGCTCCTTGTCGGCCTCGGCGATGTGCGCGTCGCTCAGGTGCAGATGCAGCGTGCGTTCGCCTTCGTCGTCGGCCAGGTTCAGGTGCGAGGTGCCGGCCTTCTTCACGCCGCGGAAGCCGCTGGCGAAAGGCAGGAAGACCAGCGGGTATTCGAGGCCCTTGGACTTGTGCACCGTCACCACCTTCACCAGGTCGGCGTCGCTTTCCAGTCGCACGATCTGCTCTTCGCCGCCGGCCGCATCGCCGCGCAGCTGGTCGGCCAGCCAGCGCACCAGCGCCTGCTCGCCGTCGAGCTGGCCGCTGGCCGCCTGCAGCAGCTCGGCCAGGTGCAGGAAGTTGGTGAGGCGGCGTTCGCCATCGGCCGCGCTGCCGATCCAGCGGGCCGGCAGTTGCAGCCCGTGCAGCGTGCGGCGCAGCATGGTCAGCACGCCCTGCTGCTGCCAGATGCCGTGCAGCTGGCGCAACTGCTCGCTGCGCGCATCGAAGGCTTCGTCGTCGCGCGCGAGCACACGCAGTTCGTCAATCGACAGGCCGACGGTGCGCGTCGCGAAGGCCGCACGGGCCAGGCGCACGTCGAGCGGCTCGGCGACGGCGCGCAGCCAGTGCAGCAGGTCTTGCGCCTCGGGGCTGGCGAAGACCGAATCCTTGTCGGAGAGGTAAACCGAGGCGACCCGGCGGCGGCGCAGTTCGCGTTGCACGGCAGCGGCTTCCTTGCCGGTGCGTACCAGCACGGCGATGTCGGCCGGGCGCAGGCGCATGAAAGGCTTGCCCGCCTCCACGAAGCCGGCTTCCGGATCGTTCAGCAGCACGACGATGCCCTCGGCACAGCGCGCCGCGAAATGGCGCCGACTCGTCTCGGCATTGAGCAGCGTGGCGTCGAGCGCGAGCGTGACCCCCGGTTCGGCACCGGCCGCGCTGACGAAGGCCTCTTTCCGCCCCCGAGCTTCGACCGGCGCGAAGGGCAAGGGGTCGTTGCCGGCGCCACAGCGGTACATGAAGGCACCTTCGCCACCGCGCCGCTCCGGGTGCGCCAGCAGATGGTTCACGGCGGCCACCACCGACGCGGTCGAGCGGTGGTTAGTGCCCAGCATGTAGTGCCGGCCCTCGGTGGCACGGCGTGCCTGCAGGTAGCTGTGGATGTCCGCGCCGCGGAAGCCGTAGATCGACTGCTTCGGGTCGCCGATCAGCAGCAGCCCGCTCGACGGCTCGTTCGCCGCGATGCGGTAGAGCCGGTCGAAGATGCGCGACTGCACCGGCGAGGTGTCCTGGAACTCGTCGATGAGCGCCACCGGGTACTGCGCCAGCATGCGCGCGCGCAGCCGCAGCGCGGCCTCGCCGTTGCGCGCGGGGTCGAGCGCATCGTCCAGGCGTTGCAGCATGTCGGCGAAGCCGAAGCTGCCCGACTGGCGCTTGAGCTCGGCCAGCCGCTGCGCGATCTGCGCGGCGGCGTGCAGGCGCAGCGCCGGGCCGATGGGTTGCAGCGCGTCGAGGGCGACCATCAATCGCTCGAAGGCGGCGAAGTCTTCGGGCAGGTCGATGCCGGCACCGGCCTTGAGCGCACCCTGCATGCCCTCGGGCGTGAAGCGGGTGCGGCCGGTCTTGAGCTCGGGCATGTCCGCGTGCGGGTCGTCGGCCCACGCGGCCAGCGCGTTCAACCAACCCGTGTAGTTCTTCGGCGCCATGCGGCGGCCGTCGAAGGGGCACGGCTTGCGCGCCATCTGCGCGTCGATCCAGCCCTGCATCGCCTGCGCACGCTGCGCCCAGCCGACCTTGAGCGATGCGAGTTGCGTATGGCGCTCGGCCAGTGTTTCGCCGATCAGTGCGCCCAACGCGCCCTGCCCGGCATCCGCCGGCAGCGTCTGGCCGATGAGCGCGCGCGCATCCTTGGCGAGCGCGTCGACGCCGGGCCAGACCGACAGCGCCGCGTCGAGCACCTCGCCCGACAGCGGATAGAGCTGCTGGCGCCAGTAGTCCTGGGCGGCCTCGTCGAGCATCGCGCGCTCGTTGGCAGTGAGTTCCTCGTCGAACAGGCAGCCACTGTCGAAGGCATGCTCGCGCAGCATGCGCTGGCACCAGGCGTCGATGGTGTGGACGGCCGCGTCGTCCATGCTCTCGGCGGCCATCGCGAGCCGCCACGCCGCCGACCGGCGCGGCGCGCCGTCGTCGTAAGCGGCGATCAGGTCGCGCAGGAAGGCGTCACCGTCGTCCGGCACCGCTTCGCCGCGAAAGCAGCGTGCAGCCTGCAGCAGGCGCGCACGGATGCGGTCCGACAGCTCGCGCGTGGCTGCGCGGGTGAAGGTCATCACGAGGATTTCGGACGGCACCAGCGGGCGCAGGTATCCCGCGGCCTCACCGCCATGGCCCAGCACCAGCCGCAGGTAGAGCGCGGCAATGGTCCAGGTCTTTCCGGTGCCAGCGCTGGCCTCGATGAGGCGGCTGCCCCACAGCGGGAGCGTCAGCGGATCGAGGTGCTGGCTCATGCGGCCGACTCCTCCGTCGCCACATGCATCTCGACCGCCACGTGCGTGCCCGCCCAGTCGCGCAAGGGTCCGTAAAGAAGCTCGGCGAACTCCTCGAAGCGGCCGTCGGCCACCAGCGTCTCGAAGTCGGGGAACACGCGCGCCAGGCAAGCCTCACGGCCCTCGCCGTCGAGGAACATGCCGCCTTCGTAGGCGGTCTCGGGCTTGCCGCCTTCGAGGAACGCGAGGGCCGTGAGGGGTGCCACCGGCAACGGCTGGCCCATGCCTTCGCGCCAGGCATCGACCAGGTCGCGCAGGGTCGCCATCGCGCGGTCGGCCGGCATTGCCTGCACGGTGAGCGTCGCGTCGCGGCCGACGAGCACGCCCTGCACCGGCACGCCGCAGGCGCTGCCGACCAGCGCGTGGATCCACGCACCGATCAGCTTGTCGACGCGCGGCGCGCCCTTGTCGGTGGCCAGGCGGCTGGCCTGCAGCGACAGCCACACCGGCGCGCCGGATTCCATCGAGGCCAGCCGCAGCCCGTCGAGCCAGTCGTCGAGCACCAGGCCTTCGTGCTCGAAGCGCAGCGGCTCCTTCACGCCCGCGACGGGATAGTCGTGGTGCAAGGTGCGCCAGCGCGCCAGCATCGGCCGCAAGGCACTGGCCAGCTCGCGCTCGGTGCGCTTGCCGAGTTCGGCCATGGGCAGGCGGCCGCTGCGGCGGATGCGCGCGAGCTGGGCATCGATCCGGCGTTCGAGCGGTGCGACGGCATCGGGCGCCCCGGCATCGTCGAGCGCGTCCAGCGACTCGTCGAGCAGGCCGTAGTGCGCGAGGCCGTCGAGCGCGAAGGTCTCGTGGTCTTCCATCACTTCCTCGCCGTCGCCGAAGACCACGGCGAGCTGGCGGCGGAAGAAGTCCTTGACCGGGTTCTTGAGAAAACTGGTGAGTGCGGACAGCGTGATCGGCACCGCGGTGTCGATGGCGGTTGGCGCGCCGTCGGGCCACACCGCGTCGCGCGCATCGGGTTCGGCAGCGACTTCATGCGCACCGCGCCATTCGCGGGCGTGGGTGAAGAGCGGCACCGCCATGTCATCAGCAGTGTCGGTGATCTCGAAATAGCGCCGGCTGAAGGGCTGCAGCGGATGCTCGGTGGTGCGCGCCTCGACCACGTCCTCCTGCCAGCCGGCCACCAGGTAATCGCGCAGCTGCGACACCAACACCGAGGGCGGCTGCTCGCTGTTGTCGCGCACGCTGCGGCCGGTCCAGCTGACATAGAGCACGCGGCGCGCCGACAGCAGCGCCTCGAGCATCAACTGTCGATCGTCGTCGCGGCGCGATCGGTCGCCGGGTCGGCGCTGGCCGGGCAGGCCCATCAGGTCGAAGTCGCTGCGCGGGCTGCTGCGCGGGTAGTCGCCGTCGTTCATGCCCAGCAGGCAGACGACCTCGAAGGGCACGGCGCGCATCGGCAGCAGCGTGCAGAAGGTGACGCCGCCAGCGCGGAAGCGGCGGCTCAGGCCGGGCTCGTCGATGCCTTCGAGCCAGGCTTCGCGCAGCACGGCCAGCGGCACCGGTTCGTCGAAGCCGGCGCTGTCGCAGGCCTCGAGCCAGGCGCCGAGCGCCTCCTGCGCCGCGGCCAGCGCCAGGCGCTCGCGCTCGTCGGTCGGCGCCATGAAGGCGGCGAGCAAGGCGCGCGCGCGCTCGGCCCAGCCTGCCGGCGTGGCATCGTCGGCCGTCTGCGCCCACCAGGCCGTGAGCGCACCCAGCAGGTCGGCCAGCGCACCGGCAACAGCCGCCTCCAGCCCGCCGACTTCGGCGTAGGGTTCGATGCCCTCGAAGGCGCCGTCGTCGGCCTCGCCGTTCGCGTAGCCGAGCAGCATGCGCTGCAGGCCGAAGCGCCAGGTGTTCTGCTCGCCACAGGCATCGAGCCCGAGGGCCGAGCGGTGCGCCAGGTTCAGGCCCCAGCGCGCTCCCGCGCCTTCCATCCAGCGCGCCAGCAGCGGCAGCTCGTCGGCCGCGATGCCGAAGCGCGCGGCCACGGCCGGCACGTCGAGCAGGTCGCGAATTTCGGTGAGGCCGCAGCGCTGCTGCGGCAGGCGCAGCAGCCATTCGAGCGCGACCAGCAGCGGGTTGTGGCCGCGCTCGTTCAGGTCCGCGATGTCGAAGGGGATGAAGCGCTTGTCGTTGCGCGGGTACTGGCCGAAGACCGAACGGATGGCCGGCGCGAAGGCCGCGATGTCGGGCACCATCACCACGATGTCGCGCGGCTGCAATGGCGCGTCACCAGGCGGCGCAGCGAGCAGCGCGAGCAGCTGGTCGTGCAGGATCTCGACCTCGCGCTGCGCACTGTGCGCGATGTGGAACACGACCGAGCGGTCGTCCGCGTCGATCGGCGTGTGGGGGTGCTCGTGCAGCGGCACCAGGTCGCGGATGTTCGCCTGGATCTGCTGCAGCAGCGTGACGGCCGGCGCGTCGTCGAACAGGTCGATCTGGCTGTCGCCGAAGCGTTGCTGTGCGACCGCCACGTCGTCGAAAGCGTCGAGCTGCCGCACGAAGTCGCGGCCCTGCCGGCCCCAGGCCGCGAGCAGCGGATGGCCGTGCGCATGCATCTCTTCCAGCGGCACCGCCGCCAGATCGCGTTCGCCGCGCAGGGGCTGGCGGCGACGCTCCATGCGCAGCAGCTCGCGCCCTTCGATGATGTCGGCCCAGTGGTAGCGGCTCGGGTTGGGGATGGCCATCAGCACCTGGGTGTGCGCCGACAGCGCGGCCAGCGCCTGCAGGGTCTGCATGGGCACGTGGGTCATGCCGAAGAGGATCACGCGGCGCGCGACCGGCGCGGCCAGCGGCGCACCCGCCATGAGTGTCGCGAGGAAGCGCTGGTGCAGCTGGGTGCGGGCGGCGCTGCGCGCGTCGGCATCGAGCCCGGCCAGCACGTCGCGCCACAGCGCGGCCTGCCAGCGCTGGTCCTCGGGCAGTGCCAGCTCGCCGGGGCCGGAGCCGCCCGGCAGCACGTCGCGGCCCGCTTCCCACGCGGCGAGCCAGTCGCTGCGGTAGACCTGGTACTGGTCGTACAGGTCAGCCAACCGTTGCGCCAATTGCAGGCGCCGCCCCATATCGCCGTCGCGCAAAAAGCCGGCCAGCGGCGCGAAGCCGGGGCGCGACGCGACCTCGGGCAGCAGGTGCATCAGCCGCCAGGTGAGCGCCTGCCGGTCGAGCGCGGAGCGCGCCGGCACCGCGTCGCGGCCCAGCACCTGGCGGTAGCTGCGCCACAAAAATCGCGCCGGCAGTTCGACGCGGGTGGCCGCGCACACGCCGCTCGTGGCCGCCAGCGTCATCTTGAGCCATTCGGCCACGCCGTTGCTCTGCACCAGGAAGACCTCTTCCTCCAGCGGCTGCAGCGGGTGGCGCCGGATCCATTCGAACAGCGCATCGCCCAGCAGTTCGGCGCGGTTGCCGTGCAAGACCAGGAGGCCGGGCTGAAGGGGAACGGGGGTCATGCGCTGCGCGGCGGGTAGGAGAAAAGCGAGGAGCTGCGCATCATTCTCGCTGCTGCGCGGCCCGCCGGCCGGCGCGCGGCCATGGCGCTCGCGGCCCGTTCAACGGCGGTTCGCCGGGGTCGCCGCCAGGCGGTCGTAGCCGCTCATTTCGAGGAAGCCCTGCCCTTCGGCGCTGCCGCTCACCCGCACCGGCCCTTCCCAGTACACGTTGGCGGTGGTCTCGCGCGAATCGAACTCGCCATCGGGGAAGAAGGGCTTCACGTCGTACACGCCGGACGGCAGGCGCAGGCGCCATTCGACGACATAGGGGATCTTCGTGGCAGGGCTGGTCCAGCGGGCGCCGGGGGTGAGCTCGATGTCTTCCGACTTCAGCGGCACCGCGCCCTGCTTGTCCGACAGCGTGCCGGCCGTCATGACGGGGCGGCCCGCACCGTCGAAGAGCTGGTAGACCATCACGTCGGTGCCGTTTGCCAGGTGCAGCGCGAACCAGTTCCAGCCGAGCGTGGATGCATCGAACTCGCCCCACTGGTGGTCGAACCACACCGGGCCGCTCACCGGCACCGTCTTGCCCGCGACCTTGATCTGGCCCTTGGCCGCGATGCGCGGACGCGAGTAGTAATAGCTGATGCCGGCCTTGCCGAAGTCGAGCAGGCCCGGCGTCTTGGAGCCGGCGGCGCGGTGCGCCACCACCGGCCCGGCGTCCTGCAGGTCGAGCTGGATCGCCATCTCCTCGGAGCCGGCTCGCAGCGTGTGCGAGGGCCCGGCCCCCGCGATATGCCAGCGCCCCTGCGAAAAGTCGAAGCCGTTGACCACCGTCTGGGCCGGCACGCCGCCGGTGCGCGTCTGGCTGGCGTAGCGCTTGCCGGTCTGCAGGTCGGTCAGCGCTGCGTGCAGGGCGGTGTGCTTGACCAGCCCGGTGGCGACGAAGACAGCGACGTGGAAGGCATAGCGGTCGCCGCCCGGTGCGTCGAGGATGCCGTTGTAGTACCACCATTCCATGCCCGAACCGTGCGGTGCGTCGTCGGCCGGCAGCCTGAGCGGCGGGAGGGCGGCGGTGCGCTCCGCCGGCAGACCGTCGTCGACGGCAGCCACCACGACGGCCGGGCGCTCGCTGCTCGCATCGGGCAGCAGGGCAAAGAACAGCGAGGCCGCCACGAGCACCATCACACCCGCGCCCAGCAGGAGATAGCGCCGGGCGGCGCGGCGGCGGCGCAGCTCTTCGCGGTAGGAGCGGGTGTGCAGCCGGCCCGTGCTGGAGCGGTCGGAGGAGTCATCAGGCATCGGCGAAACCTCGGGAACATGCGATGGGCGTCGAGCCTAGCATCCACCCCGCGTCCCGCCAAGCGCGGCGCGCTGTCCGATCAGCGGATCAGCGGATCAGCGGATCAGCGGATCACCACCGTCAGCGTGCTGCCCGGGGGCACACGCACCGTTTCGCTGTAGCGGCCCGACAGGCGGAAGCGCGACACCGGGAAGCTCGCGTAGCCCGCCAGCATGGCCGGCACCGCGGCCGGCAAGGCCCGCCCGGATTCGCCCAGCGCCGCCGGGTCCAGGCCGACCAGCTTCAGCCCGTCGTCGATGCGCTCGGGCATGCTGTAGTCGGCCACCCCGGCGCCCAGCGACACCAGCCCGGCGGTGGCGGACGAGAAGCGGCGCAGTTCCTGGCCGATGCCCGACGTCGGCTGCCGGGCCTTGATGGCGGCGTCCAGCAGTTGCGTCGAGTCGCTCGCACTGGTGCTGCGCAACAGGGCCTGGAGGAAGCCGAGGCCGAACTGGCGGTTCAGGTAGCCGCCGAAGGAGCCGACCACCGCATAGCTTTCGCACGACGCGCCCATCGGGTCCCAGACGGTCAGGCTGCAGTTGTAGCTGCCGTTGCCGCGGTAGCCCATGTAGTGCGGCAGCCGGGCGTCGCGGATCGCGTTGTGGCGGGGGTCGAGCGTGTTGCTGGCCCAGTCTTCCATCATCAGGGCCGACATTTCCTCGAGCCAGTCGTCGAAGGCGAAGCTCGGGCCCATGCTGACGCTGCGGCGGTAGAAGTTCTGCAGGTGCATGCCCTCGTGCGCCAGCGCGGTCATGATCTGGCGCAGGCCGAGCTCGCCGTCCAGGTACATCGTCTCGGTGTCCATGTACATGCCGATCGACTCGTTGCTGTAGGCAAGCTGGCCCACGTCTTTCTTGAAGTTGTTCAGGCCCCAGAAGTAGCCGCCCATGCCGTACGGCCGGCCGTTGTGGTCGAAGTTGACCAGGAAAATGTCGATCGGCTGGCCGCTGCCCGCGAGGAGTTCGGCGTGTGCGTGCGGGCCCCACAGCGGGCCGCCCACCTTCACCAGCATGTCGTGGATGCCGCCGGCCCCGGCGAAGGCGTCGCGCACCCGGTCGACCAGCGCGCCGCCGATGCGCGACGGCGCGAGTTCGCCGGCCTCCACCCAGACGTTGACCACCGTACCGTCGCCGGCTGCGCGCTGACCGGCGAGTTCGACCGTGCGCTGCGACCGGTCCAGCAGGTAGATGCTGCGCTGCTGTCCCACGGTGTAGGTCGCTGCGGGCGGCGGCACCATCGACGAGGAGGCACTGAGCTTCGCGGCCCCCAGCGGCGTGCCCAGCAGCTTCGCGAAGCCCTCGCGGTTGAAGCGGGCGATGTCGGCATGGAAGGTCGGCGCCGCCGCGGCATCGCTGCCGCCGAGCACCGATTTGCTCAGTGGTGCGGCCAGCGCGACCGGCGAGGACAGGATCTGCAGCGAGGGCATCACCACCGCCTGCGACGACTCGTTGGTGAAGACCAGCGTCACCAGTTGGCCGTTGAGGCCATCGATGGAAATGGGGAAATCAACGGGCGTCGACGACACGTTCGAGGCCTGCCACACACCGGTGCCACTGCCGGCATAGGTGTTGCCGTCGATCGCACCGCACTGGGTGCAGGCGGCCACCATCGGGGTTGCCTTGTCGGCGCCGGTGGCCACCACCGGTGGCGCCGAGGCGGCCACCGCATCACCACTGCCGCTGCCACCACCACCACTGCCGCCCTCGCCACCCCCGCCCCCACCGCAGGCGGTGATCACGGCGGCCATGGCCAGGGTTGTGATGGTGGCGAGAAAAGCGCTGGGGATTCTGCGAGGCATGGGCTGTTCCTGGTCCGGTGACGCCGGCACGTGTGAGGCGCCGGGACCCGACAACGGAACGACGGAGTTCCGCAGGTCGCCCAGCCGCGTGGCGTTACCCAGCTATCGGCAGCGATCGGTGAACCTTGAGGGGTAGCGAGGCCGGGCAGGCGGCGGCCCTGGGGTGAGCCGCGTTTTCAGGAACAAATGCACAGAGGGTCGATGACCGCGGGCATGCGCCGACTGGCATTCCCCGACCCTGCGCTTCGCAAACAGCGTGTCACGCCGCACCCGTATGATCCGCGCTCCGATCATGGCCCTGCGCACCCTCTTGCTTCGACTCCTGCTGATCGCCGCGTTCTTCAACGCGGCGATCGGCATGCCGCTGCACGAGGTCGGCCATCTGCAGGAACTCGCGGTGGCGCAGGCCGCGGACGCGCGTGCCATCGGCAACACCGACGGCGAGCCATCCGAGCACGCCGAAATCAATGGCCTCTGCGCCTGGTGTGCGGCCTATGCGGCCCAAGGCATGGCGCTGGCGCTCGTCACGGCCTTTGCCGTGCCCGCCGAGGCGGTTGCGCCGCCCCCCGTGCGAAGGGTGGCGGACTTCGTTCCCCCCGGTTGGCGCTGGCGCTTCGCCGCGCGCGACCCGCCGCTCGCACTGACCTGACGCCCCGCCAGCGGGCGTCCTGACCGTCCTCGCTTCCTGCTGCCGGACCTTCGGGCCCCTGGCGGCTGCGCAGTGCTTGCGCTCGCCGCGCCGCTTCGGTGCGCGCCGAGTGGTTTCGTCGCTTACCCCCTTGCTTCCCATGATTGCCATTCATCCCACCCGGAACCGTGTCTCCGAGTTCCGACTCGCTCCACTCGCCCTCGCCGCCGCAGGCCTCCTGTGCTCGCAGGCCCACGCCCAGTCGTCCGCGGAGGCGGCCGACGCCGAACTCTCGACCGTCGAAATCGTCGGCCGCACCGAGTCGGGCGCCTACCACGCCGAAGAGGCGGCCGGCGCCAAGAGCGACCTGCCGCTGCGCGAATTGCCGCAGTCGGTGCGCATCGTCACGCGCCAGGCCATCGACGACCTCGGCGCCACCAAGCTCGACGACGTGCTCGACTACGTCGGCGGCGTCTCGCGCCAGAACAACTTCGGCGGGCTTTGGGACAACATCGCCGTCCGCGGCCTGCCCGGCAACGAGAGCACCGGCATGGCGACCCTGTTCAACGGCTTCTCGTCGAACCGCGGCTTCAATGCCCCCCGCGACCTGGCGGGCGTGGAACGCATCGAATTCCTGAAGGGCACGGCCGCCGCGCTGTACGGCAGCAGCGAGCCCGGCGGCACGCTGAACATCGTGTCCAAGCGCCCGCTCTGGAGCGCCGGCCATTCGGTCGAGGGCTACATGGGCAGCCAGGGGTTGCGCCGCGGCGCCTTCGACAGCACGGGGCCCATCGGCAACGACTTCGCCTATCGGCTCAACCTCGCGGTGGAAGACCGCGACGGCTTCCGCGACCACGTCGGGTCGCGACGCGAGGTGATCGCGCCCGCCTTCACCTGGAAGCTCGGCCGTGACACGGTGCTGGAGTACGCCGGCGAATACCTGCGCCATGCGACCCCGCTGGACCGCGGCGTGGTCGCGGTCGACAACCGCCTGGGCGCCATTCCGCGCAGCCGCTTCCTGGGCGAGCCCGGCGACGGCGACGTGACGGTGAAGAACCAGACGCACCAGCTCATCCTGTCGCACGAGTGGAGCCCGCGCTGGCGCAGCCGCCTGGGCCTGTCGTACCGCGAGACGTCCATCAACGGCTTCTCCACGGAGGCCAGCGCCCTGCTGGCCAACGGCACCCTGACGCGCCAGCGGCGCTACCGCGACTACGACTCCGACGACGTCGCGTTGCAGGCCGAGCTGCAGGGCAACGTCCGCACCGGCGCCATCGAGCACGAGCTGCTGTTCGGCATGGAGAGCTTCCGCTTCGACATGGACACTCGGATGCTGCGGGCCAACCCCAGCACCACGCGGCCCTATGCCATCGACATCTACAACCCGGTCTACGGCCAGACCCCGCCCACGCCGACGGCCAACACCGACACCTTCGAGCAGCAACGCAACACGGCGTTCTACGTGCAGGACGCGATCAAGCTCGCACCCGACTGGCGCCTGGTCGCGGGCGTTCGGATGGAAAACTACCGGCAGTCGCTGCTCAACCGCCGCACCGACACGACGGCCCGGCAGGACCCGTCGTCCACGTCGCCGCGCATCGGCCTGAGCTGGCTGCCAACGCCGCAATGGACCGTCTATGCGAATGCAGGACGCTCCTTCCGGCCGAACGTCGGCTCCGACGTCGCCGCCGCCAGCTTCGAGCCCGAGACCGGCCGCGCGCTGGAGCTCGGCACCAAATGGGAAAGCCTGGACAAGCGCATCGGCGCGACCGCGGCGCTCTTCGACATCCGCAAGCGCAACGTGCTGACCGCCGACCCGGTCAACACCGGCTATTCCATCGCCACCGGCGAGGTGCGCAGCCGCGGCCTGGAGTTCGACGTCGCCGGACAGGTCACGAAGCACTGGCGTCTCAACGCGAGCCTGGTGCTCAACGACGTGGAGATCGCCAGTGACAACACCCTCGAGGTGGGCGGCCGCCTGCTCAATGTGCCGAAGCTCAACGGCAGCGTGCTGGCGATGTACGAGGACGTGTTCGCCGGCGACCAGCGCTACGGCATCGGGGGCGGCGTGACCCACGTGGGCCAGCGGCTGGGCCAGGCGCGCACGCAGGCCGAGGCGAACGCCAACGCACCCGCCTTCGAGCTGCCGAGCTACACGACGGCCAAGCTGGTGGCCTATTGGCGCATCAACCCACGGCTGCGCCTCACGCTGGACATCGACAACGTCTTCGACCGGACCTACTACACCAGCTCCTACAGCCGGCTGTGGGTCACGCCGGGCACGCCCCGCTCGGTGACGCTCGGCCTGCAGGCCAAGTTCTGATCAACGTCCACCCCACCGATTCCCCCATGCATCCTTCCCCCCTCCCCCATGGCGACGCAACGGCGCAGCCGACGCTCGAAGCCGTCGCCGTCGTGGCCGGCTACGGCGCACGAACGATCCTGCAAGGCCTCGACCTCACCGTCGCCTCAGGCGAGATCTACGCGCTGCTCGGCGCCAACGGCGCCGGCAAGACCACCACGCTGAGCCTGTTCCTCGGCTTCGTCCGCCCCATCAGCGGCCGGGTGCGCGTGAACGGCATCGACCCGGGCGTCGACCCGACGACTGCGCGGCGCCGGCTCGCCTACATCCCCGAGAACGTCGCGCTTTACGAACATTTGAGCGCGCGCGAGAACGTGGCCTACCTGCTCGACCTCGCGGGCGAAGCGCAGGAAGCCCACGCCATCGACGAGGCCCTGTCCGCTGCCGGACTGGACCGCGCCGCGCACGGGCGCCGCGTGTCCGGCTTTTCCAAGGGCATGCGCCAGAAGGTGTCGATCGCCCTCGCGCTGGCGCGCCAGGTGCCGGCGCTGCTGCTGGACGAGCCCACGTCCGGCCTCGACCCGCAGGCCACGGCCGAGTTCAGCCGGCTGCTCGGCGTGTTGCGCGCGCAGGGCGTCGCGATCCTCATGGTCACGCACGACCTGCTGGGCGCCGCCGAAATCGCCGATCGCATCGGCTTCATCGACGGCGGAAGGCTGGTCGACGAGGTCGCCGCCTCGGGTGCGGAGCGCTTCGACGTGCGCGCCCTGCACCGCCGCTACGCGGCACCGGAAGCGGCATCGTGAGCGCCACGATGCGCATCGCGCGCGAGGAATGGCGGCTGCTGCGGCGAAACCGCGTGGCCGTGATCGGACTCGCATTGCTGCTGGTGCTCGCCGCCGTGGCGACCTTCACGTCATGGGACAGCCGCAACGCGACCGCCGAGGAGCGTGCACGCCACCAGACGCAGGTCGATCACGAATTCGAGGCGCAGCCCGACCGGCATCCGCACCGCATGGTGCACTACGGCCACTTCGTGTTCCGCTCGCCGAATCCGCTGGCGGCCTTCGACCCCGGCGTGGAGGCCTACACCGGCCACACGCTGTTCCTCGAAGGCCATCGGCAGAACAGCGCCAACTTCGGCGAGGTACGCCAGTCATCCGTTCTGCTGCGCTTCGGCCAACTGACACCCGCCTTCGTGCTGCAGGTGCTGGCGCCGCTGCTGTTGATCTTTATCGGGCATGCAGTGCTGGCGCGCGAGCGCGAGGCCGGCACGCTGCGCGTGCTGCTGGCGCAAGGCGTGGCGCCCCGGCAGATCGTCGCCGGCAAGCTGCTGGCGCTGACGGGCGTGGCCGCGCTCATGCTGCTGCCCGCCTTCATCGCACTGGGCGCGATGGGCATCGCCACGCCGAGCGCCGCGGTGCCGGCGCTTGCGCTGGCGGCGGGCTATGCGGCGTGGATGCTGATCTGGACTGTCGGCATCGTCGCGGCCTCGGCGTTCTTCCCTCGCGGACGCGACGCACTGCTCGCCTTGCTGGCGGTGTGGGCCATCGGCGTGGTGCTGGTGCCCCGCCTGGCAGCGGAGATCGCCGCCTCGGCGAACCCACTGCCCACGCGCTTCGAGACCGACATCGCCGTAGCGCGCGACCTCGCCGCGCTGGGTGACAGCCACGACCCGGACGACCCGTACTTCGCCGAGTTTCGGAAGAAGGTGCTCGCGTCGTACGGCGTCTCGCGCATCGAGGACCTGCCGGTCAACTACAAGGGGCTGCTTGGCATGGAAGGCGAGCGACTCACCAGCGCGCTCTTCACGCGCTATGCCGACCAGGCCTTCGAGCGCCAGCACGCGCAGCTGCGCCTCGTTGACGGCTTCTCCCTGCTGAGCCCGGCCATCGCGCTGCATCGGATGTCGATGGCGACGGCCGGCACCGACCTGCACAGCGACCGGCAGTTCGTTCAAACCGCCGAAGCGCACCGCTATCGGCTGGTGCAGGCACTCAACCGGCTGCAGGCCGAGAAGCTGAGCCTGGCCGACGACCGCTCGAGCCGCGACGACCGCATCGACCGCCACAACTGGCATGGCGTGGCCGACTTCCGGCACGAACCACTGACGACCGCGCAGTCGCTGCGCAACGCCGCCCCCGCGGCGATCGTTCTGCTGGCGTGGCTGGCGGTGCTGGCAGGCGCGCTGCGCTTCGCGACGCGAACCCTCGGGAAGGCCGCACGATGAACGGGCTTGTCCACGAATGGCGCCTGCTGGCGCGCTCGCGTCTGACGGTCGCCAGCCTGGCCCTGCTGCTGGTGTTGTCGGCGCTGGCCGTGGTGCTGGGCACGCGCGAAATCGATCGCGAGCATCGGACCATCGCGCGGCTGACGGCGCTGCAGCAACAAGACCTCACGGCTCAGGCCCGCAAGTACGTGCACGGCGCGGATGCGGGCTCTGCCGCGTACTACACCCTCCACGCCACCTGGGACCCACCGTCGAGCGCGGCCTTCCTCGCGATCGGGCTGCGCGATGCCTCTCCCTACGTGCTGCGTGTGCGTGCGCTGGCATTGCAGGCGCAGTTGCACGAAGGCGAGAGCTTCAACCCCGAACTGGCGCTCGCCGGGCGTTTCGACTTCGCCTTCGTGCTGGTCTATCTCGCACCGCTGTTTCTCATTGCCCTGCTGTACGACCTGGTGACCGGCGAGCGACAAGCCGGGCGACTCGTCACGCTGTTGTCGATGCCCGATGCGGGGCGCCGCCTCTGGCTGCGGCGCGCGGGCCTGCGCATGGCGCTCGCCTTCGCCTGCCTGATGGTGCCGCTGCTGATCGGCGCGTGGACGAACGGCGCCACGGCTGCGGCCGTGGCCACCGCGTCGCTCGCCAGCGCCGCCTACCTGTCGTTCTGGGGCGGATTGGCGCTGATCGTGGCGACGCGCTCAAGCCACTCGACCGCCAGCGCGACGACGCTCGTGGGCGGCTGGGTCGTGCTGACGCTGGTGCTGCCAACACTCGCGAGCGCCCTGCTCACGCGGGCCGTCCCGGTGCGGCAAGGGGTCGAGCTCATGCTGGCACAGCGCCAGGCGGTGCATGGCGCGTGGGACCTTCCGCGCGACGCGACGATGGCGCAGTTCTTCCGCACGCACCCCGAGTGGCAGCACACGGCGCCGCTGCCCGCGGGCTTCCACTGGAAGTGGTACTACGCCTTCCAGCAACTCGGCGACGAGAGCGTGGCGCCACAGGTCGCGGCCTACCGCGACGGCCTGCTCGCGCGGCAGCAATGGACCGCGCGCCTGGGTTGGTTACTGCCCGGTGTCGGCGCGCAGGCCGCATTGCACCGCCAGGCCGGCACCGATCTGCTAGCCCAGCTGGCCTACCAGGATCGCGTCACCGACTTCCATGCGCGGCTGCGCGGCTTCTACTACCCCTATCTGTTCAACGAGCTGCGCTTCGGCGCGATGGATTTCGATGCGCAGCCGCGCTTCGATCCGTCGATGCCGAAGCCGGTCATGCCCATCGGCCAACTCGGGGGCCTGGTGCTGCTGGGCGCCGTCGCGCTGCTGCTGGGCGTGCGCGGTGCGGCGGGTGTTCGCGCGGTCTCTTCGCCGTAGGGAGGCCGCGTCACGACGACGCGACGGGCACCGGCGTGGTCGCAGGCCGCAGCTTGCGCCAGCGCCGCTGGTGCCAGCTCCACAGCTGGGGATGCTGCAGCACCTGCTGCTCGGTCAGCCGCACCAGGTGGGCCACATCCGCCTCGAGCGGACCCTGGCCCAGCGGCACCGGTGGCTGGATCTCGAAGCGCCAGATCGGTTCGGCTGCCGTCGTCGCCACCGGCAGCAGCGGCGCCCGTGCCGAGCGGGCGAGCTGCGCCGGACCGGCCGGCATGGCGGCGTCCTTGCCGAGGAAGCGCTGCATCATCCCGGTCTCGGCCTGCTGGACGCCCTGGTCCATCATGACGAAGACGATGCGCCCCTGCTTGAGCGCGGCGACCATCTGCGCATAGGCACGCAGGCCGGTGTTCGCCAGGATGCCTTCGATGCCGTACTGCTCGAGGCCGTGCTGCAGCAGGCCGGCGGACATCATCCGTGCCTCGCGGTAGACCACGCTCACGCCCCAGCCGGCGCGCGCCAGCTTGACGGTGAGCAGCGCGGCATTGCCCATGTGCGTGGCGAGCAGGATCGCGCCACGCCCGCCGGCCAGCGCGGCACGCAGGTGCTCGAGGCCGTCGACCTCGCAGCGCGCGATGAGTTCGTCCTCGTCCTGGCGCTGGTCGAACATCGCCAGGATCTCGAGCACGGCGGTGTTGTTCACCCGGTAGGCCTCGCGCAGCAGCGGCGCCACCGACGGATCGCCGGGCGGGCGGCCGAGCGCGAGCGCCATGTCGCGCGCGATGCGCCGACGCTGACGCCACGCCAGGTGGTACTGCAGCGCGCCCGTCAGCTTGCCGAGCGTGCGCACGCGCTGGAAACCAATCATGTGCAGCACGGTGCGCAAGCCGAGGAAGAGGGCGCGACGGCGGGCCCGGCGCAGGCGGCGGCCGAGGTCGACCGGGCGTTCGGCGTCGTTCACTGCCCCCCCTGCGGACCGCGCACCAGGCTCACCTCTGCATCGGCCAGCCGGTAGATCCGGTCGGCCGCATCGATCAGCAGGCCCTGGTGCGCGACGGCCAGGATCGTCAGGCTGCCCTTCAGGCGCCGCACGGTCTCGATCACCACGGCCTGGGCCTCGGCGTCGAGACTGCTGGTGGCCTCGTCGAGCACCAGCAGACTCGGCTTGTGCACCAGCGCCCGCGCGATGGCCAGGCGCTGGCGCTGACCGCCGGACAGGCGCGAGCCGCCCTCGCCCACACGGGTCTGCAGGCCTTCGGGCATGGCGTCGACGAAGTCGAGCGCGTCGGCCGCGCGCAGGGCGTCGCGCAGGTCGGCCTCGCTCAGGTCCTGCTCGCCGAGCGCCAGGTTGTAGGCGATGGATTCGTTGACCAGCACCGAGTCCTGCGGCACGTAGCCGATCTGCCGCCGCCACGGACGCAGGGCCAGTTCGGGCATCGGCACGCCGTCGACGCGCACGCTGCCGGCCTCCGGCTGGAGCAGCCCGACCACCAGGTCGAGCACCGTCGTCTTGCCCGCGCCCGAAGGCCCGACGATCACCGTCAGCTCGCGCGAATGGATGGTGAAGGACGCATCGTCGAGCACCACCCGGCCGTCGCCATGGCGGAAACGCACCTGGTCGAAGGCGATGCCGTCGGACAGCGTCGCCGTGCGGTCACCGCCCTGCGGCTCGGCCTGCACATGCGCCGCATCGATGCCGTCGATCAGCGCCCAGTAGGCGCTTTCGCGCACCACGATCTGCTGGTAGGCGCGCTGCGTCTTGGAGAGATAGCTCACCACCCGCGCCAACAGGAACAGCATGACCAGCACCGAGGCCAGCGGCATCTTCAGCAGCACCAGGCTGAGGAAGAAGCCGGTGCCGACCATGATGGCCAGCAGCGGGTCCTGCAGCGCGCTGAGCGCTTCGCGGGCGACCACCTGGCGGCGCAGCGCACGGCGCAGTTGCTTCATCTGGTCGGACAGCAGCGCGTCGACATGGTCCTCGCGCGCCATCGCCTTGAGCGGCTTGGCCGCGGCCAGCTGCGCGCCGATGGCCGAGAGCAGCGAGGTCAGCAGCTGCGTCTGGTGCTGGCCGGCCCGGCGCGAGCTGCGGATCAAGGTGTGCAGCACGGTCAGCAGCAGGCCGCCGGCGACCGCCGTGGCCACGCCAGCCTGCCAGGAGATCGCCAGCGCGATGCCCATGTAGATCAGCGAATTCAGCAGCATTGCCGCCATCTCGGCGCTGTACTGGAAGGCTTCGGACGCGCGCTGCGCCTCAGTCGCCACCGCATTGGACAAGCGGCCGACCGACTGCTGCAGGTAGTGGCTCCAGCGGGCCCGCATCACCGCGCGGATCAGCGCCAGCCGCAGGTCGGTGGCGATGTGCGCCACCGTGTAGCCGACCTGCTTGTTGGCCACCAGCGTCAGCCCGGCACGCAACGCGATCAGCACGATCGCCAGCGTGAGCATGACCGGTGCGGTCGGCTGCAGGCCGAGGACATCGGCGATGCGCGTGGCGACCTGCTCGGGCATCGACGGCTTGTGGTTCGGGTCGTTGGCGGTCGTGAGCGTGAGCATCGACAGCAGCATCGACATGCCCAGGCCGTCGAGCAGCCCGGCCACGAAGACCGCAGCCAGCGCGGCGGCGCTGCGGCCCGGGTAGGCGCGCACGAAGGCACCGATCATGGGCAGCGCGCCACGGGCACCTGCAGCGGTCACGACGTCGGTCGGTGCTGCGCTCATTGGATGACCTCCGCCCTGCGGGCTGCGGTGCTGAGCGCCTTCGGGCGGCCGGGCGGCGCTCATGACGCGAAGAACCGCAGGGACGGGCCGCGACGGATCAGGACCGGCCGCGCCGGGTCGGTGTCGTAGGCCTCGCCGTCGAGCGAATAGCCGACAAGGCCGGTGATCTCGGCCTGCGCGCAGCCGCCACTGAGAAAGCCGTGGCCCACGTCCATCGAACGCGAGAAGCGCCCGGTGAGAAGACGCGGCAGCAGACGGTAGAAGCCGGTGGCGTGGCGCGACACCGCCGTCAGGCGCATGCCACCGTCGGCGCGCGTGGCATAGGGGTCGAACAAGCCGCGACGGTGCAGCAGCGTCGTGGCCAGCAGCAGGCTCACCGGGCCCCGAAGGCGGCCGATGGCCCCGGCGTCGACCTGCAGCTCGGGGCAGGACAGGCCAGAACGCCCGCGCAGTGCCAGAAAGCCCAGGCGCAGCAAAGAAATCGCGGTGCTCAGGTGGCCGGTGCGCAGCGCGCCGTTGCCGCCGATGCGGTGGTCATGGGTGCGACGGATCGCGCCGTCGATCAGCGCCGCGCCGACCCACAGGCCGTAGTGCGCCGGCGCCGGCGACTGCTCGATGCACAGGGTGGCGCGCTCGACCACGGCCGCGTCCCAGCGCTGGTCGGCCACCGCCGCCAGGCCGCGTTTCAACGAGGTGAGCGCGTCCGCGCCCGGCACCAGATCGGCGGCCGTCAGGTTGGTGCGGCCGCCGGGCAGCACGAGCAGGTCGGGCACCCAGGCACCCGTGGGCAGGCTGGCCAGTTGATCGATGACCGCGCGCACGGTCCCGTCGCCGGCCAGCACCATCAGGTGGCGCTGGCGCCGCGCCAGGATGGTCTCGACGGCGGCAGTGAGCGCTGCAGGCCCGTCGACCACGACCACCTCGGCGCCCTGCGCCCTGGCCAGCGCTGCGGCGCGCTCGGCCAGGCCGCGGGAGGCCCGAAAGCTCAGTGGGTTGACGATGAGACACGGCGGCAGCGCAGCATTCGCCAGCAACGCCACCGCTTCGGCAAGGGGCGCGCCCCCGGGCACACCGGCGTTCAAGATCGGTCGGACCGTGGCAGCCACGCACGCATCGCCGATTGCTCGTGCGGCGTCTGCCGGGCCGACTGCCACAACTCGCGCGCCGCGGCGAAGAAGCTGTCGCGGTTGGTGATTCGGTAGGACGCGTCCGCGGGAAGGTTCTGCATCAAGCGCCGATGCGCCTCGTCCATGTGGTGGTAGGGCAGCGCCGGGAAGAGATGGTGCAGCGCGTGGTAGCGCAGGCCCACCGGGAACAGGGCCATGGTCAGCCAGGTCTGGCCGGTGATGTTGATGGATTCCTCCACCTGGCCCGCGAGGTCCATCGGCGTGCCGTCGTTGGCATAGCGGTGCGCGGCCAGGTTGCGCACCCAGTTCAGCCCCAGCGTGAAGGCCAGCAGCAGGTAACCCATGGCCACGTGCTTGAAGCTGATCATGTCGCGCCAGACCAGCACGGCCAGCGCCAGGATGTACGCGAAGCACAGCACCTCGACGATCTTCAGGTGCTTTTCGAAGCGCTTGGGGAAGCGCTCGCAGTAGTACGGGTTCGACACCGCCGCCGAGGCACGCGTCAGCACCCAGTGGCGCAGCCCGCCGTGCAGCCACGACAGCGGCCCCAGCACGCCGAAGCGCACCGCCATGAACAGCGGCAGCAGCGGCGCTTGCGTTAGGTACTTGAGCGTTTCCTTGAGCGGCGACGATGCGAGCGGCAGGTATTCGCCGTCCGACGGCGTGCCGAAGCGGCGGTGGTTGTGATGCTCGATGTGGTTGCTGTACATGATCCACGGCATCAGGAGCGGGATGCCCATCAACAGATTCCACGCCCGCTTGAACCAAACCATCTGCTGGTTCGGCATGTGGACGATCTCGTGGATGAAGGTGCCGGCACGAAAGAACAACAGGCTGGCGACCACGAAGGCCGCGATCTGCACGACGCTCCAGGGCGTGGCCAGGAAATAGACGGCCGTCAACGCCCAGCCGATGCCCGCGCTGAGCAGGAAGTCCGTCCAGTAGATGGCCGGCGAGCGCTCGAACAGATCGTCGATCAGTGCGCGCGCCTGCCCCCGCCATGCAAAATTTCTTGCGGCCGCCGCAGCGGCGGCAGGAGCCCAATCGACGGGCGTGGAGGTGGCAGTCACGGCTGAGCGAAGGAAATCGGGAGGGGGCCAAGCATACCGGTTGCGGGAAGGCCCCGGCGCCGGCTCCGGTTCCGCTGCCGCCAAGGCCGCGGCCGTCTACCCGCTGACGTCGGCAAGCGTCATGTCCAGCGCCGCATCGAAGGGCGGCAGCGTAAGGCGGATGCGCACCGGCAGGAACTGACGTGCCGGCTCGACCCAGACCTCGGCGCGCGTGTCGTCCGGCTTGTGCAGCGAACGCGTCAGCTTCTGGGTCCGCAGGGCGCCGGCTGGCGTCTTGATGGTCTCGGCGCCGGAGGCTTCAAAGACCCAGGTTTCGGCGTGGCCGCGCGCGCCCACCACTGGGATGACGACGCGTTCGCCGGCGTTGGCCTTGGCCGGGTCCGCCGCCAGGATGGCCTGCAACTGCACCAGCCAGCTCACCCGGTCCTGCGTGCCGGGCACCAGGGGAATGTCGGGCGAGGAGCCGGAAAAATCGATCTTGGACTCGCTTCGCAGGAAGATCGCCTCCCGCGGGGACTTGCCCAGCCGCCGCTCCGTGTAGCTGTGGGGTGCCACGCCCGCAGCGTCGAAGCCGCCCTGGCTGGCCCAGTTGAGCAAGGCCAGGCCGGCCACCGTGCCCTTGAGGTGCGCCTCGTAGGTGTCGCCGGTGCGCTTCCAGAGGAACTCGCCACTGCCCCGGATGCCGCCGCGCTGCATCTGGTAGAGCACGGTGAAGGAACGCGCGATGCGGGTCGGATAGACCTTGGCTTCGGCCTCGCGGGCCGTGGGGGCGGCCACCGGTTCGGCGGCCGACGCCGCGGATGCCGCAGATGCCATCAGGACGGCCGCGCACAGCACGATCCGGCGCCGGAAGAAATTCAAGGGAGGAAGGGACATGGAAAGGAGACGGAAGGATCCGCCCATTCTCAGCGCAGCACGCCGAGTCGGCGCAATCGCCAGTAGATGCCCGGCGCCGCCAGCAGCGGATGGCGCCGCTGGAACGGCGTCGGTTCGATCCGGTAGCCGCTGTGGCGCTCGACCTTCCAGGCGACGTAATCGGTGGCGTTGTCGAAGGTCAGTGCCGCCTTCAGCAGCCGCAGCAGATTGAGCACGCGGCCGAGCCGCCGGCGCCGGCGCCAGCGGCGCTCGGCGGTGCTGCGCTCGTCGGGGGCCAGCACCGGCGCCAGCTGGTCGTCGACCGCCGAGGTGAAGGCCAGGCCGCCCTCCGCCCAGGCGAGCGGCAGCAGCCGTGCGTAGCGCGGCGCGTCATGCGCGAGCAGGTCGGCACCGCGAGACGTTCGCTCGACCCGCAATTCGGCCCCATAGGTGCGCGCATAGAGGGCGCGCCAGAAGGCTGCCGGCTCGGCACGCAGCGGCCCGAGCATCGCCGCCCAGTGCGCCGCTGCCACCACCGCGTCGCAGACCGCGTCGCGCACGGTGAGCCGGTCGGCGTCGCTGCGCGCGTGGAGGCAGGCGCACGGCTGCGAGAACCGCGCCCATAGCGTGGTGTCGATGCGCTGCACCGACATCGCGCGCCGGAACTGCGCCACCGTCATCACCGCATATTTGGCACGCAGGTCGCGGCCGTCGACCGATTCCTCCAGGTAGCCGACGTTGGGCGGCAGCAGGCGGTTGGCAAACGCGGCGAGCCACGGGCCGGGCCAGTCCGTGGGCTGGTCGACGAGCACATAGAAGTCGAGCACGCCGTCGAGGGCGCTGTCCCGCAGTGCCGAGCCGTAGAACAGCACGGCGGCCGCCCCGCCCTGCGCGCGCGCGGCGAGCCGCTGGGCCAGCGCGACGACCGCGGGCGAAACCTCGCGCCGCAGTTCGGCGCCGATCAGCGCGCGCAGTGCGTCGTTCACGTCGCGGCGGAGAGCCAGGAGCGCAGCGGGCCACGGCGGCGCGCCACGGCGGCCTGCAGCAACCGCACCGCGTGCACCACCAGGCAGGCCACGGTCCAGATCGCCACGGCCAGGATGCCGAGGTCCGGCCGGCCGAAAGGAAGCGATGCGGTCAGCAGCAGCAGGTTCGGATTGCGGCGCGCAGTGATGAGGCGGAAGCGGCTGTCGAAGCGTTCCCACACGTGCATCTCGATGCCGAAGCAGGCGATGAACAGGCCTTCTTCCAGCCGCTGCAGCACGTAGCCCGCGACGATGGCCGTGAGCGCCAGCGCGGCATGCGTCAGCGGCAGACCAACGGCCGGCAGCCCGACAATCCAGGCCCACCACCAGAACGGCGGATGGACCAGGTCGATGGAATGGTCGTAGAAATCGCCGAAGCGCGAGGACTTCAGCGTGACACGTGCCAGCTTGCCGTCGACGGTGTCGAGGAAGGTCATGCCCCAGGCGGCCACCAGGCCGAGCGCGTAGTGCCCGGTCCAGAACAGCCACATGGCGGCCAGCACCAGCACGAGGCTCAGCGTGGTCACCTGGTTCGGCGTGATGCCGGCTTCGGCGCACAGCCGCGTGACGTAGCGCGCCGGCCGCGGCCAGGCGTAGAGCGTGACCAGGTCGGTGACGCCTTTGTAGGCGCCGCGGAAAGTGCGCCATTCGATGGCATCCATGCTTTCCGCGGTCAGCGGCAGCAGGTACGGGGGTTCGCGCTTGCGCAGCTTGTCGTTGTAGCCGTCGGCGATCTGGGCCGGCGAGACGGTCCGTGCACCAGCCAGGGCCTGCCGCTCGGCCAGGCGCGTGGCGGCTTCGGCGGCATGCGCGGCCGCGACCGAGAGCGCGACCACCTCGCCATCGCCCTCGCCGGCACGCAGCGCGACGTCGTCCGTCGCAGCGGCGAGGCCGCGCACCAGCGCTTCGTCGAACACCCAGTCGGCCCGCAGCAGCACGACGCGGTCCGCATCGGCCGCAGTGCCGGCCAGGCCCGCGCGCGCGAACTGCCGCTGCAGCCGCGCCTCCGAACTGAGGCCCCAGACACGCAAGGCCGACTGGCCGACGACGATCCCCGCAACGCGCTGGGTGGGCGCCTTATCGGCGCTCATTTGGACAGCCCGGCGCGCGGGGTATGAAGTTTTGGCATGATCGAAGCGAAGTGTCTAGGAAAGAAGCAGCGGGCGATTATCGATGAGCGGATTTACGTTTGCGCATGTGTCGGACCTGCACCTCCCCTTCGAGCCTGTGCTGTCGCCGCGGCAACGCCTGTCGAAGCGCCAGCTCAGCGCCTGGTCCTGGCAGCGGCGGCGCGCCTTGCACCGCAACGACATCCTCGATGCGCTCGCGCAGGACCTGCGCACCCATGCGGTCGATCACATCCTGGTCACCGGCGACATCACCAACTTCTCGCTGCCGGGCGAGTTCGAACAGGCGGCACGCTGGCTGACGGCGCTGGCGCCGCCGGAGCGCATCAGCATCGTGCCGGGCAACCACGACGCCCTGGTGCCGGTGCCACCTGCGCAAGGCCTCGGGCTGTGGCAGAGCTGGACCCGCGCGGAAGATGGCTGGCCTTTCGTGCATCACCGGGATGGCGTGGCGCTGATCGGGCTGAACTCGGCGCTGCCGACCGCGCCGCTGCTGGCCCGCGGCCGGCTCGGCGCGGCGCAGCTCGCGCGGCTCGAACAGGTGCTGATGGCCGAGGGCCAGGCCGGGCGGACCCGCATCGTGATGCTGCATCACCCGCCGGCCGAGGGGGCCATCGGCTGGCGCAAGGCGCTGGCCGACCGCGACGCGCTGCGTGCCGTGCTGCGGCGTGCCGGTGCCGAGCTGGTGCTGCACGGCCATGCGCGCGACGCCCGCATGGACGTGGTGGCCGGCCCAACGCTGCCGATTCCCTGCCTGTGCGTGCCGTCCTCCTCCGCGGTGCCGAATCCGAAGGACCAGGGCGCGCTGTGGCATCGGCTGCGGCTGATGGACGGTGCGAGCGGCCCGCAGGCCCTGGTGGAGGTGCGCCGCTGGTCGACCGAGGCCGAGGCGTTCGTGGCCGACGGCGCCTATGCGCTGAGCCTGCCGCGGGTCCGCCCTCGCGACTCAGGCGAGAATGTCGCTCGCTGAGCGCACCTGCAATACCCGACTCTGGACGACGACCCTGGACCACTGCGATGGCCAATGCCACTGAAACGAAATTCGGCGATCCCGCCACCCGCCTCGCGCAGACCGACTGCTGGACGCTGCTGCTGAGGCCGAAGCAACCGACGCTCGGCGCGATGGTGCTGGTGTGCCGCGAGCCGGTGCAGGCCTTTGCCGATGTGAGTGCCAAGGCCTTCGCCGAGATGCAGGGCATGGTTCGCAGCATCGAGGCCGCGCTGCGCGAATTCGTCGGCTACGAGCGGATCAACTACCTCATGCTGATGATGGTGGACCCGGACGTTCACTTCCACGTGATTCCGCGCTACAACGGCGTTCGCAGCTTCGAAGGCGCGGCCTTCCCCGACGCCGGCTGGCCCGGACCGCCGGCCCTGGACGCCGCCGTCTCGCTCGACGCCGCGACCATCGCTTCGCTCGGCACCGCCCTGCGCGACGCCTTGCAGCGCACCGCTGCCTGATCCCAGAGGCCGCGTCCTTTGCCCTTTCTCTCGTTCGATCGGCTCGACCGCTATGCGGTGCGCCTGTTCGCCATGCCGCTGTTCGCCGCGCTGGCAACGATGCTGCTCGCCACCATGCTGCAGCGGCTGCTGCGCCTGTTCGACATCGCGGCTTCCACCGGGGCGGCGATCTCGAGCGTGCTGCTGCTGGCCGCCGACCTGGTGCCGCACTACCTCGGTCTGTCGCTGCCGGTGGCGTTCACCGCCGCCATCTTCATGGCCGCCGCGCGCATGGGCGACGACAGCGAACTCGACGCGATGCTCGCCACCGGCCGCTCGATCGCCCGCATCTGCGCGCCCTACTTCATCCTCGCGGTGCTGCTCAGCGTGTTCAACCTGTACCTCTTCGGCCGGCTGCAGCCGCTCGCGCGCTACGACTACCACGTCAAGATGGACGCCGTGCTGCAGACCAATTGGGACGCGAAGATCGAGGAAAACCGCTTCATCGACATCGCGCACGGCTTCAGCTTCAGCGCCGACACGGTGGAAGACGGCGGCCGCAGCTTCACCGGCGTCTTCATGGAGCGGCGACTGGCCGGGGTCGAGGAGATCACGACGGCGGTGCGCGGCCAGCTCGAGAGCGACCCCACCACCCGCAAACTGCGCCTCAAGCTGGAGGACGGGCTCCGGGTGCGGCAGAAGGACGACGGCGTGATCTCCACCACCCGCTTCGTCGATGGCTTCGTGGAAGATTTTTCGCCCGCACGGGCGCCCTTCCGCGAACGCGGCGAGTCCGCCAGCGAACGCACCCTGCCGGAGCTCTGGCAGGCCATGTGCAAGACCTGCGAAGCCGACTCGGCAGCCGAGTTCCACAGCCGATTGGCGCGGGCGTTGCTGCCGCCTCTGCTGCCGCTGCTGGCGCTGCCGCTGGGCATGGCGTCCAAGCGCGGGCGCCGCACGCCCGGCGTGATCTTTGCGTCGCTGGCGCTGCTGCTGCTCAACCACACGCTGCAATTCGGCAAGAGCCTGGCGGAGAGCGGCCGCATGCCGGCCGCGCTGGCGGTGTGGACGCCCTTCCTCCTGTTCGCGCTGCTGAGCCTGTGGATCTTCCGCGGCAGCCTCGCATGGCCTGGCGACAACCCGGTGTCGCGCACCGTGGGCGTGCTGGAACGCCTGATCGAGCGCCTGAAGCCGCGGCGCCGGGCCAAGGTGGCGCCGTGAACGGCGCGATGGCCTCGTACATCCGGCGCCGGGTCGGCCTGCAGATCCTCGTGCTGCTGCTGGTGATCACCGCGCTGATGCAGCTGCTGGAACTGCTCGACATCACGACCGACGTGCTCAAGCGCGACCAAGGCCTGGTCGGCATCCTCTACTACGGCATGCTGCGGCTGCCGGCCGAACTCGTCATGGCCTTGCCGCCAGCGGTGCTGATCGGCACGCTGATGGCGCTGCAGTCGATGGCGCGTCACCTCGAGATCGCCACCCTGCGCACCGCGGGCGTCAGCATGATGCGGCTGCTCGGCTACCTGCTGCCGGTGGCGGCGGTGCTGGCCCTGGCCCAGTTCGCGCTGTCCGAGCGCGTGCTGCCGCCGGCCGAGAACGGGCTGAAGGAATGGTGGAGCGCCAGCGCGCCGGCCGACGATGCGCCGACCAAGCGCTGGGCGCATACCTCGGGCGGCACGGTGTCGATGGAAAGCACCAGCCCCGACGGGCGGCGCCTGATCGACGTTCGCCTGTACGTCCGCGACGACGCCGGCCTGCTGAGCAGCCGGCTCACTGCCGCCGAGGCGCAGTGGGACGGCCAGGGCTGGCAGCTGAAGAACGTGATGGAGATCCGCTTCGGCGATCAGCGCGTCGACCGCATCCGGGTCGCCGAGCGCGCCTGGAAGACCAACCTGCGGCCCGAAGACGTGCTGCGGCTCGACGTGGCGCGGCCCAACCTCTCGACCGCCATGCTGGCCGAGGTGATCGAAGGCACCCGCACCGGGACGCAGCCGCATCGCTACTACCAGAGCGTGCTGTACCGCTCCTACGCCGCACCGCTCGCGATCTTCGTCATGCTGCTGCTGGCGCTGCCGACCGCGGTGTCGCTGCCCCGCGGCGCCGGCGGCGGGTCGAGAATGGCGCTGGCGCTGATCCTCGGCCTGGGCTTTCTTCTCTGCGACGGCATCGTCGCGGCCCTCGGGCTCAGTGCCCGCTGGCCACCCCTGGTCATCGCTCTCGCCGCGCCGGCGCTGTTCGCGGCGATCGGCCTCCTGCAACTGCGAGCCTCCGAGCGAATATGAATCTCTGGATCGACACCACCGGCGCTACCCGCGCCGAACACCTCTTCGGGATCCCGCCCGTCGAGCGCCTCCGGCGCAGCGTGAAGCATCTCGATGCCGGGGCACGGGTCGTGCTGTCCGGCGTCGATGCCGGGCGCACCGCCTGGCCCGCCGCAAAGCCCGAAGTCGACACCGCACCACTGGGCACCCGCCTGCGCCAGGCGCTGGCCGGTGGCGCGCTGGTCGCCATCGACGGCGGCAACGCGGTCGACCCGCGGCTGATCGACGTGCTGCTGCGCGGCACATCGCCCTGCGTCGCCGCCCGCGGCCAGGGTACCGAGCGTGCCGTCGTGCTGCGCCTCGAGCCCGCGCTGATCGACGACATCCCGGCCCATGCCCAGACCTTGCGCGAGGTGGCCGACGCCCTGCTGGCCGCGGGCCGCATCGCACCCTACGACGAGCAGGACTTCCCCGCCTACGTCAACAAGCTGCGCCGCTCGCTGCCCTATTGGATCTACGCGGTCAACGACAAGGCCACGCGCCTTCGGCTCGAGCGTCAGATGTTCTGGGACAACTACAAGGGCTCGACCGACCTGCTCACGCGCTGGGTCTACCCGCCGCTGGTGTGGCCGATGGTGCGGCTGTGCACCCGCTGGGGCATCCACCCCAACACGGTGACGGTGCTGTCGATCATCCTCACGGTCGCGGCCGTGCCGCTGTTCGCGCGGGGCGATTTCCTGCTGGGCTTCCTGTGCGCCTACGGGATGAGCGTGCTCGACAGCGTCGACGGCAAGATCGCGCGCGTGACGCTGACCGATTCCGCCATCGGCAACGTGCTCGACCACGGCCTGGACATCGTGCACCCGCCCTTCTGGTACTTCGCCTGGGCCTGGGGCCTGGGCGGGCGGTCGATGGACGACCCGCTCTACGCGGCGGCCGTCTGGCTGATCGTCTTCTACCTCGGCGACCGCATCGTGCTCGGCATCGCCAAGGCCCGCCTCGGCTTCGCGCTGCATGCGGCGTCTCGGCTGGACGGCCGCGTGCGCAGCTTCATCGCGCGCCGCAACATCACCATGACGATCATGGCGCTCGCGCTCCTGGTCGGCGCCGGCCCGGCCGGCTTGTACCTCGTCACCGCCTGGCAAGGTCTGACGTTCGCCTGGCACGGCGTGCGCACGGTCTGGCACGGCTTCCTCGTACGCAACAAGGCCCGACCGGCTGTCTGATGACCACTCTCGAAATCGTTCCGGTGCGCACACCGGCGGAACTGGACCGCTTCATCCAGTTGCCCTCGCAGATCCACGCGGGCGATCCGAACTATGTGCCGCAGCTGGTGATGGAACGGCGCGACGCCCTGTCGCCTCGGAAGAATCCGTACTTCGCCCATGCCGAGACCCAATTCTGGCTGGCGCGGCGGGGCGGGCGCGATGTCGGCCGCATCAGCGCGCAGATCGACCAGCTCGTGAAAGACCCGGCGGTCGGCCACTTCGGGATGATCTGCGCGGAGGACGACGCCGAGGTCTTCTCCGCGCTCTTCAAGACCGCCGAAGAATGGCTCGCAGCCCGTGGCAAGACGAAGGTGCTGGGCCCCTTCAACCTGTCGATCAACGAAGAGACCGGCCTGCTGGTCGATGGTTTCGACACGCCGCCGATGATGCTGATGGGCCATGACGCCCGCCATGTCGGTGCGCACGTCGAGGCGCGGGGCTATGCGAAGGCGAAGGACGTGATCGCCTATCTCTACGACATCGAGCACGAACTGCCGGCCGCCGCGCGCCGGATGATCGGCCCGCGCAAGCCGTCGGCGTTGACGGTGCGCAACCTCGACACCAAGCGCTACCTCGAAGAGTTCGACACGGTCACCGCGATCTTCAACGACGCCTGGTCGCAGAACTGGGGCTTCATCCCGTTCACCGAGGCGGAGATCGCGCACATGGCCAAGAGCCTGAAGATGTTCATCGACCCGAAGTGCGTCGCCATCGTCGAGCTCAACGGCAAGGCGGTGGGCTTCGGCATCGCGCTGCCCAACCTGAACGAAATGATTGCCGACTTCGGCGGCAAGCTGTTCCCCTTCAACTGGGCCAAGCTGATGTTGCGGCTCAAGCGCGGCACGAAGACGGCGCGCGTGCCGCTGATGGGCATCAGCCGCAGCATCAGCGGCGAACTGGCCGGCGCGATCGCGCCCTTCCTCGCCATCGACACCATGCGCCAGGGCCTGCGCGCCAAGGGTGTGCGCCAGGTCGAGCTGTCGTGGATCCTCGAGGACAACCGGCCGATGCGGCACATCATCGAATCGCTCGGCGCCCATGCGTACAAGACCTATCGGGTGTACGCCAAGACGCTGGGCGGTGGCGCCGTTGCCGCCTGAGATGGGCGGTCTCACCGCACTCGTGCTGGCCGGCACGCGGCTTGGCGGCGATCCGCTGGCCGACTATGCCGGCGTCAGCCACAAGGCGCTGATCGAGATCGGCGGCACGACGATGATCGAGCGCGTGGTCGCGGCGCTGGCGGCGTCGCCGGCGGTGGGCCGCATCGTGATCGCGATCGAACGGCCTGCGCTGCTGAACGACCTGCCGGGCCTGCAGGACGGCGTCTGCGGCAAGCCCTGGGTGACGATGCCGACGCAGGACGGACCGAGCGCCACCGTGGCCGCGGCGCTTGTGCAGGAGGGCACGCCCCTGCTAGTGACGACGGCCGACCATGCGTTGCTGCAAGCGGCCTGGATCGGCGAGTTCCTCGCTGCCTGCCCGCCCGATGCCGACGTGGCGGCCGCCCTGGCGCCGCGGCATGCGGTGGAAGCGGCCGCGCCCGCGACCCGTCGCACCTGGCTGCGCTTTTCCGACGATGACTTTTCGGGATGCAACCTGTTCCTGCTGGCGCAGCCGAAGGCGGCCGGAGCGGTGGCGTTCTGGGGCGAGCTGGAGCGCTTGCGCAAGGAGCCGCTTCGGATGATGCGGCGGCTGGGCTGGCTGTTCGCGCTGCGTTATCGCCTTGGCCGGCTGAGTTCGGCCGCGGCTGCGGCACGGCTCGGTGCGCTGTCGGGCGGTGCGCGGTTCATGCTGGTGTCGATGCGCGACGGACGCGCCGCCATCGACGTGGACAAAGCCGCCGACCTGGACCTGGTGCGGCGGATGGTCGCGCCAGCGCCCTGAACTCGCGCGCACCGACGCGCCGGGGCGCGGCCGCCTCAGGCGGCGGCCGATGCCTCGGCGGCCGGGCGTTCGGTGGCGGCGCCGAGCCAGCCCGCCGCCAGTTCGCGCACGTAAGTCAGATCGGCCGGGAAGTCGAGTTCACCCCACTGCAGCCCTTCGATCGAGGCCACGCGGATGTCCGCACCGGCGCCCGCCAGGCGGTTGATCGCCGAGAGGTACCACAGGCCCGGGCCTTCGGCAGTGCGCATGGTGCGCTCGAGCTCGGCCACGAACAGCGCCGCACCGTCGGCCTGGAAGCGCAGGAAGCCGATCGATTCGCCATTGACGCGCGCGGCCGACAGGGTCTTGCCGATGGCGCGCAGGCGGTCGCCGTCCACCTCGACCTTCATGTCGTCGGCGTCGTAGCCGGGCTTGCGGTCGATGGTGACCGTGATCGGCGCCACGGGCGCGGCGAGCAGCCGGCGTGCGATCTCCGGCTCGAACAGGGTGTCGCCGTTGAGAATCAGGCAAGGCCCCTGCAGTTCTGCACGGGCCATCCAGCAGCTCGCGAGGTTGTCGGCCAGCTTGTAGAAGGGGTTGAACAGCGTGCGCACCGTCATGCCGCGCGGCGTGATGCGTTGCAGCGCCTGCTCCACCAGGTCGGCACGAAAGCCGGTCACGACGACGGCTTCGCCGACGCCGGTCTCCGACAGGCCGCGCAATTGCCATTCGAGCATGCTGCGCCCCTCGCCCAGGTCGAGCAGGCATTTCGGAAGCTGTTCGGTCAGCGGAAGGAGGCGGCTGCCTTGGCCGGCGCCGAGGATGAGGGCACGCTCAGGTCTGGACACGTTGATTCACCAATCAGAAAAAAGAGACGAGGAGAGAGCCGATCGGCCCGTCAGAGGCATTGCGGACCGGGCTCGCCGCCGCGCGAGGGGACGCCGCGCTCGAGCTGCGCCCTGGACACCCGCACCGCGCGCCATGGCGCGTCACCGCCCCGAAGCGCGAGATGCGCCACATGGCCGCGGCCGACGTCGAGTTCGGGAGTCTGCCAGACCTGGCCGGCGAATGCAGCGCCATCGCCGCCCGTCCGCACATCGACGGCGCGCAGGTCTGACAGGCGCTCGGTCCCGCCGGCCTTGGCCACCGCTTCCTTGCGCGTCCACACGGTGTAGAAGCGCCGGGGATCGCGACCGGCCCAGGTGCGTTCATCGGGATTCAGATACAGCCGGAAGTCGTCCGCCGTGAGCCCGCCGAGCGCTTCGACGTCGACACCGACCGGGCCTTGGGTGGACAGGGCGCACACCACGCGGCCTTCGCAGTGCGAGACGCTGAAATCGACCGGCAGGTCGAGGCTCGGCCGCCCGTGGACGGTGTAGCGCAAGGAGGCAAGCAGCGCACCGCGATGCCCCAGTTGCCGCAGCCCTTCGCACAGCAGGCGACTCGCCAGCAGCGAACGGTGCCGCGCCCGGACACTGGGCCAGCGCGCGATCTGCGCCCGTCGAGGCGGCGGCAGATCGGCGAGCCAGGCGGCTTCGAGCGGCGCTGGCAGGACGAAGTCGTTGGCGATCAGGACGGTGATGGACATGGACGCAGCGTTGGCGCGCACATGACATAATCGAAGGCTCAGCACCAAGGGCAATTTCGGATTATGGCACAGGGTAATTTGGCGCCGGGCCCCGACCAGGGCTACGACCTCGACGCCAATGACGAGACCTTGCCCCTGCTGCAGGACCTGCTGTCCCGCTACGGTCCGATCTGCCGCGTGCCGTCCCGCAGCCGGGCCGGCGATGGCCTGATCCTCCACGAACCCGACGACATCCGCCGCGTGCTGCTGACGAACCGCGGCAACTACGTCAAGGGCGCCGGCCTGGAACGCGTACGCGTTCTGCTCGGCAACGGCCTGATCGTCAGCGAGGGCGATGTCTGGGCCCGGCAACGGCGCATGGTGCAGCCCGCGTTCCAGGGGCAAGCCACCCGGGGGTTCGCGCCCGTCGTGAAACAGGTCAACGCCGACCTGCTGACGCGCTGGAGCGTGCAGGCCGACAGCGGCGAGCCCATCGACCTGACGCACGAGCTCAGCAGCATCGCCCTCGAGATCGTGCTGCGTGCGCTCTTCGGCACCGACTTCGATCGCCTGGTCGAGGCCGAAGGCGCAAGCCCCTTCGATCTGCTGACCGACGAGAGCCGGCGCGACCTGCAGTTCGCCGCCCGCTTCCGGGCCCTCACGCGCTTCGTGCGCGCGATCATCGATGCCCGCCGGGCCGAGGCGCGGAACGAATCCGACTGGCTCGGGATGCTCATGCAGGCGCGCGACAAGGACAGTGGCGAGCCCATGCCCGACCGCGCCCTGGTCGACGAAGTCATGACACTCATCGTCGCCGGCCACGAGACCACCGCCAGCACGCTCAACTGGACCTGGTACCTGTTGTCGCAGCATCCCGAGGCGGAGCGCACGCTGCATGCCGCCATTGCCGACGCCTCGCGCGCCGAGGCGGTGCCGGACCCGAGCGCCGCGACGCCCTTCGCGTCGACCGATCATGTCGAGCAGGTGCTGCAAGAAGCACTGCGCCTCTACCCGCCGGTGTGGCTCTTCAGCCGCCGTGCGGTGCAGGACGACACCGTGGGCGGCTACCACGTCCCGGCCGGCACCGACATCTTCATCTGCCCGTACCTGCTGCACCGGCACACGGCGCACTGGGACCGCCCGGAAGAATTCCTGCCCGCCCGCTTCGCGCCCGATGCCGCCGCGGGCCGGCACCGATTCGCCTACCTGCCGTTCTCGGCCGGCCCCCGCTTCTGCGTCGGTGCCGGCTTCGCGATGGCCGAGATGGCGACCCACCTGACGATGGTGGCGCAGCGCTTCCGATTGGTTCTCGTCGGCACCGCGCCGGCCGAGGCCGAATTCCAGATCAACCTGCGCACGCGCCATCCCCTTCAGATGCGGCTCGTGTCGCGCCGATAGCCGCACGCCTCATGCGATTCGACACCCTTCACGCCATCCTGCCCGCCACGGCACGCGACGATCGCCAGATCACCCTGATCGAGGGCGACAAGGAGCAGCGCGTGCTGAGCTTCCAACGGCTGCGCCAGCGTGCCCTCGCCCTGCTCGGCGCGCTTCAGCGCCTTTCGCTCTCGCCCGGCGACACGATGATCCTGTGCCTCGGCGACAACGAGCGCTTCCTCGAAATGTTCTGGGCCTGCGTGCTGGGCGGCATCGTCCCGGTCCCGCTCGCCCCCGGCAGCACCGATGCGCACCGGCACAAGCTGCTGCGGGTGTTCGCACAGCTGGGCAACGCGTCGGTCTACATCGACACGCCGTCGCTGGAGCGCCTGGACGGCTTCGCCGCGGCCCAGGGTCTGGTCGCCGAGGCGGCAGCGCTCCGGGCCCGGGCGCTCGTCCCGGGCAGCCTGGACATCGGCGGCGCTGTGGGGCAGCCGGTGCCGTCGCGCCCTGACGATCTGGCGTTCATTCAGTATTCCTCCGGCTCCACCGGCGAGCCGAAGGGCGTGCTGCTGACGCACCGCAACCTGACGGCGAACATCGCCTCCATCATCGAGGCGGCCGCCTTTTCGGACCGCGATGTGGCGCTCAGCTGGATGCCGTTGTCGCACGACATGGGGCTGATCGGCTTCCATCTGAACATGCTGGCCGCTGGCGCGAGCCACGCCATCATGCGCACCGAGCTGTTCGCGCGCCGACCCCTGCTCTGGCTCGACCAGGCCAGCCAGCGCAAGGCAACGGTGCTCTGCTCGCCCAACTTCGGCTACGAACACTATCTGCGGCAGTTCGCCCTGAAGCCGCCGCAAGGTCTGGACCTGTCGGCGGTGCGGCTGATCTTCAACGGTGCCGAGCCCATCTCGGCCGCGCTGTGCCGTCGCTTCAGCGCGACGATGCAAGCCTGCGGCCTGAAGCCGACGGCCATGTTCCCGGTGTACGGGCTGGCCGAGGCGAGCCTGGCGGTGAGCTTCCCCGCGCCGTCCATGCCGGTCGAGACGATCGATCTCGACCGCACGGCCCTTCGGATCGGCGCGCCGGTGCGCATGGCTGCACATGGCTCGGCGCACGCCGCCGAATTCGTGAAGCTGGGCCGCTCCGTTCCCGGCTGCGAGATCCGCATCGTGGACGACACGGGCGCCGAACTGGGCGACCGCACGGTTGGCCATGTCCAGATTCGGGGCGACAACGTGTCGAGCGGCTATTTCGGCAACGCGGGCGACGCGGGCGCCACGACGGCGTCCCGCGCGCCCGGCGGATGGCTCGATACCGGCGACCTCGGCTTGAATATCGACGGACAGCTCGTCATCACCGGCCGGGCCAAGGACCTGATCATCGTCAACGGCCAGAACTACTATCCGGCCGATCTGGAGCTGATCGCCCAGCAGATTCCCGGGGTGGAGGCCAACCGCGTTGCCGCCGTCGGGGTGCGCATGCCGGGCCAGGACACCGAATCGCTCGTGCTGTTCCTGCTGCACCGGGGCGATCTGGCGGGCTTCGCGCCCAAAGTCCAGGCACTGCGGCGTGCCATTGGCCAGCAAACTGACCTGGAGCTGACCCATGTGATCCCGGTTGGGGCCATTCCGAAAACCACCAGTGGCAAGCTACAACGCTATACGTTGGCCCGCGCCTTCGAAGAAGGTGAATTCGCTACAATACTGGTGGAATTGGCGGGGCATCTGTCAGCGGACGCCGTAACCGATCCCGCCGGCGACGGGCCGAAGTCCACGGCCCAGCGCCTCAAAGAGATCTGCGAGCCTTTGATTCCCGACCAGCAGATCACGGTTCAAACCAACCTGCTGGAAATCAATCTCAAGTCGCTCACCCTGGCGCGCATTCATGAAGCCATCGAGCGTGAATTTCCCCAACGGATCGAAGTCACCGATCTTTTCGATTACCCGACCTTGGCGCAGTTGGCGGAACTTCTCGATGAGCGCCAGAACTGAATACTGTGCATAACATTGATGACAGTTTGACGTTTGCGGTTTTTTCAATTCCGCGGACCTTGAGTTCCTTCCAGTGGGCACGCAGCTAGCGGATGGCCCAAGCCGTACATTCCAAAGTTTTAGAGTGAAGCAGTGCATGCCCAAAATGTTGTGGTCTAGCGTTCTCCTGAGAGTTCAGGAACACGAGAAGCGGAGGGGTGCACAGTGACGGAAGCGACGCTTCTCGGTGCAGCGCCGACGCCAACGCCAACGCTCAGTGGCATTCCGTTGCGCAGCGCGGTCTTCTCCACGCTGACCGAAGCCCTAGACTACGCCGCCACCGGCGACACCGGCTTCAACTATTACGACGGCCGCGACAAGCTCGCGGCCGTGCTGCCCTACCGCGAACTGCGCCGGCGCGCCCTCGAGGTGTCGCGCCACCTCGCGCCGCTCGGTCGCGGCCAGCGTCTGGCCCTGGTGGCGCACACGCATCCGGATTTCGCCGTGATGTTCTATGCCTGCCAGTACGCGGGTCTGGTGCCCGTGCCGCTGCCAGCGGCCGTGCACCTGGGCGGCCGCGAGGCCTATGTGCGGCACTTGCGTCAGCTGATGCGCGACTGCCAGGCCGTTGCCGCCTTCGCGCCGCCTGAATTCATCGGCTTCCTCAACGAAGCCAGCGAAGGCTTGCCGCTCACGCTGTCCGGCACGCTGGACGACTTCCTGGTGCTCGATGCCCAGGAAGCGCTGCCGACGCCGCCCGCGCCCACCGACCTGGCCTACCTGCAATACACCTCGGGCAGCACGCGCTTTCCGCGCGGCACGATGATCACGCAGGCCGCGGTCATGGCCAACCTCAGTGCCATCTTCAACCACGGCTTCGCGCTCACCGCGGAAGACCGCTTCTGCTCCTGGCTGCCGCATTACCACGACATGGGGCTGGTCGGCATCGTGCTGGGCTGCATGGCGACGCAACGGACGGTCGACTACCTGCCCACGCGCGAATTCGCGATGCGCCCGCGCCTCTGGCTCAAGCTGATCTCGCGCAACCGCTGCACCATCTCCTACAGCCCGCCTTTCGGCTACACGCTGTGCGCACGCCGTCTGCGTCCGGCCGATATCGAGGCACTCGACCTGTCCTCCTGGCGCGTCGCCGGCGTGGGCGCCGAGATGATCCACCCCGAGTCGCTGCGGCAGGTGGCCGAGATCCTGGCGCCGGCCGGCTTCGACGAACGCGCCTTCCTGCCCAGTTATGGGATGGCCGAGTGCGCGCTGGGCGTGAGCTTCGCGCCCGTGGGCAGCGGTCCGCGCAGCGACCTGATCGACATCGACCGGCTGTCTCGCACGGGCGAGGCGCGTCCGCCGATCGAGGGTGAAGCCGCCGTCAAGGGCAAGGCCTTCATCGACTGCGGTCGACCGTTGCCGGGCTTCGAAGTCGAGGTCCGCGGTGCCCAGGGCCAGGCGCTGCCCGAGCGTCGATGCGGCACGGTCTTCCTGCGTGGCGCCAGCGTGATGTCGGGTTACTTCGGCAACCCTGAGGCGTCGCACGAGGTGCTGTCGGACGACGGCTGGCTGAACACCGGCGACCTGGGCTATTTCGCCGACGGTTCGCTGTTCATCACCGGCCGCGCCAAGGACCTGATGATCATCAAGGGCCGCAACATCTGGCCGCAGGACCTGGAATACCTGGCCGAACAGCAACCCGAAGTGCGTCCCACCGATGCCTCGGCCTTCACCGTCACGGACCAGGACGAGAACGAAACCGCCGTCCTCGTCGTGCAGTGCCGCGAGAGCGATCCGCACAAGCTTGCATCGCTGTCGGTCCGCCTGAAGCAAGCGATCCACGCGGAATTCGGCATCCATTGCCTGATCGAGCTGGTGCCGCCGCACACCCTGCCGCGCACCTCATCGGGCAAGCTGTCGCGCAGCATGGCACGCAAGGATTTCCTCAAGCGCTGCGGCGAGGAGCCGAAGGTCGGTTTCATCAAGGACGATGGGCTTGTCCAACCGCGGAGCGTGAACGCCGAACTCGGCGTCGCCCTGACCACCACCCCCGACTGAGTGCTCATCTGTGACTGAATTGAATCTGGCGACGATCGAACGCGCCATCCGCGACGCCCTCGATGCCATCCGCCCCGGTGCGGTCGGATTGGCCGGCGATGCCGACCTGATGCAGGAAGCGGACCTCGACTCGATCGGCGTGATGGACCTGGTCATGGAGATCGAGGACCGCCTCGACCTGTCCATCCCGGTCGAAACGCTGGCCCAGGCCCGCACCATCAACGGGCTTCGCGCCGGCATCAGCCAATTGAGCGGCGGTGCTTCGTGAGTCTTCTGGACAAGTTCGGCGCCCAGCGCCAGCTGCAGGCGAGCCTGGCCGAAATGGGGGGCGTGGCGCCGATCGCGACCCCGATGGACGAGATCCACTCGGCGACCTCCGCCACCATCGGTGGCCGTCGCATGATCCTGGCCGGGACCAACAACTACCTCGGCCTGACCTACGACGCCGCCTGCCGCGCGGCGGCCATCGCGGCCATCGAGACGCAGGGCACCGGTTCCACCGGTTCGCGCATGGCCAGCGGCAACTATGCCGGCCACCGGGCCCTGGAACGTGCACTGGCCGATGCGGTCGGCTGGCCCTCCTGCATCGTGTACTCCACCGGTTACCAGACCAACCTGGGCGTGCTTTCCGCGCTGGCCGACACCGGTGACTTCCTGCTTGTCGATGCCGACAGCCACGCCAGCATCCACGACGGCTGCCGGCTGAGCAATGCCACCACGATCCGCTTCCGGCACAACGACCCGGAGAACCTCGATCGCCGCCTGGCGCGCCTGGGCGAGGACGCGCATCGCGCCCTGATCGTCGTCGAGGGCGTCTACAGCACCCTCGGCGACCGTGCACCGCTGAAGGAAATCGCCGAGATCAAGCGGCGCTACGGCGCCTGGCTGCTGGTCGACGAAGCGCATTCCTTCGGTGTCTTCGGGGAACGCGGTCTCGGGCTGGCCGAAGAGCTGGGCGTGCTCGACGACGTCGATTTCATCGTCGGCACCTTCTCCAAGAGCCTGGGCGGCGTCGGCGGCTTTTGCATCAGCCGGCACGCCGAACTCGAATACGTGCGGATGGTGAGCCGCCCCTACATCTTCACCGCTTCGTCGTCGCCGCCCTCCATCGCGGCCACGCGCGAGGCGCTGCGCCAGATGCTGGCCGGCCATGCGCTGCGCGCCCGCCTGGCGCGGCATGCCGAACGGCTCTATGCCGAGGCCACCAAGCTCGGCTACCGCCTGGGTGCGACCACCCCGGGTCCGGTGGCGGCCCTGGTCTTTGCCGAGCGCTCGGAAGCGCAGGCGCTGTGGCAAGCGCTGCTCGACAGCGGCATCTACACCAACCTGATGATCCCGCCGGCCACGCCGGCCGGCCTGAGCCTGGTGCGCATCAGCCTCAGCGCGGCACACAGCGACGAAGACATCGGGCAAATCATCGCGGCGCTCGAGCGCGCGCGCCACTGAGCAGCGCACCGGCACGCACGCGTCCCATGGATTCCCCCGACCCGCTTCGCCGCTTCGCGGTCGTCACCACCTGCCATGCTGCCGGCTACGAGGGCTACGGGCGGACGATGGTCGAAACCTTCCTGACCCACTGGCCCCAGGAAGTGCCGCTGGTGCTTTACCACGAAGGCTTCGAGCCGCCGTCAAAGCCAGGGCGCATCGAGGCGCACGATCTGCACATGGCGAGCCCCGAACTGGTCGCTTTCAAGGCACGCCACCGGGAGAATCCACGTGCGAACGGCCAGTGGCGTCCGCGCCGGACCTTGCGTTTCGGTGCACTGTCGATACCGCTGCCCTGGCGCACCCGGAAGGCCGCCTACCGATGGGATGCGGTGCGCTTTTCGCACAAGAGTTTCGCCATCTTCGACGCCGCACGCCGCACCGATGCCGACGCGCTGATCTGGATCGATGCCGACACGCTGTTCTTCGCGGACGTCGACCTTGCGGAGCTGGCCGCGCTTGCGCCGGCAGACAGCGCGGTGTCCTGCCTGCGGCGGCCCAACCACAGCGAGTGCGGCTTCGTGGTCTATAACCTGCGACACCCCGAGACCCGGCGACTGCTGGCCGAGTTCGAGGCCATGTACGCCCAGGACCTGCTGTTCGCCGAGAGAGAGTTCCACGACTCCTTCCTCTTCGATGTGGTCCGCGAACGTGCCGAATCGCGGGGGGCGCATACGCACGACATTGCCGAAGGCGCCGGCTGGAAAGCCTCGCATGTGCTGATCAACTCCCGGCTCGGCCGCTTCATGGACCACATGAAAGGCGGCCGCAAGGCTGAAGGCAAGAGCCGCGCGGGCGACCTGCTCGTCGAGCGCAACGAGGCCTACTGGCAGCGCAGCTAGAACGCCGCAGGAAGCGGCCGTCGGAGAGGTGAAAATACGGCATGCGCAACGCCGTCTTCATCCACACCAACCCCAAGCAGATCGTCGGCGCCCTGGTGGCGCAGCATGCGTTGCGGCGCCACAGCGCCGATCCGGAGCGCTTCGACGTCCGCATCCTCCGGACGACCGACTTCCCCGCCTTCGAGCGCTTCGAAGGCCGCCGCTACCTGCGCGAGGGCCAGCAGGCGGTCTGGCGCAACGACGACCTGCAGTCGTTCACGCCGCTGCGCTTTGCCGTGCCCGAGCAGATGGGTTACACCGGCCGCGCCGTGCTGATCGACCCGGACATCTTCGCGCTCGGCGACATCAACGCGCTGCTCGAGCGCGACATGGGCGGCGCCGCGGTGATGGCACGCCAGATGGACGGCGACTTCCGCCGTCCGCTCCACTATGCATCGAGCGTCATGCTGATGGACTGCGCCCGGCTGCGGCACTGGCAGTGGGAAAACGACTTCGAGCGGGTGTTCCGCGGCGAGCGCGACTACCGCGACTGGATGTGGCTGCTGCTCGAGCCGCCCGGCAGTGTCGGGGCGCTGGCGCCCGAGTGGAACGACTTCGACCGGCTCACGCCCGAGACCCAACTGCTGCACAACACGCACCGCCGTACGCAGCCCTGGAAGACCGGTCTTCCCTCCGATTTCACGCCACGCGGCACCACCTTCAAGTCGCGCGCCGGCATCTGGCTGCGCAAGCTGACCGGCCGCGGGGCTGGCCGCTACCGCCGGCACCCGGACCCGGCGCAGGAGCGGCTGTTCTTCCGCCTGCTGGGCGAGTGCCTGGAAAGCGGCGCCATCGAACGCACGCTGCTCGACGCCGAGATCGCACGCGGCCATGTGCGCGCCGATGCGATGGACTGCGTCGCGCGGGCGGCACGCGCCACCGCCTGAGCATGCCGCCTGGCTGCAGGCGGCAAGAAGGCGGCACTCCTAAGACCGCGGGAGCCATCCGGCGATGCGTGCGATCGTTTCCTCGCGCTCCTGGCGCGCCAGTTCGAGCACGCGACCGCTGCCGTCGAAGGCGCCGCACGCCTCCAACGACTGCTGCAGCAGCGTCAAGTCACGCAACGACGACAGCAGGCCGAGGTCGCGCATCGCGTCGAAGCTGCGCGCGACCCATGCGCCCGGCCGCCTGTCGGCAGCGCTGCGCCAGGCGCTGGCCAGTTGCCAGCGCCAGTCCGGCTGTCGCGGCAGTTCGAAAGGCACCACGGGTCTGCCGCTCAGCAGCGCCTCGGTCAGCATCGATGCACTGTCGGTGGTGACGATGATGCGATCGGCGCTCCGGCGCAGGGCGGCATAGGGGTTGGCGCCCTCCCCCCAGCGCACCACCTGCGCCGGCATGTCGAGCGCCTGCGCCAGGGCGTCCATTGCCACTGCAGGCGTTCGCGGACTTCCGAGCACCCAGGCGCTGCCGCCGTGGGTCCCGAGTTCGTGGTTCACCAACGCGGCGAGGCGCACAGCCGCTGGCGAGTCCAGCACGAAGGGCCGGCTGTCGCCGCCCACCATCACCAGGGTCCAGGGGCGCGGCAGGCGCGCCGCAGCGGCCTGCCAATCCGCCGGCAGCGAGACAGGCGCCGAGTCCGGCACCGGCACCGGCATGAAGGGCAGCCGGTGCATCAGCACGTTGGCGCGCTCGGGCACCGCGTACTGGGGGGTCGTCACGACCAGGTCGAACCATGCCAGCGGTGCCCAGGGCCGATTGACATGGACCAGCCGCGTCTGCCCGCCGGACTGGCGCCGGATCCACTGCGCCGCCGGCACGCTCTTGCGGCCGGCCGCCAGCACCACGCGCGGCCAGGGCGCCTGCAGGGGGCCTGCATCCTTGCATTGCCAGCTCAGTCGACCCGCACCGAGCAGCACCGGTGGCAGGCTGGCGGCAACATTGAAGCGCAAGCGGATCGCGCGGTAAGGCGCACCCAGCCCTTCGGCGATGGCGAGCAGCTGCTGGTTGTCGCCATGGCGCGCGCCCAGCAGCACCCAGACTGGCGCAGCGCTGGAGGGCATCGGCGCGGCCGGCGCGGTGGCGACCATCAGCCCGGCAGCCAGCCCGCCGCCCGGTACCAGGCGACCGCGTCGGCAAAGCCGCTGTCGATGTCGAACTGCGCCGCCCAGCCGTCAGGCCGTGCCAGTTCTGCCGGCGCGACCGCCCAGTCGGCATGGCGCAGTTCGCGCAGCTTCTGCGAATTGAGCATGCTGGCCGAGCCGCCCAGGCGGGCCAGGTCGCCCAGCAACGCAACGCCGCGCAGCAACCCCTGCGGCGCCTGGACAAAGCGCGGCGACGGATTGCCGATGGCACGCCCGGCGGCACCCAGCAGCTCGGCCCAGCCATAGCCTTCGGGCCGGTTGTCTGCGGCCGCCAGCACCTGGCCCTGCGGCACCGCTGCTGCCAGCGTGGCGATCAGTCGCGACACGTCCTGCACGTGGATGAGCGCAGCCCGGGACTCGGGCGGACCAAGCAACGGCACACGGCGCCAGCCCGCGACCTGGAAGAAGCGCAAGGTCTCGCGGTCGCCCGGCCCATAGACCGCCGGCGGACGCAGCACCGTCGCGCGTGCACCCATCGCGTCGAGTGCCGCGGCCTCGCCGGCGCGCTTGCTGGCCGCGTAGTCCGACAGCGCCGGCTCGCGCGCTGCCAGGCTGGACACCAGCACGAAATGCGCGCCCGGCGACACGCGGCGGGTGGTCTGCGCGATGCGCCCCACACCGTCGGCATTGACGGCGAAGAAGTCGGCACGCCGCGCCGCTTTGATCAGACCGGCCAGATGGATCACAGCATCGGCGCCCTCTACCAGACGCGCCAGTGCGGCTTCGTTGTCGAGGGCGCCCGCCACGACCTCCGGCCGGGCGCGGCGCCACACCGATCCGGCCGGCTCGCGCCGCAGCAGCAATCGAACCCGCCAGCCCGCCTGGGCCAGCGTCGTGACCAGGTGCCGGCCGATGAAACCGGTCGCGCCGGTCAAGGCCACCAACGGCGCCTGCGGGGGGACTGCTTCGAGGTCGTCGGGTGGGGGCGGGTGCATCGGAAAGGAGAAATAGGCCGCAGGCGGCAGCGCCGCGCGCGGCGAAGAGGCGGATAGCATAGAGCACCGCGGCCCTGCGGCCGCGCGATCTCATCCATGAAAAAGCACCTACTTTTCTGTCTCCTGCTCGCCGCCTCGTGCGGCTTCGCCAACGCCCGTGGCGCACGTGACCACGAGGAGAAGCGTGCCTTCGTGCGCGAGCATCCATGCCCGACCACCGGCGAGGTGAGCCGCGCCTGCCCGGGCTGGCAGGTCGGCTACATCGTCGAACTCTGTGCCGGCGGCCAGGACCAGCGCGACAACATGCGCTGGATCACGCCGGAAGACAAGCGCTTCATCCGCGAAACGAACGGCAAGGACTGCAAGAAGCTCAAGCACCCGCTCCTGCTGCGCTGAAGAACGAGCGCTGCGCGGCAAGCCGGCTTGCGGACGCCGGTGTCAACGCGACGCCCAGAAGGCCCGCTGCATCGCCACCGTCTCCTCGACGATCTCCGGCACCGGCCCGATGAGCTCGACCGGCTTCTGTCCATGGTCGAACACATGGCGCGACGGCACGTTCATGGTCGGGTTCTCGGTGTGGCTGCCGGTCTCGGCCAGCAACTGCGCCTCGGTCATGCCATAGACCACGCGACCGATGTTGGCCCAGTAGGCGGTGCCGGCGCACATGCAGCAGGGCTCGACGGCGGTGTAGAGCGTGCAGCTCCACAGGAACTCGGGCGTGAAGTTGGTTGCTGCCACCCGTGCGAGCGTCGACTCGGCGTGGTTGACCGTGTCGATGTTGCATTGCTCGAGCAGCACGGTCTCCTGGTCCGGGCCGACCAGCACGGCGCCGAAGGGGTGGTGGCCGAGCGAGACTGCCCGTCGCGCCACCGTGTTGGAGCGGCGCAGGTGCTTGAGCATCTGCGCCTGCGTGGGGCGCAGGCCCTGCGCGGGCAGGTCGGGGTCGAACATGGCGGTGCCCTCCTCGGTCACAGGCTGCGCCAGAAGTCGATCAGCAGCGCGACGAATTCGTCGGGCTTCTCCACCGCGCTCAGGTGGGCCGCATCGATGGTGGCGAGCTTCGCGCCGGGAATCTGCGCCACCATCTGCTCCGACATCGCGGGCGGCGTGGCCAGGTCCTGGGTGCCGGCGATGACGAGGGTGGGCACGGTGATGCGCATGTTGCTCTCGCGGAAGTCGATGGCCGAAACCGCCTTGCAGCTCTCGACGTAGCCGGCGGCATCGGTCTTCACCAGCATGTCGCGCAGCGCCGTGGCGACGGCGGTGCCTTCGGGCGTGGCGCGCCAGCCCGGCGTGATCCAACGTTCGACCGCGCCATCGGCCACCGCTGCGACGCCATCGGCCTGCACCCGTGCCACGCGCGCGGTCCACGGGGCGGTGTCGGGGTAGTACGCGCTCGAGTTGGCGATGACGACGGTCTTCAGCAGCTCGGGGCGACGCACCGCCAACGCTTGCGCCGTCATGCCGCCCATCGAGAGGCCGACGAAGTGCACCGGCTCGCCGGCGGCCTCGCGCTCGATCAGCGCGGCGGCGTCGTCGGCCAGGGTCTGCACGGAGAAGGCACCGGGCACCACGGCAGACCCGCCGTGGTCACGATGGTCGTAGCGGATCACGGTGTGGGCGCGCGCCAGCAACGCGGCCACGCCGTTCCACATATGCAGGTTGCAGCCGAGCGCGTGGCTCAGCACGACGATCGGGCCTTCGCCCTCGCGCAGGACATTCAGGGAAATCATTTCAAGGTCTCCTTGCGGGTTGCGGATACCGGCAGACGCGGCAGCCAGAAGAAAGCGATGAGCACCAGCACCATGCCCGCCAGCAACATCGGCACGACCATCGGCCACGCGCCGTTGGACGATTGCGGGTCGACGAAGCTGGCTGCGGTCTGGCCGACGACGAAGCCGACCAACATCATGCCGAAGCCGGACCACGACACGGCGCGGCCCGCGAGATGCGGCAGGTCGCCCACCGCGCCGGCCTGGCCGCAGGGCTGGTGGATGCCGTGGCCCAGGCAGTACACGGCGTGGCCGAGCAACAGCGGTACGACCGACTGCGGTGCCAGCACACAGCCGGCAACCTGGATCAGCGGCCCGGCCAGGCTCAGCGTCGCGCCCAGTTGCACGGTGCGCACGACGCCCAGCCGCCGCAACAGGCGCCGGCACATCGTGGTGCTGCCGATGTAGACCAGCGAGCCACCTGCGGGGATCCAGCCGTACATGATCGGCGAGAGGCCGAGGTAGCCGATGTAGACCATCGGCGACAGCAGCAGGAAGGCGAAAATGCCGCTGTAGGTGGTGGCCGCCAGCGTGGCCCAGGCCCGGAAGCTCGGGCTGGCGAACACCTCGCGCACACTGCCTTTCGGCACAGCCGGGTCGCCCACACCGGGCCTGTGCAGCGTCTCGCCGAAGCGGCGGAAACACAGCACCCACAGCAGCGCCGCGTACGTGGCCATGCCGCCGAGCACCCAGCGCCAGCCGAGTTCCTGCACGGTGAAGGCGCCCATCACCGGCGCAATCAGGCCGGCCACACCCAGGCCGGTGAGCCCGCGCGCCATGACGTGCGGGCCTTCGTGCGCAGGGTACAGGTCGCGCACCGCCGCACGCGCGCAGACCAGGATGGCCGCCATCGCAGAGCCCTGCAGCACGCGGAAACCGACCAGCACCGCCATGCTCGGCGAGAAGATCGCGCCGGCCGCGGCGATGGCGTAGACCGCCAGGCCGGTGAGCAGCACCGGGCGCCGCCCGACACGGTCGGACAACGGGCCGCAGGCCAGCTGCGCGATGCCGAAGGCCAGCACGAAAGCGGTGAGGCTGGCGCTGGCGGAGCCGAGCTCGCGCGCGATCTCGGGCAGTGCGGGCAGGTAGCTGTCGGTGGCGACAGGCTGGGCCGCGAGCAGCAGCGGCAGCAGCAGCACGAAGGAAGCCGCAGGCGATGGCGATGGCGCAGGCGCCTTCGCGCTCACTTCGGCAGCTCTTCGAGCAAGCCCTTTTCGCGCAGGATCGCGGTCGCGATGCCGAAGCCGTGGTTGGCCACCGGCACGCCGCAGTAGATGGCGGCCATCATCAGCACCTCCTTGATGTCCTCGGGCGTCAGGCGCGACTCGGGCGGGCCGTCGAGCGCGGCGCGCACGTGCATCGCGAATTCCTCGTACGCATGCGTGCCCAGCATCATCGACAGCACCATGAAGCGGCGCGTCTTGTCGCCCAGCGCGGGGCGGCCCCAGATGTCGTGCCACGCATGACGGGTGATGAGTTCCTGAAACTCGGCATTGAAGGTCGTGCGTTTGGCGAGCGACTGGTCGACCCAGGCGTCGCCCAGCACGCGGCGGCGCTGCAGCAGGCCGCGTTCGTAGTCGGGATGGGGGGTTGTCTCGTCGCTCATGGCGAACCGTCCTTGAATGAGTTGGGGTTGCGGAGAGCGTCGAATCGCACTTGCAGCTCGTGCGCCTGGCCACGGGCGAGTTCGGCCGCACCCTGAGCAAGCGCCGCGTCGAACCATTCGTCGGCGGCTTGCGCCGGCAGCTCGGCACGCAGCCGATCGATGTTGGCGCGCATGCGTGTGGCATCGATGTTCAACCCCGGCAATGCACCCGCGAGCGCATGGGCGCTGCCCTGCACCGTGAGCCACAGCTGCGGCCATTCGGCCAGCTCGGCCTGCCACGGCCCGAGGGCGCGCTGGTGCTGCTGCGGCATCGCGGCCAGCAGCGCTGCGACCTGCTGCGGCGCGCGCTGCGCGGCGGCCAGGGCCACCATCGATGCGACCGGGTTGCGCTTGTGCGGCATGGCCGACGAGCCGCCGCGGCCGGGCTCGGCGGGTTCGGTGACTTCAGCGACCTCGTACTGGCCGAGCAGCGAGATGTCGAGCGCGATCTTGCCCAGGCTGCCGGCCAGCAGGCCGAGCTCGCAGCCCAGCGCCGTCCAGCTGTCGCGCTGGGTGTGCCAGGTGGCGCCGGGGTCACGCAGTTGCAGCGCCGCGGCCAGGCGCGCGCGCACCTCGGCGCCCTGCCCCTTCATCTGCGCCAGCGTGCCGACCGCCCCGCCGAGTTGCAGTTGCAGCGCCGCGTGCGCCGCGACCTGCAGGCGCTCGCGGCTGCGCACCAGCGGCGCGGCCCAGCCCGCGCAGACCAGGCCGAAGCTGGTGACCGAGGCCGGCTGCATCAGCGTGCGGGCCAGCATCGGCGTGGCGGCGTGCTGCTCGGCATGGCGCAGCAGCGCTGTGATGGCGGCTTCGACATCGGCGAGCAGCAGTGCCAGCGCTTCACGTGTGACCAACACCATCGCCGTGTCGATCACGTCCTGGCTGGTGGCGCCGAGGTGCACGTGCGGCAACGCGCTCGGGTGGCGCTGGCCGACGGTGTCCTTCAGCGCCTTCACCAGTGGGATGGCAAGGCTGCCGGCGCGGCCGCTGTCGAGGCCGATCTGCGCCGGGTCGACATCGTCGAGGCCGCAGCATGCGGCGATGGCCTCGGCTGCATCGGCAGGAATCAGACCCACATCGGCCTGCGCGCGCGCCAATTCGGCCTCGAAGCGCAGCATGGCGGCGACGACGGACGGCCCGTCGAAGACCGCCCGCATGGCGGGCGTCGAGAGAAAGCTGTCGAAGATGCTCATGGCAGGATGTCCTTGGCTTGGATGGTCAGAGCCGCCGGCCGAACGGCAACTGCCCGCGCCAGTAGCGCAGGGTCAACCAGCCGCCGAGGATGCCGCCCAGGTGCGCGAAATGCGCCACGCCGCTCATGCTGCCGGTCACGCCCAGGAAGAGCTCGATCACACCGTAGATCACCACGAAGAGCCAGGCCGGCATCGGGATCGGCGGGATCAGCGGCACGATCCGTCGGTGAGGGAACAGCATCGCGAAGCCCACCAGCAGCCCGAACAGGCCGCCCGATGCACCCACCGTGGGGTTGGGGCTGCCGCTCCACGCGGCCACCAGCAGCTGGGTGAGCGCCGCGACGATCACGCTCGCGAAGTAGAAGACCAGGAAGCGCTTCGAACCCCACACACGTTCGAGCTCGGCACCGAACATGAAGAGGCCGAACATGTTGAAGACCAGGTGCGACAACCCGCCGTGCAGGAAGGCATAGGTGATCACCTGCCACGGCATGAAGCCACCCGACCCGACCGGCCACAGGGCAAAGGCGGCCAGGCCGTCGATGCCCAGCGACTGCAGCAGGAACACGACCACGCAACTGAGGATCAGCGCCTGGGTGGCGGGCGGCATGGAAAACATCGGGGCTCCGTTTCTGGTCAGGGAAGGAAAAAGATGCAGGGTGCGATTCAGGCGACGGCGGCCGGTTCCAGCGCAGCCTCGGCACGCAGCATGCGCCAGGCACACCCCGTGCCCAGCAGTGCGAGCACCGTGGCCGCGACGTACATCGCCACGAAACCGAAGCGGCTGGCCAGCGCACCGCCCGCCAGCACACCCGCCACGCCCCCGATACCGTACCCCACCACGGTGAAGAGCGCCTGCCCCCGCCCCCGCAGGCGGCCGGGGAAATGGCGTGTGATCAGCGCGATGCAGGTCGTGTGGTGCGCAGCGAAGCTCAGGCCGTGCAGCAGCTGCGCAAACAGAATGGCGGCCAGCCACTGCCCGGCCACGCCGGTCATCGCCATGCGCAGCACCGCGACCGCGCTGCACAACAGCAGCCAGTGCGACATCGTCAGCCGGCCGATGAAGCGCCCCTGCACGAAGAACCAGGCGACCTCGGTCACGATCGACAGCGCCCAGAGCGCGCCGATCATTCCCTTCCCATAGCCGAGCGAGTCGAGGTAGAGCGAGAGAAAGCCGTAGATCGAGAAGTGCGCGGTGACGTGCAGGCACAGCGACAGCAAAAACCAGCGCACCACCGGCTGGCGCAACACGGGCAGCACCGGCACGTGCTCCTTCGCATGGCCCGCGTGCGGCTCGCGCACGTCGGGCAAGCGCCAGGCGGCGAGCAGCACCAGCGCCAGCGTGACGGCCGTCCACGCCGGGAAGTGCCCCATGCCGAAGCGATCGAACCAAGCGCCGGCGACGAACACGGTGACGAGAAAGCCCGCCGAGCCCCACAGCCGGATGCGCCCGTAACGGCCCCAGTCGCCGGCCACCAGTTGCGCCATCGCCGCCTCGGTCAGGCCCATCATCGAACTGGTGTGCGTGAAGAGCAGCAACAGCACCAGCGCAATCCACCAGGCATTGCCCGGCACCCACAGGCCGAAGGACACGGCCAGCGCGATGGTGGCGCTGATGCGCAGCAGCCGCACGCGTTCGCCGGTGCGGTCGCTCAGCGCGCCCCAGGCGTAAGGCGCGAACACGCGGGTGAAGGACTGCACCGCCGCCAGCAGGCTGATGGTGAGGATGGGCAACCCCTGGTCCTTCAGCCACAGCGGCAGGTAGGGGTTGAAGAAGCCGATGTGCGCGAAGTAGCTGGCCGACAGCGCGGCGAAAGCCAGCAGGTGGCCGGCACCGCCCGATGGCAAAGGCGGGGCCGGCGAGGACGGCGCCGCCGCCACTACAGGAAGGACGCCTGCAGTGGCCCGGCTTCCGACGGCGCCGTCTCGCCGTTCTGAGCCCGTTGACGCAAGGCATGCTCCATCACCACCAGCGCCAGCATCGCCTCGGCGATGGGCGTGGCGCGAATGCCGACGCAGGGGTCGTGCCGGCCCTTGGTCACCACCTCGACCGGCTGGTTGTTGACATCGATCGACTGACGCGGGCTGATGATCGAGCTGGTCGGCTTGATGGCGATGCTCACTTCCAGGTCTTGGCCCGACGTGATGCCGCCCAAAATCCCGCCCGCGTTGTTGCTGAGAAAACCGGTCGGCGTGATCGAGTCGCCGTGCGTCGTGCCGCGCTGCGTGACGCTGTCCCAGCCGGCACCGATTTCCACCGCCTTGACTGCATTGATGCCCATCATCGCGTAGGCGATCTCGGCGTCCATCTTGTCGAACAGCGGCTCGCCCAGACCCACCGGCACGTTCGACGCCGTCACGCGGATGCGCGCGCCGCACGAATCGCCGGCCTTGCGCAGCGCGTCCATGTAGGCCTCGAGATTCGCCACGTCAGCCACCGGTGCGAAGAAGGGGTTGTGCGGCACGTGCGACCAGTCCTCGAAGGGAACGACGATCTCACCGATCTGCGTCATGCAGCCGCGGAAGACAGTGCCGTACTTCTCGTAGAGCCACTTCTTGGCCACCGCGCCGGCTGCGACCATCGGTGCCGTCAGGCGGGCCGACGAACGCCCGCCGCCGCGCGGGTCGCGAATGCCGTATTTCTTCCAGTAGGTGAAGTCGGCATGGCCGGGGCGGAACTGCTGGGCGATCTGCCCGTAGTCCTTGCTGCGCTGGTCGGTGTTCTGGATCAGCAGCGCGATCGGCGTACCGGTCGTCCGGCCCTCGTACACGCCGGACAGGATCTGCACCGCATCGGGCTCGTTGCGCTGCGTGACGTGGCGGCTGGTGCCGGGCCGGCGGCGGTCGAGGTCGCCCTGGATGTCAGCCTCGGTCAACGCCATGCCGGGCGGGCAGCCGTCGATGACGCAGCCGATCGCCGGGCCGTGCGACTCTCCGAAGTTGGTGACCGCGAAAAGATTGCCGAAAGTGTTGCCGCTCATGGGGCGGGATTATCCCCACAAAGGGTCGCACCTGCCCCAGTGGAGGGCATCGATGGGACTACTGCACCCTTGCGTCCATCCGCTGGATCAGCTCGCCGATCTGCAGATCGATGGCGAAGAGCCGCTCGTTCAGAACGGCCGTCTGCAGCCGCAGCGCCTCGACGATCGCCCGCGTCTGCGGATCGGGGGCCGTGTCGACCAGGACCGACATTTCATGCAGCTTCTTGCGCAGTTCGTTGCTCATCGCGACTCCTCTCGTGGGTTCGGCACAGTATGGCGGCCCGGCGTGCCTTCGCGCAACATCGCCGCGGGAACGCTTTATGCATGATGCGGCGCAGCATCCCCACCCCGAAGGAGATTGCCCATGTTGGACCGCACTGCCACCCAGTTCTCCCATGTGAAGCCCGGCGACACGCCATTCGTGTCCGGCGGCCTGCGCGACTTCTTCCTGTACCGCGACCTCGGCATTGCCGAAGCCACCAACGGCAAGGTCATCGCCCACCTGGTCAAGGCCAACATGGCGCCCGAGACCGGCACCGGCTGGCACCGCCACGAGGCCGATTTTCAGATCGTCATCATGACCAAGGGCTGGGCCAAGTTCATGTACGAGGACAAGGAAACCCTGGTCGAGGCCGGCGACGTGGTGCACCAGCGCCCGGGCATCCGCCACTACCTGTTCGACTACTCGCCCGACATGGAGTACCTGGAGATCGTCTCGCCCGCCGACTTCAAGAGCGTCGACTGCGAGCCGGCCGCCGAAGTGCCGTCGCCGACGCCCTGGAAATGACCGGTGACTTTCAGGGATTCCTGAAACTCCGGTAGCAGGACGACAATGGGCGCATGCCCGCCTCCCTGCCCGAACTCCCACCCCTCAACCGCCAGTTCGTCGCCCACTTTGGCGAGATGGGCAGCAAGTGGGGCATCAACCGCACCGTCGGTCAGATCTATGCGCTGATCTTCCTGTCGGAGCGCGGCCTCAACGCCGACGAGATCGCCGAGTTGCTCGCCTTCTCGCGCTCCAACGTCAGCATGGGCTTGAAGGAACTGCAGGCTTGGCGCCTCGTGCGCCTGCGCCACCAGCCCGGCGACCGCCGCGAGTACTTCGAAGCGCCTTCCGACGTGTGGGAGATCTTTCGCGTGCTGGCAGAGGAGCGCCGCCGCCGCGAGATTGAACCCACGCTGTCGATGCTGCGCGGCGCCCTGCTCGAAGAACCTACGAACGGCGCAGAACGCCACGCCCAGGAACGCATGCGCGAGATGCACGACCTGATCGATCGGCTGATGAAGTGGTTCGACGACGTGCAGCGGCTGGCGCCGGAGACCGCCATGCAACTGATGGGCATGGGGGCGACGGTGACGAAGGTGCTGGGGCTGAAGGACCGGCTGACGGGTGGGGGCAAGGAGAAGAAGAAGGCGGGTTGACTTGTGGAGAGAAGCCGTGCCGGGCTCAGGCCGGTGCGGTACTCGACCAAGACGGACCATCCGCGACCGGCTGCTATGGGCCGAGGCTGTGTAAAAACGCGAGACGCCGCCATGCGATTGACAACGTGCTGAGGCCAACGGATCTCGTTTGCCAACACCGAGGCCTCTGCGATCGATGTCGAGGCCGTCGAGCCGTCCCATCGACGTGTAAATGGGAAGCCCGCAGAGGCTCATGCCCCCACCAGCCGCATCGCCTTCATTAATCCCGCAATGCCCAAGATGCTCGTCACCCGCTTGAGGTTGTAAGCAAGCACGTGAAGACTCATCTCCGTCCCGACGTGAGCCATCGTCTTCATCAGGAAGTGCGTCGAGCCCATCCAGTGCTTCAGCGTTCCGAACACATGCTCGATGGTCGCGCGTCGCAACGTCATCGCATCGGGCTTGCGGTCCAAGCGCTGCTGCATACGATCGATCACGGCTTCATGTTCCCAGCGGCGAATCCGTCGGGCGGATGAGGTCGTGCATTGATCCTTCAACGCGCAACCTGGGCAGGCACTGGGCCAGTAGAGGCGAAGGTCCAAGTTGTCCTCCCATCTGCTGAACCGGTAGATGGCTCGCTCACCGGCAGGGCACCGGTACTCATCATCCTTTGCGATGTAGATGAAGTCGGCCTTGCCGAAGCGACCGTGCGCCTTCGCGTTGGAGGTCATCGGCTTGGGAACGAAGGCTGCGATTCCAGCGTCCTCGCAGGCCTTGATCTCCAGGCTATTGAAGTAGCCGCGATCGGCGAAGGCCTGCAGCTTGGTCTTGCCCATGGCTTCGCGCGCGGCTACTGCCATTCTGGTGAGCTGAGTTCGATCGTTGCCGATGTTCGTGACCTCGTGGGCGACGATGAGATGGTGCTTGCCCTCGACTGCCGTCTGGACGTTGTAGCCGACCAGGCCTGTGCTTTTGCCGGACTGAAGCATCGAGCGTGAATCAGGATCGGTCAGTGAGCGCTGTTGACCTGGTTCGCGCTTGAGCTGCTCCTTGGTCTCGTCAAGTTGCCGCATCCGTTCGCGCAGCTTGCCGATCTTCTCCTGCAGGCGATCGGTCTTGGCTTCGAGGTCGGCGGGCTGGACGCGGTCCGCGGTCTCCAGGGCGTCGAGGTAGCGCTGAATGCTTTGTTCGATCTGCTCCTTGCGAGCATCGATCTTGCCCGGCGAGAAGTTCCGATCGCGGCTGTTGACGGCCTTGAACTTGCTGCCGTCGATGGCCACCACGGCTTGCGAGAAGAGCTTCATTTGCCGGCACAGAACGATGAAGCTGCGGCACACGTTGCGAATGCCTTTGCCGTTGTCACGGCGGAAGTCGGCGATGGTCTTGAAGTCCGGTGTCAGGCGACCGGTCAGCCACATGAGTTCGACATTGCGTTGCGTCTCGCGTTCCAGCCGGCGACTGGACTGGATCCGGTTGAGATAGCCGTAGATGTACAGCTTGAGCAAGACCGAGGGGTGATACCCAGGGCGACCAGTGGTAGCGGGGTCCGCGCCGTCAAAGCCGAGTGCGGCTAGATTCAGTTCGTTGACGAACGCATCGACGATGCGCACCGGGTTGTCTTCGCCGACGTAGTCATCAAGGCATTCCGGCAACAACGTGACCTGGTGTCGGTCTGCGCCTTCGATGAATCGCTTCATGGGCCACCTCGCTGGAAACGGGGAACCTCATTTTATTTTTGGAGGGTGAGGGAGGGAAGCGTTTTCACACAGCCTCGGCCCGAAGCGGTCTTCCGACTTTGTCCAAATCCGGTCGTCGCGCCAAAGCCGAGAGACATCCCCTTCCACGCATTGTCTAGCCAGGCACGCTGAATAAAATCCAGCCATGTCCGCAGCTTTGGTCGCACGCCCCCTGTGCACAGCGTGCTTGCGCCCGCTCAGCGCCTGCATTTGCCGCTGGGTCGCGCCCACCGCCCACGCGGTGGAGGTACTAGTGCTGCAGCACCCCCTGGAGGTACACCAGGCCAAAGGCAGTGCCCGCCTGCTGCACCTCAGCTTGGCGCACTGCCGCTTGGTGGTGGGTGAGGCATTCGCCGTGCCGGTCTGGCCGGTGGACGGCAAGCACACGCTGCTGCTGTACCCGGACAGTCTGCAAGATACCGCCCCGGACCTGCGGGTCCCACCCCCGCTACCGCCCGAGTGGCCGCAAGCCCCGTCGCGCCTGCGCCTAGTCGCGCTGGACGGCACCTGGCGCAAAAGCCGAAAGATGCTCTACCAAAGCCCGCCACTGCAACAGTTGCCCCGCTTGGCCCTGCGCAACCTGCCGCCTTCGCACTACCGTATCCGCAAAGCCCATGGGCCTGACCAACTGTCCACGCTGGAGGCGACCTGCTACGCCTTGTGCCAACTGGAAGGCGGTGCGGCGCGGTTCCAGCCCTTGTTGGATGCCTTCGACGGGTTTGTAGAGTACCTGGAGCAGGCCGGCGGACAGCGAAACGCGCAAACTGACAAGTCCTGCCCTCGACCAAGGGTTACGGGGTTGATTTAAGTGAGCAGCCAACGGCTGGGCTTGGCCGAATCTTGACGTGGCGGGGGCACAAGGCGTCGCTCAAACTTCGATTCGAAACCGCAGCTCGGGCGTGCCGCCCAGTTCGGGCTGCTTGATGAACTCTTCAACGAGGACGCCGCCGTTTGCTCGTATGACTCGTTGCGATGCGAGATTGTCCGGACTGGTCGTGATTTCCACATAGGTCAGACCCTCGCGAGGGGCGTCCAATAGCAGCGTACGCAACGCCTGCGTTGCATAGCCCCGCCCGCTCTTCCATGGAACGACGCCGTATCCGATATGGCCCAAGCAATAGTCGGGCAAACCATTCGTATCCCGCTGCCAACGCAGGCCGATGCTGCCGCAGAACTGCCCGTCCCACATCCAGCGCCTGTACCCGGGAAGGCGAGGGACATTGGTGCCATCGGGAAGCGTGACGGGAGGGCCTTTTGCTTCTCGGTCCACCAAGCTATCGAGAAAGCGTACAGAGTCGGCGAGGATTGCTGCAAGCTCGTCTTGGGCGGCTTCTGGGCGAAGATTGTTGGGCGACCACCCGCGCTCCAGTGCAGAGACATAGCTGGCGAGGTACTCCTGCGAGGGCCAGACGAGCCGCATCGTTGAATTCGCTTTAGAAGTCAGCATGAGTTGAAACTGGGTCAGCGCTGGAATGTCCGCTCATGGCCGACTTTAGCCGGTCGAGCCTTCGCGCGCCCTACGGTTCAGCCGTCGAGAGTTGATACCTCGCAAACGAAGTGGCTCCTATCTCGACCACGCTGTGCAGGTCGAAGCCGAAGCCTTCATAAAGACTTCGTAGCCCTTGGCGGTCCGCGACGCAGTCCAGGCGAAGGTGAGCACGCCCAAGCTCTTGGGCTCGAGTCCGCGCATAGGACAGCAGCTCGGTCGAAACTCCCTTCTTCGCCCACGCTCGGCGAACGGCGAGCTTATGAACGAAGGCCGAGGTGCCAGCCAGGAGCTCGGGCCAAAAATGGGCGTCCTCCAACTCGAACTTCATGACACCAGCCACGTGCTCGCCTTGACGGGCAACGTAGAAGAGCCCGCTGCTCACGTCCCGCAGGACGCGTTCGTGACCGATTTCGGCTGCTGACCAAAGAGCTCGACCGTCGCCGGCGAGCCATTCAGCTGCCTCTTGTAGGACGGCGGCAATCATCAGCGCATCGGAGGAGCGCGCTTCCTGGATGTTCATAGACGAGAGTTCATTGAGCGCCCGCGGCGAAGGTCCGCTTCTGGCCGCATTCTGCCGCCTAGGCCTCGCCCCCCCCGGCTTCAGCGAGCCGTGCCGGACGTGCATCATTCTCGGCAGCGGACATCCCCCGTTCAGCCGGACGTCGAGGAACCGTTGAAGGCGGGGTTTCGCCCAAACACCACAATAAGAAAGTCCATCGCTGCGCGCACCGGCCCAGCGCTCTTCAGGTCGCGATGGACCACCAACCAGATGTCTCTGCCAAACGAAGGTTCGTCGTCGGAGACGCGCACCAGCCTCTCATCGGCGTCACCAATAAAGCAAGGAAGCCCGCCCACGCCTGCGCCCGCACGGACCGCCGCGTGGTGACTATTGATGTCGCCGAGCTCGCAGGCAATGAGGCGCTTGCCAGCCACGCTGCGAAGCCACTTTTGCTGTGGCATGTCTTCGAAGCGCGCGTCATAGGCAATGAACTCCCAAAGCTCCGGGTGCGACAGAGCTTCGTAGCTCCGACTGGCGTACAGAGCGAAAGCCATGGTTCCCAACTTCCGCACGACGCTGTCTGGCTCCTTGGGTCGGACCAGTCGAACAGCGATGTCCGCCTCGCGCCGACTCAGCGACACCTGCTGCGCTTGGCCGGATACGGACAGCTGGATGGCAGCAAACCGTTGGCGGAACTCGGCCAGATGCTGCGCCAGAAAGCTGGCCACTAAGACCGGCGGCACGCTCAGGGAGACTTTGCCAGCGAGTGGCGATTGGCTGGCGCGAACGGCTCTCTCGATTGCGAATGCATCGTCCTGCAAGACCTGCGCCAGCGTAAACACATGCGCTCCCGCATCCGTCAGGCGGCAAGCCCGCGGAAGCCGCTCCACGAGGCGTACTTGCAAATCGCGCTCCAAGGAGTTCAGTCGGCGACTGACGGTCGCGTGGTCGACCTTCAGCTCACGGGCCGCGCCCGACAAGGTGCCCGCGCGACCCACCGCGATGAAATGCCTGAGGTCTTCCCAATCGAACATCTGTGCATTTTCTCCAGGATGGCTTGCATTTTCTGAGAATTTACGCAGGACGACTTGGCGCCTAGATTCGAGCCCTTCTCTGTCTCATGGGGTGCCGTTCGATGGTTACCGCTTCTTTAACCCCCCGCCAGCGATGGACCTTGGTCGCTGCGGGCCTGGGGTTCGTCTTGGTGCTGCTAGATGTCAGCGCGGTCAACGTCGCACTTGAAACGTTGCGCACGAATTTCGGCACCGATGTCGCCGGGCTGCAGTGGGTCGTCAACGCCTACACGCTGGTATTCGCGGCGCTGCTACTGACCTGCGGCGCGCTGGGTGACCGGATGGGCGCCAAAAGGGTCTTCGTGGCGGGCTTCGGCGTTTTCACGGTGGCCTCCCTCGCCTGCGGTCTGGCGCCGAGCCTGGCGTTGCTGGTGGTCGCACGCATCATCCAGGGCATGGGCGCGGCGCTGCTGGTGCCCAGTTCCCTGATGCTGCTTCAGCAGGCATTTCCGAATCCTGCACAACGCAGCCGCGCAGTTGGTTGGTGGGGAGCAGCCGGAGGTATCGCGCTGGCAGCCGGCCCGGTCCTGGGCGGCCTGCTCATCGCACATGTGGGATGGCGTGGCATCTTTCTCATCAACCTTCCGGTTGGCGTGCTCGGGTTGGCGCTGACTTTGCGCAACGTGCCCACCGCATTCACGAAGGCAGGTCGTGGACTCGACCTGCCGGGTCAGCTCGCAGCCATCCTTACGCTCGCTTCGCTGACCGCCGCGTTGACAGAAGCCAGTCGGCTGGGATGGTGCCATCCCTGGGTCTGCGGCGGAATAGCCACGTCGCTCCTCAGTGCAACCGCGTTCTACTGGCTGGAGCAGCATAGCAAGGCGCCGATGCTTCCGCTGTCGTTGTTCCGCAGTGCGACCTTCTCGATAGCAACTACCGTGGGGCTGGTGGTGAACTTTGCGTACTACGGGCTGGTGTTCGTCTTCAGCCTGTTCTTCCAAGCGGTCCAGCAGTTCACTCCTCAACAGACCGGCCTGGCGTTCTTGCCGATGACAGCCATCCTGATGGTCATGAACATCGCTGCCGGACGGTTGGTCACGCGCGTGGGTACGCGCGCCTTGATGGTCGCCGGACTGGCGCTCGCGTCGTTGGGCTATCTGCTGCTGCTTCGCGTCGACGCAGACCGCCCCTATCTGACGCTGGTGTTGCCGATGCTACTGGCAGCCAGTGGCATCGCGCTGGTGGTTCCGACCATGACCAACGCGACCTTGTCATCGGTCGACTCGGCGCACGCCGGCATCGCTTCAGGTGTCCTCAATTCGGCCCGACAGATTGGAGGCATGCTGGGCGTGGCTGTGTGTGGGTTCTTCGTGCGAGACACAGAACCAAGCCTCTTTCTGCACGGCATGCATGTGTCGATTGCGTTGGCGGTCGCTCTCTTGTTCGCCGGAGGCATTCTGAGCTATCTTGGCTTGAAAGAAAGTTCACATTCGGACCGGGCGGCGAAGCGTGGGTGAACCCGCAAACTCACCGTCAGCTTGTGGCCGCATCCCGTCCCCCCGACGGCAGCGGAATGCCCGCAGCCGGCGCTGTCCACTCGCCACCCAGCCCTCGTCGTAGTTTCCTGACCCGCCTGCATGTGTGGGCGAACGAAAATCCGATGAACTCAAGCCTGCGCCTTTTGCTTCAGCCAAAGCCCGAAGTCCATCATCACCTTCACGACTGGCTCCAAGCGCTCGCCATCGGCCGTCAGCGCATATTCGACCCTCACAGGCGCGGTGGGATGTACGGTGCGCTTCACCAGACCCGCCGCCTCGAGCGCGCGGAGGTCGAGGGTGAGGGAGCGCTGCGAAATACCTGGAACGTCTCGGCGTAACTCACTGAAGCGCTTGGGCCCGTCGACGATATAGGACACGAGGAGGAGCCGCCACCTGCCGCCCAAGAGGCGCATGGCTTCCTCCACCGAGCAGCCCGTCACGTTCGCTTTCATAGCACCTCTTTCCGAAAAGGGCAGTCGGTATACTTTTTTAACCTACGTGCAGTTTTATTGCCTTCTTCCAATTTTAGCCCAGCGCCATAGCATCGCTCGCGGCGCATCCGGCGCCTCTTACATTGGAATGAACCTGCATGAAGCTGTACTACATACCCGGGGCCTGCTCGCTTTCACCCCATATCGTCCTGAATGAACTCGGCCTGGACGTCATCCTGGTCAAGGTGAACTACAAGACTCACAGGACCGAGGACGGCCGCGACTTCCATGAAATCAGTCCGTTCGGCTATGTCCCACTGCTGGAACTCGACGACGGCACGGCACTGCGCGAAGGCCCTGCCATCGTGCAATATCTAGCCGACTTGAACCCGGAGTCGGGCCTTGCGCCGAAGAATGGCACCCTCGAGCGCTATCGCCTTCAAGAGTGGCTGAGCTTTCTGACTTCTGAAGTACACAAAGGCTTCATACCCCTGCTGTACTCGGTGCTGGCCGGCAAATACGTCGAAGCTGCCAAGCCGAAGTTGGAGAGGCGCTATGCCTGGATTGACGAACAGTTGGCTGACCGCGACTACCTGATGGGGGAAAGGTTTACTGTGGCCGACGCTTACCTGTACGCGCTGACTGGCTGGGCCCAGGCACCGTGGTTGGAATCCGTCTACAAGGCCGATATCCATTTCGATGGCCTGCGCAACCTCGAAACTTGGTATGTCCGCATGCGCGAGCGGCCGGCCGTCCGCAAAGCGCTCGACACAGAAGGGCTCAAGTAGCCTTCCACGCCAGGCCGGAACCACTGGCGAGGTTCTTTGAAATCTGACGGCATGCACTCAATGCCAAGGCCGCTCGACCAAACAAGCGAAGCTGAATTATTTGCGGCGGGCCCGAAGTTCCGCTTTTGGCCGACTGACGACCTTTCAACGGGCGCCCGCAGCGCCTTTGGGAATCAATCGTCGCACACCGTGGCCATCACGAAGCATCTCTACGACAACCGGGAGCGGGCGGCGTCGGCGAACAAGGACGTGCAGTTGCTGTCCCGTATGTTCCGCCTGGCGCGCATGCTGGGGGACTCATCGTGGCACTGTCGGCGACTGCATGCTGCCCGGCCGCTCCTGACGAACGCTGGGCAGCTCAGGTTGGCAGGAGAGAATCGCGCCACTCAAGTGGAATCAATGCAAGCGCGGCGATGTCGGACATGGCGTAGTGGCGCACCTTCGGTTCAAGGTCAAAGATTTTTCCTCGGTCTGCAGGATCAATCGATGGAGCTTCTTGGTCATCACCACTGAAAGAGCGCACGCTTTCCATCGAGTCCCAAACCGACATGACGACCACCACAGTAGTCCCGTCTTGGCGATCTCGAAAGAGTGCAGCAGCGCGGTGATTGCCTGGCGATGCCCTCATCTGCTCGAGCTTGACCGTCTCCAAATACTCACGGCATTCTTGTTCGACTGCAGTTCGGACCCAAAACGTCCATGTGCGCAAGATCGCATTCATAGATGCTCCAGCCCTCGACCAATCAAAGCGGACATGTGTGGCGATCAAGACGTTGGTGTCGCGCCGTAGATCGCAGTGCATTCGGGTTTCCAGCTACTTGTATTCGGGGTGCGACAAATGTATGGGAACCATTCACATTCGTCTATCTACGGTCGTAGAAAGGCGGCTAGCGCGTGACTTATGACTCAGGCTCTGCAGCCAGGGGCTACGGGCGTGACGAACTTCCGGTAATGGCCGAATCTTGCCATTGCTGGTCTAGGCTGAAACCAGCGGCGGTTTCTTGAACATGACCGTCATCTCACTCGTCGGACGGCGATAGCCACAAGCGTGAAAGAATCGCTTGGCATCTCCCAGCGCCTTCACATGCACGACTAGGGGGTAGGCGCAGTTTGAACGCCGGAACGAGAACTCGTCGTACCCCTCTCCCCATCCCACTGATGCCACCAGCGCAGCGAACTCTTGCCAAGTGACCGTTCGGTTCGACGAGATTTGGTAGCTCAGTAAGCGGCCGGACATCCCATCTTGCGGGGCGGCGGTGTCTAGACTCGGTTGTCGGCCCGGATCGGACGCACAGGCGACGGGCCGCATGTCTCCGTGAGGACTGTCTACTGACGCTCGCCCTTAAGCTCCATCCAATAATTTCAACGTAACGGAGTGGCCGCCCCCTCATGAAGAACAAGAGGACGCCGGCGAAGATTTTGCCGACGAAGCATCTGACGATGCCAGTGGTCCGGTTGACGCGTCACTCCCAGTCAACAACCAGCGGCAGTTATCCGCGAGTTTTCCCAGTGGGTGTCTTAGCCCTTTTCGCGACATGTTGTCGCTGCAGGGCGCGTGCCGGGGCTACGTGGTGCTGGCTCGCTCGCAGCGTGAAATCGCAGGTCTTGACCGCCAACTCAACGATGCGCTCCAGCGTGGGGCTGACGTTGTCGCGCCGGAAGACCGCGCTGTACACCAGCGGCGGCGGCATGGGATCGCTCTTGACCACGCGTAGCAGCCCGCTCCGGACGTCTGGTCGCACATAGTCGAGCGCCTGCTGGCTCAGGCCGAAGCCGCTGATGGTCAGTTCACGCAGGACGGTCGTGCTGTTCGTCAGCATGACCTTGCCGAAGCGAAAACCATGCTCCGCGCGCCAGGCTTCGTAGAACCTGTTTTTCGAGGCGCCCGCGGGCTGCTCGATCACGGGGTAGTCGGCAAACTCGTGCGGCTTCAGCGCGCGGGCGGGAATCTGCAGGCGCGGGCTCGCAATCCAGACCTGCTCGACCTCTGCAACCTTGATCGATTCGAAGGCCTGGCCCCAGAAGGTGCCGGGCATGACGGCCAGGTCGAGCTTGTTGGCTTCGAGGCGCTCGAAGAGCGTGAGGCCCGCGTCCACCACGGGCTCGATCGTCACCTGGGGATGGAGCTTCTGCAGCAGCTGGATCAGGCGGGTGAGCCAGGTCATCGCGATGAGCTCCGTCACGCCGACGCGGAAGGTGCCGCGCAGCGTCTTGTCGACGCTGATGTCATGCGCAATGCGTTGCCAGAGGCGCTGGGCCTCTTCCGCGAGCGGCAGCAATTCGCGGCCGACTTGGGTCAGCTCCAGGCCGTGCGAGGTGCGATGCAGCAAGGGGCCGCCCAGCGACTCTTCCAATTCCGCCAGGCGCTTGGAGACCGCCGATTGCGTGGTGTGCAGCTTCACCGCCGCAGCGCTGAAGCTCTGGAGTTTGGCACTGAAGAGAAAGGCCTCCAGCTGCTTGAAGGTGAAGTTCATCCGGCGGAATGTACATCCATAGCTGCCCAGGAAAAAAAGGAATAGCGTGCCTCGCCGATTTCTCGTTTGTCCCGCGGCAAACAGACTTCGATACTGCGTGCATGCTTCACATCGCACCACGCCTGAACCGAATCAAACCGTCCCCCAGTTCCATGGCGGGCCAAAGGGCGCGTGAGCTGCGCGCGACCGGCCGGGACATCCTCAGCCTGACCGCCGGCGAGCCCGACTTCGAGACGCCCGCACACGTCAAGGAAGCGGCCATCCGCGCCATGGCGGCCGGCCAGACACGCTACACGGACGTAGGCGGCACACCGGCGCTGAAGGAGGCCATCGCAGGGAAGTTCCTGGGCGAGAACCAGCTGACCTATGCATCGAACGAAATCATCGTCGGCACCGGGGCAAAGCAGGTGATCTTCAACGCGCTCATGTGCACGGTTGCGGCGGGCGACGAGGTGATCGTGCCAGCGCCGTACTGGGTGTCCTACCCGGACATCGCGCTGCTCGCCGGCGGCGTTCCGGTCTGCGTCGACTGCCCGGCGGCCATGGGCTTCAAGCTCCAGCCCGAGGACCTGGAACGTGCCATCACCGGCAGGACGCGCTGGCTGATCCTGAATTCGCCGAACAACCCGAGCGGGGCGACCTACACGCGGGCAGAGTTGCGGGCGCTGGCCGAGGTCCTGCGCCGCCATCCGCATGTCTGGATACTCACCGACGACATCTACGAGCACCTCATCTATGGCAACGCCGGCTTCGCCACCATGGCGCAGGTGACTCCCGACCTCAAGGACCGCACGCTGACGGTGAACGGCGTTTCCAAGGCCTACGCCATGACGGGTTGGCGCATCGGCTACGGCGCAGGGCCGTCGGCGCTCATCAAGGCGATGGTCAAGCTTCAGTCGCAGAGCACCTCGGGGCCGAACTCGATCGCCCAGGCGGCGGCCATCGCGGCGCTCACGGGCCCGCAAGATTCCATTGCTACTAACCGGCGCGAATACGCGGAACGGCGCGACACGGTGGTTGCGGCGCTCAATGCCATCGAGGGCATCGATTGCGCCGTGCCCGATGGCGCGTTCTACGTCTTCGCTTCATGTAGCGCGCTGTTCGGTCTTCGCACGCAGCAGGGCGTCGCGATTGAGACCTCTGACGACTGGGTGATGCACCTGCTCGACGCCCAGAACCTGGCGGCGCTTCAGGGCAGCGCCTACGGCGTGCCGACGCATTTCCGCCTCTCGTTTGCTGCGAGCACCGAACAACTGCTCGAGGGTTGCCGCCGCATCGCACGGGCGCGCGACGAACTCTCGGGCCAAGCCATCAACCAGGAACCGAAATGAAACTGCGATCCTTTCTGAAGCTGCTGCCGGCCCTTGCCGCGGGCACCGTCTGCCTCGGCGCCGCCCGGGCGCAGGGCCCGGATGCCTTTCCGTCGAAGCCCGTGAAGATCCTCGTGGGCTTTTCGCCCGGCGGCTCCAACGACGTCGTCGCACGTCTGATCGCGCCGAAGCTGGCCGAAGGGCTCGGGCAGCCGATCCTGATTGAAAACCGCCCGGGCGCCGGCGGCAACATCGCGGCATCGGCCATGCTCGGTGCGCCCGCGGACGGGCACACGCTGCTGATGTGCACCACGGGCACTCTGTCGATCCAGCCGCACATCCTGAAGAGCATGCCCTTCGATTCCGAGAAGGACATCACACCGGTCACGCAGGTCGTCAACGCGCCCTACATGCTGCTGGTGAACACGACGCTGCCGGTCAAGAGCGTGAAGGAGCTCGTGGCCTATGCCAAGCAGAAGCCCGGCGAGATCAACTTCGCTTCTTCGGGCACGGGCACCGGCGGGCACCTGGCGGGCGAAATGCTCAAGAGCCGCGCGGGCATCGACATCGTTCACGTGGCCTACAAGGGCACCGGGCAGGCGATGACGGATCTCATCGCGGGCCAGGTCTCGATGATCTTCGACCAGCCGGTGAGCTCCATGCAGTACGCACGTGCCGGCAAGTTGCGCGCGCTGGCGGTGGCGAGCCCGCGCCGGCTGGCGGCCTTTCCCGACATTCCGACGGTGACGGAAGCCGGCGTGCCCGACTTCGAGCCCGTGACCTGGGCGGGCATCTGCGCGGCGAAGAACACGCCGCCGGCCGTGGTCGAGCGCATCCAGCGGGAAGTTGCCAAGGTGCTCGCGATGCCCGAGATCGCCAAGCGGCTCGCCGCCGATGGCCTGGAGCCTGTGGGTAACACCCCCGAGCAGTTCCGCGCCTTCTTGGCTGCAGACAAGCGCAAGTGGGGCCGCGTGGTGAAAGACGCCGACGTCAAAGCCGAATAGAAATGAGACCGACAATGAACCAGCTATCCGACATCATTCGCGACTTCGAGCGCGTCTCCCCCGATCTGGTCCGGCAGGCCTCGGCCTTCCAACCGGCCATCCTCGCCGACGTCGCGGGCCGCCGCGGTGCGTTGCACGGTCGCATCCGGGCTCTGCGCCCCCGCATGAAGCTGGCCGGCAGTGCGCTCACGGTCGAGGTGCGGCCGGGCGACAACCTGATGATCCACGCGGCCATCGCGCTAGCCCGGCCTGGCGACGTGCTGGTGATCGACGGCAAGGGCGACCTGAGCGCCGCGCTCATGGGGACGATCATGATGACGGCCTGCAGGCAAGTCGGAATCGCCGGCGTGGTAATCGACGGTGCGGTGCGCGACAGCCTTGAAATCGACGACATGGACTTTCCCGTTTTCTCGGTCGGAACTAATCCCAATGGTCCGACGAAAGTGGCGTCGGGCCGGATCGGGCATCCGGTGTCTATCGGCGGCGTCGCGGTCCGGCCGGGCGACCTGGTGGTGGGCGATGCCGACGGCGTGGTCGTGGTGGAGCGGGAGAAGGTAGAGCTTCTTCTCCAGGCAGCGGGAAAAAAGGTCGAGGACGAGGCCGCGCGAATTGATGCGATCAAGAAAGGCGACACGACCGCCAAATGGCTGGAAGCCGCACTGCGCAAAGCCGGTGTACTCAAAGAGAACGAGAGACTCTAAGACCCCCAGTGACTGTTCGCCTCTACACACTGCGGTGGAGGTGCTGGCTAGATGGGGTTCTAAAGTCGCAAAACCGACGGCGATCTCGCTTGACGGAAGCCCGGCGATGCGGCTGGGCGACGATCAACCGCTTGATCCAGCTGTCGGAAGGGGTATGGCCGTCTGACCCGGCCAGGAATTGAAGCGCCACCAAACTTCCACGCAATGGCTAACGGAATAACGTTTTTGCACCACGAGACCTTTGCGTAGCTCATGGAAGAAGCCTACTTGACGCGACCTGGTTCCTTGGATGTCCGCTTGCTGCCACATGCCATTACTCCTCGATGAGGACGGTGGTCGCACGCGTTGCAGCGGAGCGTCGTAGAAGCTTGGTCCCTCAATTGGAGGCAAGACGGCAGGCGTAGAGCTCAGCGCTTGCTTGCGTGGCTGAGACGACGCGAAGTTGCCACTCCCAGTCATTTTGAACCGTCAAGGGCCAACCACTGGTGACCTGCCAGGAACCCAGCGTTCCGAGTCGGAGGTAACTCTCGCGGCCTTCCTCCACATCGAGTGGAACAGAAAGCGGCCGATTCTCGAAGTCGGAGTTGGCGAGTAGCCCTGCCTTCCATTGCTGGGTAATCACATGGCGGCCGGCTGGAAGAGGTATGGGCGCATATGCGCCGTTCTCAAGCGACGCAACGACCGTTCCGTCGACTTTGATAATCGCCGTGAGTACAGACAAAGGGCGTGCGGCCGGTCGAAAGACGTACACCACGCCTTGGCTGGCTTGCAGACCGGTATGAGGTGTGAATGGCGCACCGACGGCCGAGCAGCCGGCGACGATTGCAGAGACGAAAAGTAGTGCTAGGCTGTGTCTAAGCATGATGGATAGAGAACAGTGGACCTGAAGGCCGGTTCAAGGCCAGAGTCCCATTTGGACCCATTCGAAGGCATTAGCTGCACGTTTGAAAATGCTCATGGCCAATCTCTTGCAGGTTGGTGGCGTGCTCGCCGTGCCCTCGGGAAGCATCGATGGCGCGAGCGGTTTTTCCGAGTCTACGACTGTCACTCTGGAACCTGACAGCAAGGTCCGCTTTTGGCCGAAGGCGGCCTTGTGCTCGGGCTCAAGTCTCAAAGGCGCTCGTTATGCCGTACCCGAACAGGCAATGGTCTTCCATGCTTGAGAAGTCGGACCCGCGGCGCCTCTGTCGATACGACGTCAATCCCGTGGTTGAGGCATGTAACCCCGATGTGTTCAAAAGGGCCGGGGTGGTCACTCGAGGCAAAGGTTGCGCGAGCAATGTATTCGAGGAACGGGGACCGCGTGTATCGCCTAAGTCGCTGTCCGCTGAAGGTCTCCGGTTCGTCCCCGTGCTGAAAAGACTCGTTCGTCACGGCATACGAGATGTAGCTTTCCCAAACTACTTCGAAAATGCGACACGCGTCGTCGTGAATGATTCGACTCACGGGCCCTACAACCACGTTGGAAATCTCGAGGTTCTCAGTTTCAGGTGGCACGCCGTCGTCAGACGCGCTCGACGTGCTAATTGGCCGCGAGAAACGCCGCCACCAAGGCGTTCGCGTGTCCGTGTCCCACTTGGTGCTCGGCTTTTAAGCGATTGACGAGCTCCATGTGCTTAAGCGGACCCAGCTTCTCCAGAATATCCATCCAATACGCTATTGGCTTGGCGTAAGTCTTTTCGATGGAAGGGAAGTATGAGGCGGGTCCCTTTACCTTGGTCGTCTCGGCCATTGGGGCTCCTTCTTAGGTGAGAGTCAGTTCATAGACCACCAAGGGGTGGGGGTCACCGCGCTTCACTGGCGGCGCCCAAATCCTGCCACAGCGCGCAATGCCTGCAGCCGCTGGTCAAGTACCAGGCGCGAATCAGGTCGCCTCCATGCAGAAAGCTCCCGCCGGCATAGTGGCTTGTGGACTTGCCTCGCTCAACTTCTGCGGCCATGCCAAGCGAACGTGTATCGGCGAACACCTGAGCAGGCGTGGCATGTCGGCGAAAGCCGGCCGCTACCATGCCCCCATTTCCGAAACTTGCTCGTGACCGAAAACCTACTTGACCAAGCCTCGTGGCCGACAGCACTCGTGTTCGTGCTGCTGTTCGTGGCGACTATCTTCGGCGTCGTGATCTGGTCGATTCGGCGACACCGAGATCCCAAACTCGAGATTGCCTGCGACGCCTCTATCGACGAACTCATTCCGTCGATCGCCGGCTTGACACAGGGGGCGGTTTACCACGGCAACGCTGTCGAGCTCCTGGCCGACGGCGCTTTCTTCGCCGCCCTGTTCCGTGCCATTGACAGCGCAACCCATTCGATCCACTTCGAAACCTTCCTGTGGAAGGAAGGAGAACTCGGGACGCGTCTTGTGGACGCGCTCGTCGCGCGCTGCCGAGCGGGCGTGGCTGTCCGGGTGTTGGTGGACGCGGATGGTGGCAAGAACATCGGCACCGAGGCGCCTCGCCGATTGCGGGAGGCCGGCTGTCGTCTCCACTTTCATCACCCGCATCACATACGCAACATCGGCGTTTTCAACGACCGCGACCACAGGAAGCTGGTCGTGCTGGATGGGCGGGTCGCCTTCGTTGGCGGTCATTGCATCGTGGACGGTTGGATGTGCCAGTCCGCGGCAAGAAAGGACGATGTCCGTGACCTGGGCGTCCGGCTCGACGGGCCCGCCGTGCACGCTGTTCAAGCCGTCTTCGCCGAGAACTGGGTGGAGGACACGGGAGAGCTGTTCCTCGGCGACGCGTACTTTCCCAGCCTTGAACGTACTGGAGAGGTTTCCATCCATGTGGCCAGCATCAAGGCCGAGGGATCGCCACCGGCCGTGAAGATCCTGCATCACCTCGTTATCTGCATGGCACGTGAACGTCTCTGGATCCAGAACCCCTACTTCCTCCCTGACGACGAGGCGATCGAAGCGCTTTGCGTCAGCGCGCGGCGCGGTGTGGACGTGCGAGTGATGGTCCCTTCGGCAGAGGCTTCGGACATGCCGATGGTGCAACACGCGGCACACCGAAACTTCCACCGCTTGCTCGAAGGCGGTGTCCGCATCTTCGAGTTCCAGGACTGCCTACTTCATCAGAAGGTGATGACCGTCGATGGTGTCTGGTCCGCGATCGGCTCGAGCAACTTCGACGATCGGTCGCTGGAGACCAACGACGAGATCACCCTGGGCGTCAAGGACACTACGATCGCCCGTCGGCTGGAGGCATCGTTCGTGGAGGATATGCAGCACTGCGTCGAGCTCGATGCGGCGCAGTGGGCGCAGCGAGGGTTGTGGCACCGTTGCAAAGACGGTTTCTTTCATGCCTTCAACGAGTTGCTTTAGCAGGCGTTTCTATGCGGAGGGTCGACGCGCTTCGTCTTTTCGAAGCAGTGCGAGTTCAGCTCGAAACTGCATGTCCTGCTTTCTCGCCGACCGTGCGAACGGCAGCTATCTGGCGAGTTCTGCGGCGCAGTCGACCGTCCGCTTTTGGCCGACTGAGGCCAGTCGGTCGATCGGAGCCCCGGGCCCAAAGCGGGTGTTTGAGCCGCTGCGAAGCGGACGTTCGCGCTGATGATCCGCGGCCTTGTTCTACCGCGTCAAGGCCTCTCCATCTTGTCCCGCCGAATGGCATCGTCTTCCATCAGCTCGTACCACATCGCGTTGAGCACCGCGAAGGTGGCCGCCAGCGGCAGCCCCAGGATCCAGGCGAAGTACCACATGGTTTTCTCTTTCGTTGATTTGTGGGCGTTCAGTAGGCGTGGCCGCGCTCTTCGCGGATCGCGTCGGCGTCGACCTTGCCCCACAGCACGTGGTAGACCCAGCTGGTGTAGGCAATGATGAGCGGCAGGAAGATGGCAGTGGCGACCAACATGTTGAAGAGCGTGAGGTGGCTCGACGACGAATCCCACACCGTGAGGCTGGCGCGCGGGTCGATCGACGACGGCAGGATGAACGGGAACATCGACGCGCCCACGCTCAGCACGATGCCGGTGATGGAAAGCCCGCTCGCCAGCAGCGTGGCAACCTCGCGCCGCGCCCGCAGGCCGACCAGCGCCAGCAACGCGCCCAGCAGGCCGAGCACCGGTGCGGCCCACAACCACGGCCGCGCCGCGTAGTTGGCGAACCAGGCGCCGGGCTGCAGTGCCGCTGTCTTGAGCATCGGGTTCGACGGGCCGCCGGTCGGCAGCGCACTGGTCACGCGGTAGCCGTCGATCCACAGCCACAGCGCGACGCCGGCCAGCGCGTAGAGCACCAGCGTCGCGACGGCCGCCCAGCTGCCGTAGCGCCGTGCGCGTTCGGCCACGGGGCCGGTGGTCTTGAGCTGCAGCCAGGCCGCGCCGTGCATCAGCATCATCATCACCGACACCAGCCCGCACAGCAGCGCGAAGGGGTTGAGCAGGCCGAAGAAGCTGCCGTCGTAGAAGATGTGCATGTCCGACGAGAAGCGGAAGGGCACGCCCTGCAGCACGTTGCCCACGGCCACGCCGTAGATCAGCGCCGGCACCAGGCCGCTCAGAAAAAGCACCGCGTCCCAGCGCGCGCGCCAGGCCGGCTCTTCGCGCTTGCCGCGGAACTTGAAGGCCACCGGCCGCAGGATGAGCGCGACCAGGATCACGAACATCGCCAGGTAGAAGCCGGAGAAGGACACGGCGTAGAGCTGTGGCCAGGCCGCGAAGATCGCACCGCCGCCGAAGATCAGCCAGACCTGGTTGCCTTCCCACACCGGGCCGACACTGTTGATCATCACACGGCGCTCGTGGTCGTCGCGCCCCGCGAAGGGCAGCAGCATGCCGACGCCGAGGTCGAAGCCGTCGGTGACCGCATACGCGACCAGCAGCACGCCGATCAGCAGCCACCAGATGAAGCGCAGTGTTTCGTAGGAGATCAGTTCACTCAGAATCATGATGGGTGCTCCTCGGTTATTCGGCCGCGCCCGCCAGGGGCCTCGACGGGGGGCGCTGGTCGGGCGCCGCTTCGGCGCGGAAGGCCGCCGGCGGCGGCACGGGATGCTCCTCCGGGCCCTTGCCGATCGCCTTGAGCATCAGCTTCATCTCGATGACGAACAGCACGGTGTAGATCAGCGCGAAGCCCGCGATGGTGATGAGCAGCGTGGTCGCGCCCAGGCTGGACACGGCCACCGCTGTCGGCAGCACGCCTTCGATCACCCAGGGCTGGCGGCCGACCTCGGCCACGATCCAGCCGGCCTCGGCCGCGATCCACGGCAATGGGATCGAGAACACGGCCAGCTTGAGCAGCCACGGGTGCGCGTCGAGTCGGCGCCGCGTCGACAACACGAAGAAGGTGGCGGTCAGCACGATGAAGAACATGCCCAAGGCGACCATGATGCGGAACGACCAGTACAGCGGCGCCACCGCCGGCACCGTGTCCCACGCAGCCTTGCTGATCTGCTCGGGCGTGGCCTGCCGCGGATCGTCGACATAGCGCTTGAGCAGCAGGGCATAGCCCATCGAGCGACCATCACGATCAAAGGCTTCGCGGGCGGCGGCGGGCACGGCCGCATCGCTGCCCGCAGCGCGGATGGTCTGCAGCGCGTCGTAGGCCTTGATGCCGTCCTTGATGCGCTGCTCGGCGAGCTTGACCAAATCTTCGATGCCAGGGATCTGGGTGTCGAGCGAACGCGTGCCGATCAGCCCCATCACCGCGGGAATGTGGATCGCATAGTGCGTCTCGCGCGCTTCCTGGTCGGGGAAGCCGAAGACGGTGAAGGCGGCCGGGGCGGGCTCGGTCTTCCACATCGCCTCGATCGACGCCAGCTTCATCTTCTGGTGCTCGGTCGACAGGTAACCGCTCTCGTCGCCCAGCACGACGACCGACAGCGACGCGGCCAGGCCGAAGGACGCGGCCACCGTCATCGAGCGCTTGGCGAGCTGCACATGCCGGCCCTTGAGCAGGTACCAGGCCGACACGCCGAGCACGAAGATCGCCGCAACCGTGTAGCCCGCCGACACCGTGTGCACGAACTTGGCCTGCGCCACGGGGTTCGTCAAGACCGCGAAGAAGTCGGTCACCTCCATGCGCATGGTCTGCGGGTTGAAGGCCGAGCCGACCGGGTTCTGCATCCAGCCGTTGGCGATCAGTATCCACAGCGCCGAGAAGTTCGAGCCGATGGCCACCGCCCAGGTGGTCATCAGATGGCCGACCTTGCTGAGCTTGTCCCAGCCGAAGAAGAACAGGCCGACGAAGGTGGCTTCGAGGAAGAAGGCCATCAGCCCTTCGATGGCCAGCGGCGCGCCGAAGATGTCGCCGACGTAGTGGCTGTAGTAGCTCCAGTTCATGCCGAACTGGAACTCCATGACGATGCCGGTGGCCACGCCCATCGCGAAGTTGATGCCGAAGAGCACGCCCCAGAACTTCGTCATGTCGCGCCAGACGGTGCGGCCCGTCATGACGTAGACCGTCTCCATGATCGCGAGGATCACGGCCAGCCCGATCGTGAGCGGCACGAAGAGGAAGTGGTAGAGCGCCGTCAGCGCGAACTGCAATCGCGAGAGGGCAACGATGTCGAGGTCCATGGGAGTTCCTTTTTTCCTTTGTTCGTCGGTCCGGCGTCAATCGGGACGCAGCGTGCGCAGGGCGGCGTCGAAGGCCGGGGTGCCGCGATGCAGGTCGGCCACCAGGCGGCCCTGCTCGATGCGGATCAGTCGGTCCGCCAGAGCCGCCTCGCGGCGAAGGTGGGTCGCGATGAGCAGCGTGCGGCCGGACGCCCGGGCCGCCAGGCGGTGAAGCACGTCGTGCGCGGTGCGAGTGTCCACCGCTTCGGTGGCCTCGTCGAGAAGCCAAAAGAGAGAGTCGCGCAGCAGCAGACGAGCCAACGCCAGACGGCGCAACTGGCCGCCGGAGAGGCCGAGGCCGCCCTCGCCGAGCAGCGTGCCGAGGCCACCCGACATGGCGCGCACCTCGCCCGCGAGCCCGGCGGCATCGAGCACCGCCCACAGACGCGCATCGTCGGCCGACGCATCGGCCAGGCGCAGGTTGTCGCGAAGGCTGTCCTGGAAGACTTCGGAGCGCTGCGTGAGCAGGCAGTGCGGCGGCACGTGCACCTCGCCGTGCGTCGGTGCGATCTCGCCGGCCAGCACGGCCAGCAAGGTGGACTTGCCGGCGCCGCTGGGGCCGACCAGCGCGACGCGCTCGCCCGCGGCGATGCGCAGCGAGATGCCCTGCAGCGCCGCTGCGGTGCTGCCGGCATGGGTTGCATGCACGTCATGCAGTGTCACGTCCGGACCTGTCGCGTCGAGAGCCACCGGAGAGACAGCTTCGACCATGCGCGGCGCCAGCCGATGCACGGCGAGCCAGGTGCGCCCGGCTTCGAGCGCGCCGCGGCGGAGCGCCGCGAAGGGTTCGGTCGCGGTCAGGGCCACGAGCAGCGCCAGCGCGGCGGCCGGTGCGCCGATGGCGCCCTCGTCCACCAGCGCACCGACGGCCAGCAGCACGGCGGCGAGCGTCAGCGTGCCGGCCATGCTGTAGGCGGCACCAGCGCGCACGTCGAGCCGGTTGAGCGCCAGGTCGGCACGTGCCAGGCGTCGGTCCGCCGCGGCGAGCGCTTCGCGCTGCGCATCGAGCCGGCCCGCCATCGCGAGCTCGGTCTGGCCCGACACCAGGTCCACGGCGCGCGCACGCAGCAACTCGGCAGCCTGGGCGCGCCGCATGGCATGCGGGCGCGCCTGCCGCGTGAGCCACAGCGCGATGCCCCAGCCCGCCACCAGCAGCCAGGCCGCCAGCGCGACGCCCATCCACAGGTTCATGAAGCCCGTCACCACGCCGGCCAGCAGCGCGGCGCCGAGCGCAGCGATGGCCGGAACGCCCAGGCGCAGGTACAGCGATTCGAGCGCGTCGATGTCGGCCGTCAGCCGGAACAGCAGCCGGGCCGGCCGCGCCATCAGCGCGCGCGCCGCCGCGGGCTGCGCCCATCCGCGGAAGAGACGCTCGCGCAGGTCGGCCAGCGCGGCAAAGGTGGCGTCGTGCGTCACCAGGCGCTCGCCGTAGCGCGCGCCGGTGCGGCCCAGGGCCAGCAGCCGGATGCCGGCGGACGGCATGAAGACGTCGAAGACGATGGCGGTCGTGGCGCTCAGCCCGGCCAGGGCCGTCGCCGTGATGAACCACCCCGACAGGCCCAGCAGCGCCATGCCCATGAGCACGGTGAGTGCAGCGAGCGCCGCGCCCAGCGCGAGGCGGCGCGGAGCAGTGGCAATGAAGGGCTGCAGCACGGTGCGCAGTTCGCGCAGGCGGCGATGGCGGGCGCGCGTCATGCAGCCTCCCGTGCCATCACGGACCGTACGTCGCCGAGCCGCACCTCACGTTGCATGCGCGCGGCCAGGATGGGATCGTGCGTCACCGCGATCAGCGTCTTGCCCTGCGCCAGCCGCAGCAGCGCGTCGACCACGCGCTCGGCGGTGTCGGTGTCCAGGTGCGCCGTCGGCTCGTCGACCAACCACAGGTCCGCCTCGGGTTGCACCGCCAGCCGGGCCAACGCCAGCCGCACGAGTTCACCGCCCGACAGGCCGCCACCGCCCTCGCCCAGCGCCGTGGCCGGCCGCGCCTGCGCCACGTCGCCGAGCCCGGCGTCGCGCATGGCCTGCGCCACGTCATCGGTCGCCACGCCGGCGCGCCCCATGGCCACGTTGTCGTGCACCGACGCCGCGAAGACATGTGGGCGCTGGCCCATCCAGCCGATGCGGCGACGCAGCGCCAGCGCAGTTTCGTCGTTCAGCGACACGCCACCGATGGCGATGTCGCCCGACGCGGCGGGCATCAGGCCGGCGATCAGGCTCAGCAAGGCCGTCTTGCCGGCGCCGCTCGGGCCCGTGAGCGCGATGTGCTCGCCGGGCGCCACATGCAGGTCGAGTCCGTTGAACAGCACGGCCTCTCCGGGGTGCGCGAAGTGCAGATCGGCAATGTGCACCGAGGGCGCACCACGTCGCACGACGGCCGGCGCATGCGCGTTCGCGCGACCCGGCATCGGCACGCCCGCTTCGGCCAGCGCGTCGAGCGCATCGAGGGCCGCCTCGCCGGCGGCGCGGTCGTGCCACACCGCCGAAAGTTCACGCAGCGGCTCGAAGAAGGCGGGCGCCAGCAGTAGCACGAACAGGCCTTCCGCCAGGCTCAGCCGGCGGCCCCAGCTGCCGAACTCCAGCGTGCCGAGCAGGTGGAAGCCGATGTACACCGCGACCATCGCCACACCCAGCGCGGCGAACAGTTCGAGCACCGCGGACGAGAGAAACGCGATGCGCAACACCGCCATGGTGCGGCGGCGCAGCGACTGCGCGACATCGCCGAGGCGGCGTGCCGTCGCATCCACCGCGCCGAGCGCGCGCAGCGTCGCGAGGCCGCGCAGGCGATCGAGCAGGAAGGCGTTCATCGCGCCCATCTCGACCATCTGCTGCTGGCTTGCCGCCTGCGCACGCCAGCCGACGATGGCCATGAACATCGGAATGAGCGGCGCGGCCAGCAGCAGGATCAGCGCGGCGACCCACGAGAAACAGGCCACCGCGACGAGGATGAAGATCGGCACCAGCATCGCGCGCCAGCGGGCCGGCTGGTAGCGCACCAGGTACGGCAGCACGGCCTCCGCCTGCTCGGCGATCGCGCTGGCGGCCTGCCCGGACGCGGGCCGCGCCATGTCGAGCGGCGAGCGCGCGGCCAACGCGGCGGCGACCTGTGCGCGCAGCACCGAGAGCTGCCCCCGCACCTCGCCGAAGATGCGGCGCGTGCCCCAAGCCTCGCAGGCGGCGCGCAGGGCGCCCAGCACGCCGATACCGAGCGCGGGCAACCACACCGCGTCGATGCCCTCGCCCGCGCCCAGGCGCTGAACCGCCCAGGCCAGCAACGCCGCTTGTGGGAGCCAGAAAAGCGCAGCCCCACCCTGCACCAGGCTTCCCACCCGTGGCGCCGCCAGTCGGCGCAGGCTGTCGGTCGACAGCACGGTCGAACCAGCAGAGCGGGCGGGAGAGGAAGTCATCGGTTGTGCTTTCGAAGTTTCAGTATTTCCTGAAACTTCATGAAGTTTAACGGGGTTCGACTTTTGCCGCTTGCGCGCACGCAAGTCGGTGCAAGCCCGGTTATGGCATGAAGATCAGAGAAACGGCAGGCCATTGCGGCCTGGAATGCCTACCCCCTGCGACGCAGGCAGGCAGGCGTGGCCAGGGTGCAGGGGCAGACGATGGGCCGCCAGATGTGGGCGCATCAGGCGGCGCTCAGCGCGCCGCAAGCGAGCAGGCCGGCGAAAAGCGCCAGCACGGCTCTCCACGTGGCGGCCCGCATTTCCACTTGCCGGTGCAGCAAGGTGCCTGCCGCCAACGACAGCGCGAACGCGAAGGCCATGCCCCAGAGGGCCATCCACGCTTGGTCCGGCCACCAGCGGTCGACGACCGCGTTGGCCAGCAGGATCACTGGAAAGTGGATCAGAAACAGCGAATAGGAAATCTCGCCGAGGTGCACCAACGGCTGCCACAAGGCGGGCCAGGCCGTCGGCCGCAGCCACTGCCGGCGCTGCGCCACGGCAATGGCCAGTGCCGCCACCAGTGCAACTGCGATGCGGCTGCGCCAATCGATCGCCAGCGCACCCGCACCGAACAACGCCAGCGTGAGTGCGGCCAGCCGCCATGTGCTGTCGCGCGTGGCGCGGCCGATCCAGAAGACCAGCATGCCGAGTCCATAGGCACCGAAGAAGTAGAGCGCGGTGTCGTCGAGCGCCGAATCGCGGTTGAAGACCGCGAGCGATGCGGCAACGAGCCCCAGCACCAGCGCGACGGCCAGCCAACGTGCGCGCGCGGCGTCGACCTTCCACCGCCGCTCGAGCCAATGCACCCACCAGAACGCCGCCAGCGCGAGCACGAAGAGCTGGAAGTCGATGGCCACATACCAGACCCCGGTCGACAGCGCGTCATAGCCCAGCAGGTCCTGCAAAAGCAGCGCATGGGCGACGAGTTGCGCGATCACCGGGGCATCGGGCACCGCCTCGTCGTTCAGCCAGGGGCGCACGAGCGCAGCGACGACGACGCTGCAGGACAGCGCAGCCAGATAGGGCATGACGAGCCGCGCATAGCGGCGCAACACGCGCACCATCGGACGCTCGACGCGCAAGCGCCCATCCGGCGCGAGGCTGCTCGCTGCCAGAAAGCCGGCAAGAACAAGAAAAATCTGCACGGCAAGCCGCCCGTGCTGCGCAAGCCAACCGAAGAGCGACGGCGCCAGCACCGAGGCGCTTTCGGCCATCGGTCCGTAACGCGCCAGGTGGTGGCCGACGATCAGCGCGCAGGCCACACCCTTGACCGCATCGAGCAACGGCATGCGCACGGCCGCCGAATCGATCGGCATCGGGACGCGCGGAACAGCTGCCATGCGGCGGTTGCGCGGCACCTAGAGTGCCAGCCGCTGGCGTGCCGCCTGGTATTCGCGCTTGAGCTTCTCGACGTAAGCCGCCACGCTGGTCACCTCCGTGATCGCGCCGATGCCCTGGCCCGAGCCCCAGATGTCCTTCCAGGCCTTGGCCTTGCTGCCGTCGCCGCTGGCGAAGTTCATGGTCTTCAGGTCGCCTTCGGGCAGGTTCGCCGGGTCCATGCCCGCGGCGACGATCGACGGCGCCAGGTAGTTGCCGTGCACGCCGGTGAAGAGGTTCGAGTAGACGATGTCGTCCGAGCTGCCGTCGACGATCGCTTGCTTGTAGGCCTCGCTGGCGCGCGCTTCTTCGGTCGCGATGAAGGCGGTGCCGATGTAGGCAAAGTCGGCACCCATGGCCTGCGCGGCGAGCACCGCGTCGCCGCTGGCGATCGAACCCGACAAGGCCACCGGACCATCGAACCACTGGCGGATTTCCTGGATCAGCGCGAAGGGGCTTTTCACGCCCGCATGGCCGCCGGCACCGGCGGCTACCGCGATCAGGCCGTCGGCGCCCTTCTCGATCGCCTTCCGTGCGAACTTGTCGTTGATGATGTCGTGCAGCGTCACGCCGCCGTAGCTGTGCACCGCATCGTTGACGTCGGTGCGCGCGCCCAGCGAGGTGATGACGATCGGCACCTTGTACTTCACGACCATCGCCATGTCGTGCTCGAGCCGATCGTTGCTCTTGTGCACGATCTGGTTGATGGCGAAGGGCGCGGCCGGCTTGTCCGGGTTCGCCTTGTTGTAGGCCGCGAGTTCTCCGGTGATCTCGATCAGCCACTCTTCGAGCTGTTCCGCCGGACGCGCGTTGAGCGCCGGCATCGCCCCGACCACGCCGGCCTTGCACTGGGCGACCACCATCTTCGGGTTGCTGATGATGAACAGCGGCGAGCCGATGATGGGCAGCGGCAGGTTCGCGAGCACGGGGGGCAGCTTGGACATGAGGTCTCCGTCGGTTGAGTCGAGATGGCTTTTATAAGAAGGCGCCGGGCACGCGCGTCGTCTGGGTGACAGCGGTGCGCAGCGCGCGGCTCAGAAGGCGTCGAGTGCCAGCGCCGTCACGCTTTCGGCGCCGTCGACGATGCTGTCGCGGATGCCCGGCGCCTTGTTCAGGATGTGCTCGGCATAGAAGCGCGCGGTGACGACCTTGGCCTGCATGAAGGCGACATCGGTGCCGGCCTTCGCCAGGTCTTCGGCGATCAGCAGCGAACGGGCCAGTTGCCAGCCGGCTACCAGGTTGCCGGCCAGCATCAGGTAGGGCACGCTGCCTGCGAACACCGCGTTCGCTGACTTCGGTCCGGCCTTGGTCTGGCCCGCGACGAAGTCGACCACCTCGACGAAGGCTTCGCGCGCCGCCTTCAGGCACTTGGCCACGGCGTGCGCATCGGCACTGTCACGCTTGGCAAGCTCGGCCTCCGTCGTCTCGATCTGCGCGGCGATGGCCTTGGCCGTGCGGCCGCCGTCGCGCGCCGTCTTGCGCCCGACCAGGTCGTTGGCCTGGATGGCGGTCGTTCCTTCGTAGATCGTGAGGATCTTCGCGTCGCGGTAGTACTGCGCCGCACCCGTCTCCTCGATGAAGCCCATGCCGCCGTGCACCTGCACGCCCAGCGAAGTGACCTCCAGGCTCATCTCGGTGCTGTAGCCCTTCACGAGCGGCACCATGAATTCGTAGAAGGCCTGGTTCTGCTGGCGCGCCTCTGCATCGGGGTGGTGATGCGACGCGTCGTAGGCTGCAGCTGCCACACTCGCCATCGCGCGGCAGCCTTCCGTGTAAGCACGCATCGTCATCAGCATGCGCTTGACGTCAGGGTGGTGAATGATCGGCGCGCTCGCGTTCATCGAACCGTCGACCGGG